>CAYJDA010000018.1:0-44986 GCA_964368815.1 uncultured Oscillospiraceae bacterium
ATATGCTGGCAGCAAATTTAACGGTAAATGGTAAGGCAGATTATATCGTTACCGGCGAATTTAGTGGTAAGGCGGCCAAAGCGGCTAAAAAGTTTACCGAGGTTAACATCCTTGCAACAAGCGAAGCGGATAACTTTACATTCATACCTTCAATGAAGAATATAAAGCCATCCGAGGGTTCAGACTATCTGCACCTTTGCTATAATAATACGATTTTTGGAAGTGTTTTTTCTGAGCTTCCTGAGTGTGGAGATGTTCCGATTGTTGCAGACATGAGCAGCTGTATTATGAGCGAACCGGTCGATGTTTCTAAGTTTGGAATGATATATGCCGGCGCTCAAAAAAATATGGGACCAGCCGGTTTTGCCGTTGTTATTATTGATAAAAAGCTACTTTCTCGTAGTGCCGATAGCCTACCAACTATGCAAAACTATAATACATATGCTAAATCAGACAGTATGTATAACACTCCGCCTACCTTTGCTATTTATGCCGCCGGACTTGTTGCCGACTGGGTTATGAATACCATGGGTGGACTTGATAAAATGGCAGAACATAACCTTAAAAAAGCTGCAATACTCTACGACTTTATAGACGAAAGTAAACTTTTTAAAAACCCTGTTCGTAAAGATTGCCGCAGTATGATGAATGTAACCTTTACAACCGAAAACGATGAACTAAATAATCGCTTTTGCAAGGAAGCGGCTAACGCCGGACTATTAAACCTTAAGGGACATCGCCTTGTAGGAGGCATGAGAGCGTCTATTTATAATGCAATGCCCATAGAGGGTGTAGAAGCTTTGGTTAATTTCATGAAAGGATTTGAAAAGGATGTATAGAATAAAAACAAAAAATAGCATAAGCCAGAAAGCCTTAGTCTCTTTAACTACACCTCTTTACAACGTAAATGATGAACAAGAAAATCCACATGGAATACTTGTTCGAAGCAGTAAAATCGCAGCTGAAGAGCTTGGCGAGGATCTGCTTGCTATAGTTCGAGCCGGAGCAGGATATAACAATGTACCTGTGGATGCATGTACCGAAAAAGGTATAGTAGCTTTCAACACTCCCGGAGCCAATGCAAATGCAGTAAAAGAGTTGACAATAGCAGCACTAATTGCCGGTTGTCGTAATCTCGGCGACGGGATAGTGTGGGCAAAAACTCTCAAAGGTAAAGGCGACGACGTTCCTGCCCTGGTTGAAAAAGGTAAAGGACAGTTTGTTGGACCCGAAATTGGCGGAAAGAAGCTTGGCGTTATCGGTCTCGGTGCTATCGGAGTTTTAGTTGCTAATGCAGCCGTACATCTTGGAATGGAAGTTTACGGATACGACCCATTCATTTCTATACAGGCGGCATGGAACCTTTCAAGAAGTGTTAGGCCATGCGTAAATCTCGGAGATATTATTAACGATTGCGACTTTTTAACCCTGCATCTGCCGGTAAATAAAGATACCGAGGGCTTTGTTAACAAGAATTTATTAGATAAGATGAAGGATGGTGTAAGAATTATTAACCTTGCCAGAGGTGATCTTGCGGTTAATGCCGATATTATCTCAGCAATATCCTCCGGAAAAGTTGGAGGATATATCACCGACTTTCCTACCGATGAATTAATTGATATTCCGGGTGTTCTTGCGATACCACACCTTGGTGCGTCTACCCCTGAGAGCGAAGATAACTGTGCATATATGGCGGTAAGCCAGCTTAAAGCCTATCTTAATTTCGGTGAAATACAAAATAGTGTTAACATGCCTAATATAACCTTAGAGCCATTTACCGGAACAAGGATTTGCATTTTTAACAAGAATCAAAGCGGAATGTTATCCGCAATCACCGGCTGTGCAGGGGAAGTTGGAATTAATATCGACAACCTTGTAAATAAAAGCCGAGGAGACATTGCGTACACAGTTTTAGATGTTGCCGGCAAGGTTGAGGATGACATCATTAAACATATAGCTGCAATCGACGGTGTAATTAGAGTCAGAACTTTGTATAACAGCTAACGGGGAACGGTAATGCCATATCCTGCCTTTAAAGATATTGAATTTGTAAGCCAAGCTGGACTACCGGTTACGGGGGTCGGGTTTGGTTTTGATTCGATAGGTGAGGCTCGGGATAATGAGGTGAGTTCGCATTTTAAAAGCCTTAACGGTGAGTGGGATTTTATCTATTTCGACACTCTAGATAAATTGCCGGAAGGAATAGAGCTGATAAAGGATTACCGAGGCTCTAAAACAATTACAGTTCCATCGGATTGGCAAATTTTTCAGGAAGATAACAACTGGATAGAACACCGCTTCGAAAAATATAGGGAGGAAATAACACCTCCTGATGAAATAAATTCGGTGGGGGTATACCATAGAACATTTACTACCACTACCGAAATGATGGAGCGAGAACTTTATCTGCAACTCGACGGGGTTGGCTCTGCCGCAGAAATATATCTGAATGGCTGTTATATAGGTTACTGCCAATCAGCATACGACGGGCATCGGTTTTGCCTTGCAGATTTTGCGTGTCTTGGTGAGAATCATCTTACAATAGTTGTGTATAGATATAGCCATGGTAGCTGCTTAGAAGACATAGGCAGACACCGCCTATCCGGTATTTTTAGAAGTGTTTGGTTATGCGGTGAACCTATTTTCGGTATAACAAACGTAGTAGTTAAGCCGTCAGTTACAGAGGATTACAGCCTCGGTTGCCTTCACATCGACGCCTCCCTATCCATTAAAACAAAACATGAAAATATCGAGCTTTGGGGAATTCTTTATAACTCAAGCGGAAGCATACTTTCAAAGGATCAAGAAACCGTCTTTAATGTTGCCCCCACCGAGATTCCGTTACAGTTATCGCTAACAATTAACCTGCAAAATCCAAATCTGTGGAGCGATGAAAATCCCTGCCTTTATAAGTTAGTGATGTTCATGCAGGATAATCTTGGCAACACCCTTGATCTTCGTGCGGTGCAAGTTGGCTTTAGAGAAGTTGCTGTTGAAGAAACGACCGGTGCATTAACCATTAACGGTAAGGCTGTAAAGTTGTTTGGAACAGCCTATGAAGAATGGGACGCAGATAGCACGAGAACACTTACCGATGAACAGCTGAGGAAAGATTTACAGCTAATAAAACGATGTAACTTTAACGCTATAACCCTCAATCACCCCGCTTCCGATAAGCTTTATGATATATGTGATGAAATAGGCTTGTATGTACTGTCCTTCCCTGCTATTGACACCTACGGACTAAAGAAAAACCCGAAAATTACCCCTTTTGTGCGAGAGCGACTAATCTCGACCGTTACAAGGCTTAAAAACCATCCGTCGGTAATTCTATGGGGAGTTGATGACGAATTTGATCCGGAGTTAGTTCGCCTAATCAAGGAATCGGATGAAACCAGACCGATTGTAGGCGCAGATATTTCGGTATCTACCGAAACAAGCATAAAATCTATAAATAAATCAAGCAAGAAACGCCCATCACAATCGACAATTCTTTATGATTTTATTGATGCTGAAGGAAACGGGATGGGATACCTCTCGGAATATGTAAACTGTATTAAACTTAATGATAATTTAGTGGGAGGATTTATATCCAACTTTATAATTATCTCTGCATGGGACGGTGAGAACTACCAAATATCGGTAGCCGATGGAATACTTCAGCCGGACAGAACTCCAAATCCGAGCGCGTTTGAAATTAAACAGTGTTTTTCGCCGGTTGAGATGGAGCTAAATGAATCGCTGCTAACCATAACTAATAATCACAAATTTATATCACTTGAAAATTATTATATTATTTGGGAAATTAGATTAGATGGGCTTACTCGTGAAAGCGGACAGGTTTCAGTGCCTCCTATCAAGGTAGCCGAAAGTATACAACTTACCCTTCCATATCCGGCAATATCCACCGATAAGGCAATCGACCTTGTTGTTAATCTTTATAACAACAAACCATTACCTTGGTCGGACGCAGAACGAAGCATATGTGGATGCTATTATAGAATAAAAAATCGTAGCGTGCCATCGGATAATGAATTTGTTGCTCTTTATGAAGAGTACAATATATTTAGTTTTAATCATGCCAACTGCAGATATACTATAGACAAGCAAACCGGATTTCTTACCTCAATAATGCGAGAAAATTTTGAGTTTTTAAATCAGCCGCTTCGGCCGCAAATTTCACGTGTTTGCAAAAAGCAGGAGGCTGACGATAAAAGCCTTTTAAACTCGGTTAGAAGACTTTTAAAGATGGGATTTTGGCAGGAAGCTGAAAAATCATTAAGGTTAAAACGGATAACTGCCGAGCCACAGCTGCTTACCGTAGACTTTATTGCTGACGGTATAAAAAAACTATGCATTAGCTACCGGTGCAACAATAAGGGTGATCTTATTATCTCATACAGCGTTAAAGCTTCACAGCCAGCTAACAGATTTGGTGTTACCTTTGAAGCTGTTTCAGAACTGCAGGAGCTTGCCTGTTTTAGCCTTGGGCCTAATGAAAACTATAAAAATCGTAGAAAAGCGGCAGTTCCTGTTTTGTTACAGGGTGGAATAGAGGAGCTCTGTCATCACTATCTTATTCCAAAGGAAAATGGAAACAGAACTAAAGCGGAATGGCTTATGCTATATGGAAATGTAAACAACGATAATAAAGTTTTATTAATAAAAGCGCAGGAAAATCTTCCGGATATTTCGGTGCATCCATATCGAAAAGATAATCTTGTAGAGGCTACGAATTTAGGTACGCTAACAACAAGCGACTGCATGACGGTAAATATTGATGCCGCCAACTCCGGAATTGGCGACCTATTACGTGAAAACTATTTTGCAAAACCCGAAGCAAATACAAATTATGAAATGGAACTAACAATTCAAATTTCAAGAAGCTAACCATCAAAAAAGAAAGGGTCAAAATTTATTATGAAAGCTTATTCCACAGAATTTTTTGCAATACTCGAAAACGGAGATGTTATGAACTCCTACACACTTGAAAATGATAAGGGAACAAGTGTTAAGGTAATACCTTACGGTGCAACAATCGTTTCCATCTCTACTGCCGACAAAAACGGCAAATTCGACGACATAGTTCTTGGTTATGATTCCTTGCCGGAGTATCAAACCGGAACCGGCTATTTCGGAGCATTTGTGGGCCGTTATGCTAACAGAATTAGAAGAGCTGTATTTCATCTCGACAAAAAACAGTATGATCTCGAAAAGAACGATGGAAACAATACTCTTCACGGTGGCTTTGCTGCTTACAGCAGTAAAATTTTTAATGTGGTTGCAGAAAACGAGAAGCTTATTTTTACATTAACCAGCCCCGATGGCGAGGGAGGGTATCCCGGAAACCTTGATATAACCCTTACCTATATGCTTACCGAGGACGATAAATTAATATTAGATTATCGTGCAGTTTGCGATTCCAAAAGCATTATTAATTTCACAAACCACAGCTATTTTAATCTTAACGGACACGGCACAGGCGATATTTTGGCACATGAATTAACAATAAATGCCGACAGAGTAACCGAAAACGATGAAGAATGTGTACCCACAGGAAACATTATCTCGGTTGTAAACACTCCTTTTGATTTTAGAAATGCAAAACCTGTTGGACAGGATATCGATTCAGAACACCCACAAGTTAAGGCATTTGAGGGATACGACAACAACTTTATTCTAAAAAAGCAAACCGATTTTGATGTTGCCGCCGAACTCTACAGCCCACAAAGCGGAAGAACCTTAAAGGTAGTAACAACGAAACCGGGTATGCAGCTTTATACCGGAAACAAGCTAACCGGAGTGAAGGGCAAGGACGGCGCCATCTACAAAAAAAATGGCGGATTATGCCTCGAAACGGGCTTCTTCCCCGGAGGCCCCAACATTGAGGGATTCCCGGACGTAACAATATCTCCGGAAAAGCCTTACCATCATGTTACGGTTTTTGAGTTTGGAACGCTTTCTAACAACTAAACATATATAATTAGATAATTAATTATCAAAAAATCTGCAAAAGAAAGACGGCTAAATTTCTATCTTTTTAAAATACTTGTTAACAAAACACATCAACATGAGAGATGATGTGTTTTGTGTTAAAATGCTTCTAATAAATAAATTTTACAGTTTAGCCTCTTCTGCCTCAATAATATCCTCCGGCAGTAATAAATTGTTAGCGGTATCCGGAAGATTTTCAACGGTTTTTAATTTACGCTGAATTTGCCTTGTACGCACACCTACAAGATTTTCTAAATCCTCCTGGGCTAATCTTAAACGGTTTTGGGTTTGCTCAAGTGCCTTACCGAAGGTTTCAAACTCCGATTTAACAGAGGATAAAACCTGCCATACTTCGGAGGAGCGCTTTTGTATCTGAAGTGTTTTAAATCCCATCTGTAGGCTGGAGAGCAGTGCGGCCATGGTGGTAGGTCCTGCCGGTATTACCCTATACTCTTGCTGAATTCGCTGAGAAATTCCATGCCTAACAACCTCGGCAAATAGCCCTTCTGTGGGAAGAAACATTACCGCAAAATCTGTGGTATAAGGCGGTTCAATATATTTATTTTTAATATCTCGAGCAAAGCCGACTATAGCCTGTTCCAGTGCCTTTCTTGCGGCGTTTATCGCCGCATTATCTGCCTGTTCATAGGCGTCGGTTAGCTGGAGATAGCGATCGGACGGAAATTTAGCATCGATGGGTAAAAGAACATTTCCACTATCATCTCCCGGAAGTTTGATACAAAACTCTACTCTCTCAGCACTTTTTGGGCGAGGTGAGTGATTTATGTAGTACTGCTCCGAGGTTAACATCTCCTCCAAAATTGCGGCAAGCTGGGTTTCACCGAGAATTCCTCTCGTTTTAACGCCGGACAAAACTTTTTTAAGGTCGCCCACGCCAACTGCAAGGTTTTGCATCTCGCCAAGCCCCTTATATACCTGTTCCAGTCTCTCACTTACTAACGAGAAGGATTGATTTAGCCTTTCGTTAAGTGTTTTTTGAAGCTTCTGGTCTACCGTTTGCCTCATCTCTTCCAGCTTTTTTTCGTTCTCTTCGGTTAGGGTTCGCAGCCTTGTTTCCATGGTATTGCGAACATTTTCCAACATCTTATTGCTCTGTATAGTGTAGTTATTAAATGCATCGGCAAGGTGTTTTTGCTGTCCCTCAACACTGCTGTGAAGCATCTCCTGACGTGAAGAAATGCCGTTTGATAGCTCTTTTAATACAGCTGCCTGCCGTGCCGACAGCTGTTCCGACATTACGTTTTGAATTTCAGCATGCGAGCGAAGGGCCTGAGATAGCGTTTCTCCCTGCTCAAGCCGAGATTTGCGAAACTGTTCATCCATCATGGCAAGCAGAATTTCTCGCTCTCTTTTCTGCGTCCTGCTCATGGAGAGCAGAACGGCGATAACAACCGCCGAGAGCACCGCCAACAATGCAATAATAATATAATCCATGGTAAAACTCCTTCCTAACGTGTGAGATTTTTTATCCAGTTAAAGCTGTTTATTTTAAATACAGCAACGATGCATTTTAATATCTGATCACTTTTTAAACAGGCAAATACTACCCAGGGTGCGGCGCCAAGTCGCCAAGATATAAAACCTGCAGGCAGAACAACTAAAAACACAAAAACAATGTCGTTTTTAAACACAAATGAAATGTCTCCACCTGCCTTTACAAGCCCTGCAAGGCAGGCCGCTTGGTAGCATGTTCCCACCAGGGTTACGGCAAGAACCACTGTTAGCTGAACGGCCTGTGCCGTTGCAGCTTCGCTTACTCCGTAAAGGTTTACAAACGGTACTCTAACAAGATAAATTATAAATCCGGTTGTAATTCCGAGTGCAAGAAAGATAACCTGAACAGTTCTTGCATATTCCTTAATCTTCTCTATTTTGCCGGAACCAACGGTTTTTGCAGTAATAATACTAACGGCACTGGAAAGTCCTGACATCCAAACATATGCAAGGTTGTTTAGCGTGTCGGTTATGCTTACTGCCGCCAGAACCTCTGCATTAAATCTACCAAGTATTGCACTTTGACCGAAACCGTTGAAAGCCCATACAAGGTTACCTCCTATAATCGGCGCGCCATATTTAAAGAAATCTTTAGTAATGTTTATATCGTGCAATAAAAAGTCGGATAATTTAATACAAAGTATTTTATCAATGCGAAGTAGATACCATACCATTATCACACATTCAATTATTCGAGCTATCAGCGTAGCAGTTGCCGCACCTTGAACTCCCATTGCAGGGATAAATCCGCCAACTCCAAAAATTAGCAGGTAGTTTAAACCAACATCCACAATAAGGGTAGTAAACGAAACAGTAAAGCCGATTCCGGCCACCTCCACACTTCGCATGGAAAAAATAAAGATATGGGTTATCGCATAAAAAATATAGGAAAAACCAAGAATTTGCAGGTATTGAGCGGCTAAGCGAATAACCTCATCATCCTCGGTAAACAGCGATAGAACCTGAGAAGGGAAAATCGTTGAAATCAGTGTAAACAGTAAAGATATTGCTAACGCTACCTTCAGTGCTATAGATATAATTTTTTTTATAGAATGTGTATCCCTCTTGCCCCAATACTGAGACGAAAGTATCAATAAAGAGCCTTCTATACCCATTATCAGCAGCTGGTAAAAAGCAATTATTTTGTTGCCGAGATAAACTCCCGATACTGCTGCATCTCCAAGCGAGCTTACCATTAGGTTATCGGCAAATCCGATAAGAAAGGTCAACAAACCCTGTAGTGAAATGGGTATGGCAAGGGTAACAAGGTTTTTATAGAAAGAACCGTCCTTTGTAAGCATATTTTTTATAACCTTTTAATGCAAATCATACCTTAATATAGCCCGAAATATTTAATAAAATCATTACCGCCCATCGAGTACTCGACAAGCGGTAAATATATAGTCCGTCTAATGAGTTGGTGCAACCGCATTAACCGAGGCCTTAATAACAACTTCGTTATCCTCTATGTCGGCGCAAAGAGTACCCATGCCAAAGCCTTCTACCATAAGTCCAACAACCTTGTCTTCAAATTCACGGCGTAGAGTTCTTCGCAAATCTCTTGCTCCAAACTTGCCACCACCACATTTTTCTGACATCCAGTTAAGGAATTCATCGGTATATTTTAGTATTATTCCGCGTTCTAAAAGCGATTCTTCATATTCCGACAACATTAATTTTGCTATTCTTTTAAGGCTTTCGGAATCGAGAGGCGCAAAGTGAACAACTTCATCCACCCTTGCCAAAAATTCAGGGCGAAGCAGTTCAGACAGTGCTTTTTCTGCCTTGCTGATAGATATTTCTCCCTGTGTCTTATTAAATCCAAGTTCGCCGCCTTTAATGGAAGAGCCGGCATTTGAGGTCATTATAATAATGGTATTGGCAAAATTGACAGTTCTGCCGGATGAATCGGTTATATGTCCCTCGTCCAATATTTGTAAAAGAATATTTAAAAGGTCGGGATGTGCCTTTTCAATTTCATCGAAAAGAACTATACTATAAGGGCGACGACGAACCTTTTCTGTGAGTTGTCCCGCGTCATCGTAGCCCACATATCCGGGCGGTGAACCGATAATACGGCTAACTGCATGTTTTTCCATATATTCCGACATATCCAGTCGAATAAAAGGCTCAACCCCATCAAAAAGTTGCATGGACAACTGTCGGCATAATTCGGTTTTTCCAACGCCTGTAGGGCCTACAAATATAAAGCTTGCAGGACGCTGGCGACCGTTTATAGAAACACGTGAACGCTTAATGGCGGCACAAACGACCTTGATAGCCTCATCCTGGCCGATAATGTGTTCCTTTAGCTGCCCATCAAGCGAGGCAAGCTTTGCAAACTCTCCCTCAACAACCTTAACAGCCGGTATGCCCGTCCAAAGTTCGATAACATGAGCAATATCTGAAGGTTCAACCTCTATATTTTCTGCCTGCGGACTTAACTCGTTAATAACACCCTGCAATCTTAGGATATCACTTCGTAGCTGTGCTATTTCCTCGTAGTCACTATCTTCCTGGGCAGACTCTTCAAGAGAGGACTCTTCTTCCAACATCTCTTTAAGTTTTGCTTTGCTTTTTTGTAGCTCGCTGATAACTGGATGGCGAAGGTGGCAACAGGCTGAGGCTTCGTCTAATAAATCGATAGCTTTATCCGGCAAAAATCTCTCGGTTATATAACGCTCCGATAATAATACTGCCATCCTCACTATCGCATCACTTACAATTATACCGTGGTGTTGTTCGTAATACTCCCGAATACCACTTATAACCTCTATAGACTGCTCTATGGTTGGCTCCTCCACCGTAACCGGTTGGAATCTACGCTCAAGAGCTCCATCTTTTTCAATAAATTTACGGTATTCCTTAAAAGTTGTAGCACCTATAACCTGAATTTCTCCACGAGAAAGAGAAGGTTTTAACGTGTTGGCTGCATTCATACTTCCCTCAGCATCACCGGTTCCGGTGAGCGAGTGAATCTCGTCGATAAATAAAATTATATTCTTTGCGGCACGAACTTCCGATACAAGTCCTTTAATTCGTTGTTCAAACTGACCACGGAATTGGGTACCGGCAACAAGTGCGGCAAGGTCGAGTAAATATATTTCGCGATCTGCAAGTCGAGCCGGAACATCATTCGTGGCAATGCGGTTTGCAATGCCCTCTACAATAGCAGTTTTACCAACTCCCGGTTCACCGATAAGACAGGGATTATTTTTTTGTCGACGACACAATATTTGAATACAGCGCTCAATCTCCTTGTCTCTACCTATAACCTTATCCAGCTTGTTTTCTTTTGCCTTAGCGGTCATATTGCTGCAATACTGCTCTAAAAAGCGACGTTTTTTTTCAGGCTCGGCTTTATCCTTGCCCTTCTTTTTCTTCTTCTTGTCGTCAATTTTGGAATCAGAGGCTGCTTCACCCTCCTCAGGAATAGCAAAACCTTCCGGCATATCCCCATGCTCCATCATGGACTGCATATCTTCCGGCGAAACTGCCTGCATACCCATCTGTGCAATTTGAGAAAAATCCATATTCTCCATAATACCCATAACACGGTCTTCCATCATGGGAAGCTCACTGTCGGGTATATTAAACTTTTTTAAAAGATCGTCAAGCGGTTTTATTCCAAGCTCTTTGGCGCAGGTTAAGCAGTAGCCTACTCCGCCACCTTTTTCGGTGGAGTCCATTGGCTGTATAAATATTATTGCCGGACGCTTTTTACAGCGTGAACATAACATATAATGTTCAATCCTTTCTTGTTGTTTGGTCTAGCCAAAAGCCCTTAGTTTGCGTCAGCTATCCTCTCCTAAGGCGTGTTAGGAGTTCAAGACTTTGGCTATGCGCTCTACCCTACACACAGCGATTATTTGAATGATTAATGGGTAGAAAATCAAAGTATTTACACCAATGTTATATTAAACATTCTATATGGTGATTGTGTGAAATTATTGAGGTGTAAAGAATCCGGAAACAGAAGAAAGGAGTGCATTAAATATTCCTCCTCCTACGGTGGAGCCAAGGTCTGCAGAGTTTAATATCGGTAGCTGGTCGGCGGTAAATACAGCGATAAGGATTAAAACCGCAAAAACCAGTATTGCGTTAACAGTGCCGGGAATTAAACCAACAACGCCACCAAGTATATTGTTAAGCTTGCCAACTATCTGAAGTTTATTCACGCCGTAAAGAAGCTTTTCAATAATTCCGAAAATTCCTTTAAACACAAATACCAAAAAGAAAAAGATAATGGCAGCAGTTAATGCTATCATAACCGGTGCAACCGTATTGCTCACAATTACATCGCTCGTAACCCCGGTCATCTCGCCGGCAAATATCGAGTTTAGCTCGTCGATAACATTTAAACCGTCCACTCCGGTTGTTAAGCTGTCCGGAAATGCATCGGTAAGGCCCGAAACAATATGTTCTACCGACTGCTCGGGAAGATCATCATTTAATGAGGAATCTACTCTTGCAGTAATGCTTCCTTCCATAAAAACGCTAAATATGAACCTTGCAATAGGGGTTGCCAAGAATAAGGCAAGCACTACAGAGATAATTGTTCCTACCAATGAGATAAGTGATACAAAAAAACCTTTTTGATAGTAATTAATTACCGTAACCGCTACAATTAGCAGCAGAACAATATCCACTAAAATAATAAGAAATTCCATATGTTCTCCTTCATAAAAAAACTATTTATTAAGCATATCTTAATAAATCTCATAAATAAACTCACCACCGACACAAAACCCGTTTTCAAGAATGGAAATAATTTTTTCTGAGTATGAAAACTGTTCCTCCTCTATTGGTTGAGCATTGTCATTATAGCGGTAGAGCGTACTACCCGAGCTTACCATTAAATTGTACTCCGAATATTGAAGATTGTCAACAGAAAAAGCTATAATTGTTTCCCCGTTTAAATTTAAAGAAGAATCAAAGATCATTAGTGTTATAGATTCAGGAAGCTGTTCCTCACCCAGTAGCAGTGCCAGTTTATCACCGTTACCCGAAACACTGAATTTTAGAAGTTGCTTGTTGTTAAAGCTATGTTCGGCTACAGTTTCTCCATCCCCCAAGCTGAATACGGCGGCTTTATCATCAAACACAGCCATTATCCTGTCGTTAGATTGGAAAGATAGTGAAAGGCAAACTCCAGGTATCCCCTCAACAACACCTATTATTTCTCGGCTGCTAATGGAAAAGCCATATATATTGGTTAGTAGCACACCATTAACGGAATAGACCGTTGCTACTGCAAGGTAGTTTGAGTTAGATGAAAATTCTATAACAACCGGCATTTCCTCTGCAAGTTTATAGTTAAAGAGTTCTGTTCCTGACGGGTTGTAAATATTAACCGAGCTACGAAATTTAGGGTCCGACATTGCAATGGTATAGCTACCGCTATCGGCAATATCGGCAAGAAAAATGTCTTCATCCAGTTCGGCGGTAATAAAGGTTTGATAGTATCCTTCTATCCTGTAGTCGCTTGCACCACGAGTATATATTAAAACCCTATCATCCGAAGCTTCAAAAAGCGGATTAGCATAGCTGTTGCCGATACGTCGTATCTGTTTTCCGGTAGGCGAGATAAAAGCCATCTCCTTTTCACCTACAACCATTGCTCCGCCTCCTACAGGCACTGCCGAAATAATACCGGGCAAGGAAAGTTCTTCGGGAAATCCGTCGCCTTGGTCAACGGCAAGGCGTATATGTGTAATCGAATCTTCTAAAAAGTTAAAAAACGGCGTAAAAAACCCGCTTAAAAGTAACGTTATGAAAACTGCAACAGCCAGTAAAATTAAAAACCGACGCAAAAAATTAAACCGTCTCCTCCATCTTATAGAAGAAATCCGAGCTGTAATATCTTTTTTTGTCGAATCATTTTGAATCATAATAGCCTTGAAAAATGCTTAACCTTATTATATTCATCATAACAAGCGGTAAGGGTATCTATGGAGCGTTGAATCGGGTCGCCAAATATTTCCTCTATGCTCCTTGTTTCCTTATAGTTAGTAGTGACATGTACTGATTTTACCACTGCGAGTTCGGTTTTGCGAAGCACCGCAAGGAAAAAATAAGGGTTGGTAGAAGAGATGTTTTCTAACACTACTCGGTTTCTTAAAAAGGCTGTCTTGAACATAAAGCTGCTCATAGGTAAGGACATACTGGCGGCAACAGCCGGGGTAACAACCCCGTCAAGACCGGTTGCAAGTATTTCATTTCCCTGTTTATCTCTATAACCGCAACAACAAATGGAAACTCTATCCAGCGAGAGCCTACGAAGCATAACACGAAAAAAGTCGGCATCTACACGGTCGTCCTTGTCAAAAAACACAATAAAATCACCGGTAGCTTTTTGTAGGGCAACATTTCGCTCGCTACGTAGTATTTCAAGACCATCGCAATGACTTTGCCTCAATGAAACAAGCAAATCTTCATCACCATCTACCGGCATTACCGCTGTAACAGAGTAGCAGCCGTCAAACTCAGGATAGTTTTCCTTTAAAAATTCTTGCGGATTTGGTTTCATGGAGAGACAAAAGGCTAACGCATCTTCAGAAATATGTCTGTCACCCCTTAACATGTTTTCGTTTAATATCGAAAGTATTGGGCGCATACCGTTTAATAACATTTTCCTTTCATCTGCATTAGGGTTTAAACGGCGAACCTCTCCGGCAAAAACATCACAAAATAATCGCATAACCATGGTAAGGAAATATCGCGGTAACGGAGGGTCATACCTATCACGATAATACCTTAATATTTTTGGAAGATAGTCATTTAGCAAATGTGAAGCAGATCTTTCGGAAAGCTCTACCTTTTTATTTAAAAGATATTTACGTTTTTCGATAACACCGATGGTTGAATCTTTTTTTGCAAGTATTCGGTAAATAAATTCAACCCCGCTAAATTCGCCAACCGTTTCATCAAAAGATAAAAGTGAGCAGGCTTCACGAGTGATAAAATATGCTCCAAGCTCCGGTTGATAAAAGCCGGGGGTTTTGTGTAGCTCAACAACCCTTGTACGTTTAAAAACATCAAAAAATTCGTCGGTTAAATTTTCCTCTCTCTGCCCGGATATAGCAACCAAAGATGTATTTTCAACTTCAGCCTCTAAAAAAACAGCTACCGAGGCAAAAACGCCTTCGTCAAAATAGCCTCCTGCATCGCAAAAATTTATGTAATCTCCGGTTGCCATGCGAAGTCCAACATTTCGTGCAGAAGCAATACCGCCATAGCTCTTATCGAATACTCGTATATTGTCCGGATATAGACGAGCGTAACTTCTTGCAACCTCGCCGGTGCCATCCGACGAAGCATCGTTTACTACAATTATTTCGATGCTATCCTGAAAGCCAAAGCTCTGCTCGATAATACTATCGATGGTAATCGGCAAAGACCGTTCTGCATTACAGACGGCAATTATTACGGAAAATAGAAAATTTCTGTCCATGATGCCTCGTTATAGGTATAATACACCACTATCTATTTTATATTAAAAATCAGCGTTTGTCAAACTTCTCTAAAACAGTAAACACCATAAAATTATCTCTGCCGCAAGCAAAAATAATTGCTGAGTTACCATCCTGAGAAATACATCGTTTTTGCATTTGTAGTGCAAAATGCAAAGTGGGCTTTGCAAGAGATATTTCTAATAGCTTTGCCATAGACGGAGATAATTTGCATTTAACATCGTCATGTGCTATAATTATTTCGTATATATAAAAATATAGGGTGTTTAGTGCGAATTCTTGGCGTTGATCCCGGATATGCTACGGTAGGTACCTCGGTACTGGATTTTGACGGCAATAGTTTTTCCCTCGTAACCTGTGGTGCGGTAACTACTCCTGCGGGGATTTTGTTTTCCTCTCGTCTTGAAATGGTTTATAATGATATAACCGAAATAATTGAACAGTTTAAGCCGGACTGTATGTCGATAGAGGAACTGTTTTTTACCAATAACCATAAAACAGCTATTGCAGTTGCCATGGCAAGGGGGGTTATCCTGCTTGCCGCTCGAAACAAGGGAATTCCTATATCTGAATATACCCCATTACAGGTTAAAATGGCGGTTACCGGTTATGGAAAGGCAACCAAGGGACAGGTTCAGGAGATGACCCGAATAATGCTAAAGCTAAACGCAGTTCCAAAACCTGACGATGTTGCCGATGCAGTCGCACTTGCTATATGTCATGCCAACAGCTCTCGTGGAGCAAAAAAACCGGAAGAAGTATAGAAAGAGGATATATGATACATTCCTTAACAGGTAAAATAACACACCAATCGGTGGACAGTGCTGTTATAGTTTGCGGAGGTGTTGGATTTAAGGTGATGATGCCCGCCTCTGCAGTGGCGGGACTAAAGGTTGGTAGCGAAGCTACAATCTTTACCTATCTAAACGTGAAGGAGGATGCCTTCGAGCTTTTCGGATTTGAAAATGAACAGCAACAACGTGTTTTCACCATGCTTATCTCGGTATCAGGTGTTGGACCTAAGGTTGGGATAGCCATACTTAACAGTCTTTCCCCAACTAAGATAACACTTGCAATAGCTGCTGCAGACCATAAAGCGTTTACCGCTGCAAACGGTGTTGGTCCAAAACTTGCACAACGAATTGTTTTGGAGCTTAAAGATAAGGCGACCTCTATGGATATAGGCGAAGAGGGTGCAGTTTCGGTTGCTCTACCGGTAGCCGGGGGTTCAGCACAGGCGCTTGCCGCACTTGTTGCACTGGGGTATAGTCGCTCTGAAGCGGTACTGGCAATTTCGGGAGTAGACGAAACGCTACCCACCGAGGAGATAATAAAATTAGCACTTAAAAGATTTGCAAAATAGTGAGGAAAATATAGATGTTTGAACAATCCGACGAGCTACGGTTGCTCTCGCCAGATCAAGCACCGGAGGATGCCGATGGCTCATTGAGGCCTAAATGTCTTGCGGAATATATAGGGCAAAGCAAGATTAAAGAAAACCTCTCGGTATATATTGCAGCCGCCAAAAAGAGAGCGGAACCGCTCGATCATATTCTTTTATACGGGCCTCCCGGATTAGGAAAAACAACCCTTGCAGGAATTATCGCTGCTGAGATGGGGGTGCAGATACGCATAACCAGTGGCCCTGCCATTGAAAAGGCGGGAGACCTTGCTGCACTGCTCACCAATCTGCAGGAGGGAGATGTTCTTTTTATAGATGAAATACATAGACTTTCTCGACAGGTAGAGGAGGTTCTCTATCCCGCATTAGAGGATTTTGCACTGGATATTATTATAGGAAAAGGCCCTTCGGCACAATCGATAAGAATTAATCTTCCCAAGTTTACCCTTGTTGGCGCAACCACGCGAGCCGGACAGATGACAGGTCCACTACGTGACCGTTTTGGTGTACTGCTAAAGCTTGATTTATACGACCGTAACGAGATATCCGAGATTATTAGACGTTCGGCCGGAATACTTGGAATTCCATGCGATATAGAGGGGGCTGATAGGCTTTCTGTTGCGGCAAGAGGAACTCCGCGTATTGCAAATCGATTGTTAAGACGGGTAAGAGACTTTGCTGATGTTTTAGGCGAAGGGGTTATCAAT
Organism: uncultured Oscillospiraceae bacterium; assembly: GCA_964368815.1. Classification (GTDB taxonomy): domain Bacteria; phylum Bacillota; class Clostridia; order Oscillospirales; family Ruminococcaceae; genus CAYJBH01. The sequence goes on from CAYJDA010000018.1 coordinate 17,091, forward strand.
TGCAAAGCTGTTGAGGATGCTTTTAAGAGACTGGATATAGATGATGCAGGGCTTGATTCTCTCGATAGAAGCTTGTTGCGAGCAATAATTGAGTTATATAACGGCGGTCCGGTTGGGTTGGAAACACTGGCTGCGGCGCTCGGGGAAGAGGCGGTAACCTTAGAAGATGTTTGCGAACCGTATCTGATGCAACAGGGTTTGTTATCCAGAACGCCAAGAGGAAGAATAGTAACGACAGCTGCCTACGATAGACTTGGTTTTAAGCCAAGGGATGATGACTCACAACTCAAATTCATTTAAAGCCTTGATTGAAGGAGGTAATCATGGACACTACCGAAACTCAAAAACGAATATACAACAATAAGGTAAATAAAGGATTCAATATCGATAATATTGAAATAGAGTTTTGCTGTTTATATGGTGAGGTTTCGGAGGCATATGATGCCTTTAAGAAAAAAGAGGAAAATTTAGGCTCCGAATTAGCCGATGTTGCAATTTTTTTGCTGGGTTTATCCGAGATACTAAATATTAATCTTGGAGAAGAAATAAGCAAAAAAATGCTAATAAATGAGAGGAGGACTTATAAGGTTGTTGATGGGGTAACAATAAAAACCGAAGAATAGTATTACGGTAGAGTTATAAAGTGTAGACAATAAATATAATTATTAGCAAAGATAATTAGGAGATAAAAATGGGTAAATTTTTTGGAACAGACGGAGTTAGAGGTGTTGCCGGTAGCGAGCTAACGCCCGAGCTTGCAATGAAAATCGGACGTGCAACAGCATCGGTTCTTGCCAAAACAAGTAAGGAAAAACCCCTTTACGTTATAGGCTGTGATACCAGGATAAGCGGCGACATGCTTCAAAGTGCGCTTGCCGCCGGAATCTGTTCGGTGGGTTGCGATGTGATGCTGCTCGGCGTTCTTCCAACACCTGCCATAGCGCTTCTTACACAGCGTTACCATGCCTCGGCAGGATTTGTTATCTCAGCATCCCACAATCCTGCAGAATATAACGGAATAAAAATATTTAACCATGACGGTTATAAGTTACCCGACCTCATTGAAGAGGAGATAGAGAGCTATATTCTTGATGCAGAAAAAACCGCAACCATTGTTACGGCAGCCGGAGATGCAACCGGGCGGATAACCCGTAGCAAAACCGGCGTTGAGGATTATGTTGAATATGTTGCCAACTGCGTAAACACCGATCTTTCAGGACTAAAAGTTCTGCTTGATTGCGCTAACGGATCAGCAAGCGAGACAGCTCCACTGCTGTTTAAAAAATTAGGAGCCGAGATAGAGCTGGTGGGAGCATCACCCGATGGGGTAAATATTAACAAGGACTGCGGGTCAACCCATCTTAAAAATCTTCGCGATAAGGTGTTAGCCGGTGGTTTCGACGTGGGCGTTGCTTTCGACGGCGATGCCGACCGTTGTTTATGCATCGACGAAAAAGGCAACGAGCTGGACGGCGACAGACTAATCGCGGCACTTGCTACCGACATGAAAAAACGAGGAGAGCTTTCTAAGGATACCGTTGTTGTTACCGTTATGTCTAACCTTGGTTTTATGAAACATATGAAGTCCATAGGTATTACCTGCTCTACAACGGCGGTGGGCGACCGATATGTTTTAGAAAACATGCGTGAAGAGGGCTTTGATATCGGTGGCGAGCAGAGTGGACACCTAATAATGAAAAAGTATTCTACCACAGGTGATGGACAGCTTACAGCCGCTCTGTTTTTACAGCTACTTGCAGGAAGCAAACATACCGCAAGCGAGCTTACACAGGTTTATGAAAAATTCCCACAGGTTATGCAAAACATTACAGTTACAGCACAGGGCAAGGAAAAATATCGTCGGGATGAATATATTGAGGGCTTTATCGAGGCACAGCAACAGGCACTCATGGGCGAGGGGCGTGTTTTGGTTCGTGTTTCCGGAACAGAGCCGCTTATAAGAGTTATGGTTGAAGGTCAGGATTTAGAGAGAATTGAGATTGTAGCCGGACTTATTGCCAAAAAGATAAAAGAGAGGTTACCGAGCTAATGAGATTTTCGCCCGATTGGGAGGATTATAGCCTGATAGACATAGGAAACGGCAGAAGGTTAGAGCGTTGGGGAGATTATATTTTAAGCCGACCCGACCCGGTGGCGATAGGAGAGGTTAGCTTTCCACAGTTATGGAAAAATGCCGATGCTATATACCATCGAGCCAATACCGGCGGTGGAAGTTGGGAATACAAAAAAAAGCTACCTGAGCGGTGGGAGATAGGATATAAGGGGCTAAAGTTCATCATCTCTCCTACCGGGTTTAAACATACCGGGCTTTTTCCGGAGCAGGCGGTAAACTGGGACTTTTATATAGAAAAATTAAAAAACAGATCCGACGCAAAGGTGTTAAACTTGTTTGGATATACCGGAGCTGCAACACTTGCCTGTCTTTATGGCGGTGCAAGCCTTGTTCATCTAGATGCGGCAAAGGGGATGGTTTCCTGGGCAAGAGAAAACGCAGCAGTTAGCGGACTTGCTGATAAACCCTGTAGGTGGTTAATCGATGATGCCTCAAGATTTTTACAGCGAGAACAGCGCAGAGGCAACCAATACGATGGAATAATTATGGACCCACCAAGTTACGGAAGAGGGCCTTCCGGCGAGGTTTGGCAGCTGGAAAAGGAGCTGCCCTCGTTAATAAAGGATGCCGTATCACTACTTAGCGATAATCCGTTATTTTTGGTTGTAAATGGGTATACAGCAGGAATTTCTCCGGCGGTTTCGGCAATGCTGATAAGCCGTTATTGCGAAAAAGACGGCATGATGGTAACGTCAGATGAAATAGGATTACAGGTGAAAAACAGCTCGATGATTCTGCCCTGCGGCGGCAGTGCGATAGCAACATGGGATGAGCGATGATTAAAATCGAAAATGTGAAATTTAGCTATGGTGAAGCAGAGGCTCTCAAAGGTGTATCGATGGATATACATGAGGGCGAAGTTCTTTGTATTCTGGGCGCTAACGGTAGTGGAAAATCTACCCTTGCAAAGATGCTGTGTGGGCTGCTTATTCCGGACGAGGGAAGCGTTGTTGTTGATGGAATCGACACAGCCGAATCCGAAAAACTTTTCGATGTTAGGCGGAGTGTTGGAATGGTATTCCAAAACCCCGATAATCAAATTGTTGCTACCATAGTTGAAGAGGATGTAGCATTTGCACTCGAAAATCTTGGAGTAGATCCTGCCGATATGCGCCGTAGAATAGACGAGGCGATGGAGCTTACCGGAATAACAAGGTTTGCAAGGTCTCAGCCGCATAAACTTTCGGGGGGACAAAAACAGCGAGTTGCCATTGCCGGTGTGCTTGCTATGGAGCCGAAATATCTGGTGTTGGATGAGTCTACCGCCATGCTGGACCCAAACGGTCGAGCTTCGGTACTTTCGGTAGCAAGACGACTCGGTGCCGAAAAAGGTGTAACTGTAGTACATATAACCCATTATATGGAGGAGGCGCTGACTGCCGATCGAGTTATAATAATGTCGGACGGCAATAAGGTTTTAGAGGGCACGCCCTATGAAGTGTTTAAAGATACCGTACGGTTGAGAAAATACAGCCTGCGTCCACCGGCAATTAAGGTGTTATGGGATAGGTTGATAGAAATGGGGGCGGAGCTTCCCCCCGATGTTTTAACCGAGGAGCAGGCAAAAGAGGCACTAATGCCTTTACTTAAAGGAAAGGATTTAGAAGCTTAATGTTAAAGGTTAGCAATCTTAACTTTGCATATCGTTCGCCTTTAGGCGAGGAAAATCATGTTCTTAAAGATGTGAATTTCGAGGTGGAGGACAATGCCTTCACCGGCTTAATAGGTGCAACCGGAAGCGGAAAATCCACCCTTATTTCTATTTTAGGGGGGTTAAGAAAGCCCGACAGCGGCACGGTTTCGATAGATGGTCTTGAATTTTGGAAGGATACCGCAACAACAAGAGAGCTTCGCTTTAAGGTGGGTATTTGTTTCCAGATGCCGGAGCATCAGCTTTTCTGTGAAACAGTTTACGAAGATATAGCATTTGGCCCTAAAAATATGGGGCTTGGCAATTCGGAAATAGATACGAGGGTTCGAAACGCTGCCGAGGCAATGGGTTTAGAAGAATCTTTACTGGATAAAAGCCCGTTTGAGCTTTCGGGAGGTCAAAAACGTAGGGTAGCTATTGCAGGAGTTCTATCCATGCGCCCCTCAATTTTAATTTTAGACGAACCGGTAGCAGGGCTTGACCCTGCAGGGCGAGAAAGCTTGTTAAATCTTTTAAAGGGTTATCGCCGAGAAACGGACTCCACAGTTATTATGATATCTCATTCCATGGATGATATAGCTGAATATGCCGAAAAGGTTATGGTTCTAAAAGATAGTGGCATTGCCTACTACGACACCATGCCGGAAATTTTTAAACGCTCACAGGAGCTTGCCGATCTTAAGCTTTCGATACCGGAGGTAACCTCGTTATTTTTATCGTTAAAGCAATCCGGTATTGACATTTCTACCGATGTGTATACAATAGATTATGCAGCAAAGCAGCTGCTATCCATATTAGGGAAAGGAAAAGGATGACGCTAACCGATATTACAATAGGCCAGCATCTGCCCGGAAACTCGTTGCTTCATAGGGCCGATGCACGGTTAAAGTTAATACTTACGGTAGTATATGCCATTGCATTGTTTATTGATTCCAATCTGCTCGGGGTTTTCTTGGCATTTATTCTCATACTAACAGCCTATACCGCCGCCGCAATACCATTTAAGCTAATTTTAAAAAGTTTAAAGCCAATATTGCCCATAATTTTGTTCACACTGATTTTAAATGGATTTTTTATTCCGGGAGACCCGATATTTACATTGTTTAACGTCACAACTCTAAGCCGTCAAGGCCTGTTATTTGCTATACTTATGGCCTGTAGAATTGCACTTTTGATTATAGGATCATCACTTTTAACCTACACAACTTCACCCATACTGTTGACTGCGGCGATTGAGTCGGTTCTTTCTCCGTTAAAGGTTGTAAAATTGCCGGTTCATGAACTTGCCATGATGATGACAATTGCACTGCGGTTTATCCCTACCTTGCTGGAGGAGACCGAAAAAATAGTAACGGCACAGCGAGCAAGAGGTGCGAGGTTTGATGAAGGCAGTATAGTACAGCGAGTTAAGGCAATGATACCTATATTAATACCGCTTTTTGTTTCGGCGTTTCGTCGTGCCGACGAGCTTGCTATGGCGATGGAGTGTCGATGTTATAACGGTGGTGATGGAAGAACGAGGCTTCACAGAATGCATTTTACCGGTAGGGATGTTGCTCTTGCGTTCGGTGCACTTTGTTACTTTACACTTATTGCTTTTTCCGGAACAATCTACGATTATATTCTAAGTTTATTTTAATAATGAAAGGATACAATAATGAGGGTAATACTTGATGCATTCGGAGGTGACAACGCACCTGACGTGGTTATTGAAGGTGCAATTATGGCAAAGCAGGAACTCGCCTGTGAAATTACTCTATGCGGTAACATAGAAAAAATAAAGGCGTGTGCGGGTAAAAACTCCTACGATATTTCCAATATGGAGCTAATTGATGCCGAGGATGAATTTGAACTGTGTGAAGAACCGGCCACCATTATCAAAAGAAAAACCTCCTCACTTTATGTAGCACTTAATGCCTTAAAAGAGGGGCGTGGTGACTGTTTTGTTTCGGCGGGCTCTACCGGCGGAGTACTTGCCGGAGGCACCTTACTTGTAAAAAGGTTAAAGGGCATTAAGAGGGGTGCTATTGCAACGGTTACCCCGGGCCTTAACCATCCATTTATCCTGGTTGATACCGGCGCTAATACCGACTGCCGCAAAGAGATGTTTTTACAGTTTGCCAGAATGGGCGACAGCTATGCAAGGGGAGTGCTGGGTGTTGTTAGTCCACGAATAGGAATACTTTGCAACGGTGTTGAGGAAAGCAAAGGCAGGGAGCTTGAGCAACAGGCCGCCGAGTTGTTAAGAAACAGCGACCTTAACTATGTTGGCTTTGTTGAAGCAAAAACAGTATTTGTAGGCGGGGTTGATGTTTTGGTAACCGATGGATTTTCAGGAAACATATTCTTAAAAACAGCTGAGGGCGTTGCAAAGATGATGAATTCAAGCCTAAAAGAGTTGATGTTTAAATCCACAAAAACCAAATTTGCTGCACTATTGCTTAAAAGTGGATTTAAAGACTTTAAGGCAAAAATGGATCCCTCGGAGTACGGCGGTTCGCCTATTTTAGGAATCTCGAAACCGATAATAAAAGCGCATGGATCTTCAGATGGAAAGGCAATAAAAAACGCAATTAAACAGGCAATATCATGCGCCGAAAACGACATATGCAGTAAAATAGAGGCCGGAATGCAATCCGATACATCGATAGTTGAATAGCCTTTTAAATAGGACGGATAAATATGATGAATGAACTTGAAAAAAAAATCGGATACGAGTTTAGGAATAAAAAGCTACTGGAAACAGCACTCACCCACTCCAGCTATGCTAACGAAAGTCGTGGTGATCATCAAAGCAATGAACGTCTGGAATTTTTAGGCGACAGTGTTTTGTCTTTAGTCGTTTCACAGCGGCTGTTTAACGAAAATGTAGACTGCCCTGAGGGTGAACTTACCCGACGTCGTGCCGGAGTTGTTTGTGAAGATAGCCTACACGAAATGGCGATAGCCGTAAACCTCGGTAAATACCTTCTTCTTGGAAAAGGAGAAACTACCGGCGGTGGCAGAGCACGCCCCTCTATCTTAGCCGATGCTTTTGAAGCCTTGATAGGAGCAATTTTTTTGGATTCCGGATTACTGCCGGTTGAGGCACTGCTTAAAAAGTATTTAAGGTTAGACGACCAAAGGGAAGACTATAAAACAAGGTTGCAGGAATATATTCAAAAAAATTACGATAAACCTGCGGTATATACTATAATCAACGAAAAGGGCCCGGACCACGACAAGGTTTTTGAAACCGAGGTTACTCTTGACGGTAAACAATTGGGCTTGGGCAGTGCACGAAGCAAGAAAGCCGCACAACAACAAGCGGCAAAACAGGCGCTGATTAAGTTTGGTATAAAGCTATAAGAATGTTTTAAATAGGAGAAAAATAAAAATGTCTGAAATATTGCCGATTATGATACCGATACTCGTTATCCTTATTTTATTGTCGGCATTTTTTTCATCCTCTGAAACGGCACTTACTGCCGCATCGAGGGTTAAATTAAAGGTAGAGCAAGAAGATGGTATTAGAGCGGCCCATCGTGCACTTAAACTTATCGGAGGATATGATAAAACGCTTATTGCGCTTCTTATAGGAAATAATATAGTTAATATTTTGTCGGCGTCACTAAGTACGGTTATTTTTACCGAGCTTTTCGGTGCTGCAGGTGTTGGTTATGCTACAGCGATTATTACCATTTTGGTTATCATTTTTGGTGAGGTCCTTCCCAAAAGTTTTGCAAACCAAATGCCGGAAAAACTTTTGAAGATTGCCTCGCCTATTTTAATTGCACTGAGATATGTATTTTGGCCTGTAATTATTCTATTGTTAACACTTAGAAAATTAGCTCAAAAGCTGGTTCGAAATAACGACGATAAATCGAATGTTCTAACCGAAGATGAACTTCGCGTTATTATCGAAGAGATTGAAGATGAGGGGGTTATCGAGGAACAACAGTCCGATATTTTACAGTCGGCGCTTCAATTTTCCGGAAAACTTGCCGGTGATATAATTACCCATCGTGTTGACCTTGCGGCACTTCCCCTTGATGCTGACGTCGAGCTGTGCAAAAACACCTTTTTACAGGAGCGGTTTACCCGAATCCCTGTATATAAAAACAGTATCGACGAGATAGTTGGCGTTGTTAATCAAAAAGATTTTTTTGCGGCTTTAATCGGCGGTAGCGAACACTCGCTATCTTCAATCATGCAAAAGCCTCTGTATGTTCCACCCAGAATGCCCTTGCTTGAACTACTTAGACTTTTTGAGCGTGAAAAGACACATATTGCCGTTGTTGTTGACAGCTTTGGCGGTACCGAGGGAATAGTTACTCATGAAGATGTTTTAGAGGAGTTGGTTGGAGAAATTTGGGACGAGCACGACGAAATACTTCGTGAAATTAATACCGAGCCGGACGGTAGCATGAAAATGTCGGGCGATACACCGCTTCGTGATTTATACGAGTTTTTAGACCTAAAAATACCCAAGGACATCGACGATATAAGTGTTGCCGGATATATTCTGGACGAACTCGGTATTATTCCGGAAAACGGCCAAAAAGTGCCGGGAAATCCGTTTGAGTTTACCGTGTTGGAAATCTCGGAGCAACGCATTTTAACCGTGGAAGCGAGGTATGTTGCCGAATGATATTTGACAGCCATGCCCACTATAACTCCAGTTCATATGATGAAGACCGACAGGAGTTGCTTCATAGTCTTTTTAGCAACGATGTTGTCGGTATTATAGACTGTTGTGCTGAACCGAGAGACTTTGAGAACAGCAAAAAATTATCCCAAAAATTCGACAAGATATACAGTGCATATGGACTGCATCCGGAAGCGCTTCGAGAACATGGTATCGAGGAGCTGTTAGAGGTTGTTAAAACACAGTTGCCGAGCCTGCTTAAGGATAAAAAAACAGTTGCTCTGGGCGAGTGTGGGCTTGATTATTATTATGATACCGATAAAAATGATCAAAAACAGCTATTTGAGGCACAGTTAAGGCTTGCATCAGAAATGAATATTCCGGTGTTGTTACACAACCGTGATTCTCATGGTGATATGTTGGAGCTAATAAAAAAATACCCCATTAAAGGTGTTATGCATTGTTTTTCCGGAAGTGTAGAATACATGAAGGAAATTGTGAAATTAGGTCTTTATATTGGAATAGGAGGAATTGTTACCTTTAAAAATGCCAAGACTGTTAAGGAGGTAGCAAAAGAAGTTCCGCAAAACAAGCTTTTGCTCGAGACCGATTGTCCCTATCTTGCACCGGAACCCTTTAGAGGAAAACGTTGCGATTCGTCGATGATAGACTATACCGCAGCTGCAATAGCCCAGTTGAGGGAATGCAGTAAAAAGGAGATTTTGTTGCAAACGTTACAGAACACGAAGGAGCTATTTTTAATTGATTAGTTATGAATTTATAACCGATAAAGACCATGCCGCGTTTGAAAACTTTGTTGAAAATCATCCTGTTGGTAGTTTTATGCAGAGCATTAACTGGGTAAATGCAAAACAGGGATGGCGGCAGGAAATTTGTGCTGTAAAAAAAGAGGGTAAAATTGTTGGTGGGTTTGCGGCAATAATACGCTCGGTTGGTCCGGTTTCCTTTATCTATGCTCCGAGAGGCCCTGTCTGCAATTTTAGTGACCGAGAGGTTGTTGCCGCTCTGATTAAAGGTGCAAAAGAGCTGATAAAACGCTATCATGCAGTGGAGTTCGTGTTCGACCCGCTTGTTGCAGCAGACGATGAGGCAGCTATATCGGCATTAACCGAGGCGGGGTGTGAATTTAAGCCGAATGATGATTTTAATGCTACGGTACAGCCGAGATTTAACTATATAGTGGATTTGCTGGATAAGGACGAGGACAGCCTTATGGCAAGTTTTGTTCGAGAAACCAGATATTATATTCGATATCCTGCTAAAAAAGGCATTGAATGCAAACATCTTCCGGTTGACAAAATTGATGATTTTTATTCTATCTACGAAAAAACAGGAGACCGTCAGGGTTTTAACATTCGCCCCAAAAGCTATCTTGTTGGATTTTTAAACGCCTTTCCCAATCATGCAAGGCTATATGTATGCTATAACGGCGAAGAGCCGCTATGCGGGGGAATTGCTGTGCAGTATGCAGGAAGAACCGCACATGTGTACGGTGCATCATCGGATAAAAATCGAAACCTACGGCCCACCTATCTTTTACAGTGGACACTTATGAAGTGGGCGATAGAGGGAGGATGTCATACCTATGATATGCAGGGTGTCGCAACCGACCCGAAGGACAACGAGCAGCTATACAATGTGCTCGGCTTTAAAAAGAACTTCACCGGAAGAATATATGAAACGGCTGGTGAGTTTAAACTTGGGGGTAATCCTCTGCTTAGAAAAATTGCAAAAGTTACCGGAAAAATATAGCCATTTGAATTAGCTCTTAACAGAAAGTTTTGCAATTAATAACAAAAAAAATATTTACTTTAAACACATTGATAAAAAAATTACGATGTAATGGTGTTTTTACTAAAAATTCACAAAGTTTTGGCATATTATCTAAGAATAAGCCTTTACAGTGGGGCAAATCTTTGTTATAATGATGAAGGTGGGTAGATTGCTTTTCTATCCTTCTGGTTTGCTGTGAAAATTTCAAGCCGTTAGGATGAAGCTAAAGAAATGCCCGATAAGAAAAACTCGGAGGTAAAAATGGCAAGATCTAAACAGTCTATGGACGGTAATACCGCCGCCGCACATGTGAGCTATGCGTTCACAGATGTAGCGGGTATATACCCCATAACCCCCTCTTCGGTAATGGCGGAATTGACCGATGCCTGGAGTGCGGGAAGCAAGAAAAATATCTTTGGTCGTGAGGTTAAAGTAATCGAGATGCAGTCTGAAGCAGGTGCGGCAGGTACCGTTCACGGCAGCCTTGCGGCAGGTGCACTAACAACAACCTATACAGCTTCGCAGGGTCTACTATTAATGATTCCGAACATGTATAAAATTGCAGGTGAGCTATTACCATGTGTTATCCATGTTTCGGCACGTGCAGTTGCAAGTCATGCACTCTCTATCTTCGGTGATCACAGTGACGTATATGCATGTCGTCAGACCGGTTTTGCTATGCTATGTGAAACCAATCCGCAGGAGGTTATGGATCTTGGTGCAGTAGCACATCTTGCAACCATTCGCGGACGTGTTCCTTTCCTAAACTTCTTTGATGGATTCCGTACCAGCCACGAGATTCAAAAAATCGAGGCATGGAATTATGATACACTGGATAAAATGGTTGATCATGATGCGATTGCATCCTTCCGTAAAAATTCATTAAACCCTGAGCGTCCTATCCTTCGCGGTAGTGCTCAAAACCCAGACATCTTCTTTCAGTGGCGTGAAGCCGCAAACGACTTCTATACCAAATTGCCGGATATAGTTGAAGAAGAGATGAACAAGGTTAATGCCGAAATTGGCACCGATTATAAGCTGTTCAACTATTATGGTGCACCGGATGCTGAGCGTGTTATTATTGCTATGGGTAGCGTATGTGATACCATTGAAGAGGTTATCGACTATTTAGTTGCGGCAGGCGAAAAGGTTGGTCTTGTAAAGGTTCGTTTATATCGTCCTTTCTGTGCTAACCGTTTCTACGATGCTATTCCAAAAACCGCAAAAACCATTGCTATTATGGATAGAACAAAAGAGCCGGGCGCACTTGGCGAGCCACTATTTATGGATGCCGCAACCGTGCTTGCGCAAAAAGGTTTTTCAGGCAAACTAATCGGAGGACGTTACGGCCTTGGTAGTAAGGACACAACGCCTGCCTGTATCTTTGCAGTATACGAAAACCTTGCAGCGGCAGAACCTAAAACTAACTTCACAGTCGGTATTGAAGACGATGTTACAGGTCTATCTCTTCCGCTTAACAACCATGCAGACACCTCTGCAGAGGGAACAATCAGCTGTAAGTTCTGGGGTCTTGGCGGCGACGGAACTGTTGGTGCTAACAAAAACAGCATTAAAATTATTGGTGATCACACTGATATGTTCAGCCAGGCATACTTCCAGTATGACAGTAAGAAGACCGGCGGTGTAACCGTTTCACATCTTCGTTTCGGTAACAAGCCGATTAAGTCCACCTACTATGTAAGTAAGGCAGACTTTGTTGCATGTCATAACCCATCATATATTGTTAAAGGATTCCCGATTGCAAGAGACATAAAGCCAAACGGAACCTTCCTTGTAAACAGCCAATGGACAGCAGAGGAATTCTCTGAGCATCTATCCGGCGACGAAAAGCGCCATATTGCTAATAATAATATCAAGGTTTACCTTGTTGATGCTATTACCAAGGCTCGTGAAATTGGTATGGGTAAACGTACTAACACTATTCTTCAGTCTGCATTCTTTGCTTTGGCAAAGATCATCCCGATGGACGAAGCAGTTACCTATATGAAGGACGCTGCAAAGAAGTCCTACTCCAGAAAGGGTGAAGAAATTGTTAAGATGAACTATAACGCCATTGATGCGGGTGTTAATGCTATTGTTGAGTTTGCAGTTCCTGCCGATTGGGCGAATGCTACCGACGATAAGCCTATGCCGATAGCAAGCGGCGACAACAAAGATTTAGTAGACTTTGTTAACGAGGTTGTTACTCCTTCCGGCCTAATGAAGGGTGACGATATTCCGGTTTCAATCTTTGCAAAACATCCCGATGGTATGATGCCTCAGGGTACCTCAGCATTTGAAAAGCGTGGTGTTGCGGTTGATGTTCCTAACTGGATTTCGGAAAACTGTATACAGTGTAACCAGTGTAGCTATGTTTGTCCTCATGCTGCTATTCGTCCATTCGTATTAGACGATGCAGAGGTAAAAGCCGCACCGAAATCCATTAAGCTAACAGCTCTAAAAGGAAAAGGTGGCGAGGGCATGTCTTTCTGCCAGTCGGTAGACCCGCTTGACTGCATGGGTTGTGGACTCTGTGCTAATGTTTGCCCGGCAAAAAATAAAGCACTCGTTATGGAGCCACTTGATGATCACTTAGATCAGCAGGACGCTTTTGACTACTGCGTAGCCAATGTAGAGCCAAAAACATTATCATTCGATAAATTCAGCATTAAAGGTAGCCAGTTTGAGCAACCACTACTCGAGTTCTCCGGCGCATGTGCAGGCTGTGTAGAAACAGCATATGCAAAGCTTATCACCCAGCTTTATGGTGAGAGAATGTACGTTGCAAACGCAACAGGATGCTCCTCCATCTGGGGTGGTAGTGCACCGTCTACTCCTTACACACGCAACCGTAAATCAGGCTACGGCGTAACCTGGGCAAACAGCCTATTTGAGGATAACGCAGAGTATGGCTTTGGTATGCAGTTAGGCCAGAAGGCAATCCGTGATCGTTTAATCTCCATGGTAGAAGAGTTAGACTGCGGCTGTGATGCAGAAAAGGCAGAGTACCTTGAGACACAAAACGACGGCGAGGCAAACCGTGTTGCAACCGACAAGCTAATAGCAGCACTCGAGAAGTGTGGCTGTGATAAAGGCAAGGCAATCCTTGCAGAAAAAGAATACCTTGCAAAGAAATCCGTTTGGATATTTGGTGGCGACGGCTGGGCATACGATATCGGCTTTGGCGGTCTTGACCATGTAATCGCTTCGGGTGATGACGTGAACATTATGGTATTTGATACCGAGGTTTATTCGAACACCGGTGGTCAGGCAAGTAAGGCAAGCCAGATAGGACAGGTTGCACAGTTTGCTGCAGCAGGTAAGTCTATCGGTAAGAAAGATCTTGCTTCCATTGCAATGAGCTACGGTTATGTATATGTAGCACACATCGGTATGGGTGCAGACATGAACCAGACCATTAAAGCTATTAAGGAAGCTGAGAGCTATCCGGGTCCATCAATCATCATCGGTTACTCACCCTGTGAGATGCATGGTGTTAAGGGCGGTATGGCAAACAGCCAATCCGAAATTAAACGTGCCGTACAGGCAGGTTACTGGCATCTGTTCCGCTTCGATCCACGCCTAAAGGCTGAGGGTAAAAATCCATTCATCCTAGACAGCAAGGCTCCAACAGCGGATTACGAGGAATTCATTAAGAGTGAAACACGTTACACACGTCTTGCACTCGCCTTCCCACAAAGAGCAGAAACACTGTTCGACAAAGCGGCTGATACCGCAAAGAACAGGTACGATTACCTTGTAAAACTCTCCGAGCTTTACTAAACACCAAAAATAAAACCGCCCATCATCGATTATCGGTGATGGGCGGTTTATTTATCTTGAACAAGTTAACTAACTAAAATATTTAATCTAAAACGTAGTAGTTAGTAAAGTCGCCGTCGGCAGTTTTTTCCCAATATAGAGTTATTACGGAAATTTCGGTTAAAGAAAGATCGCTGTATTGGTAGGTGTCGCCATCATCGTCAGCGGTAAACATATCATATAAGGTTCCGGCTTCGGCAAGTAATGGAAACGAGATATCTACACTTCCGCCATCTTCCAAAATTTGATTTTTAGCAAGAAGATTATCGCCGAATGATGTATCAGAAACGGGTGAAAGACGAATTTCGGTAAGGTTGGCACCGCTATGGTTTACCAATGTAAAATCAAGGCTATACATTTCAACTTCTTCTTCTACCACCTCAACCGGAACAGACTCAACGGCAGCAGGGATAATTTTGCCTGTCGATTCAGGCGCACTGTCATCTCCGCACCCCACGAATAACACTATTGAAAGGATTAATAATAATGAAAATACAAGTTTTTTTGTCATAATATCACCTCAAAACAAACTCAAAATTATTGTAGTAAAATTATATCATAACAAAGAAAGAATATCAATAATTATGCATATAAATGTCGTTGCAAAATTCAATTTGCATTTGGCACACCTTTTTGATATAATGAGTAAAATTTGTATAATTGTGAGACATAGGGGTTAAAAGTAATGCAAAAAAGATTTGATGTAATATCGCTACCCGAGCTTACTGTCGAGTTTTTCAGAACGCAAAAAGATATCCCTTTTAGCGAAAAATCTAACCTGATAGGCCCATTTGCTAGTGCAGCTCCGGCAATATTTGCCGACACCTTTGCAAAGCTGGGAGGACGGGTTGGCTATTTCGGAACAACCGGAAACGACGAGTTTGCAGACTGTGTTCTAAACAAACTTTCCGGTGACGGTGTAGACATTTCAAGGGTTGTTCGACTTAAGGATTCAACAACCGGTGTTGCATTTACCAACTACTACAGCGATGGTTCAAGAAAGTTTATATTCCATGTTGTGGATGCCGCACCGGGGAAATTTAGCTGTGAGCACCTCGATGTCGACTATCTGCTATCCTCTCGATGGCTTCATATTTCCGGAAATGCACTGTGCTTTGGTGAAGAAACGAGGCGTGCTATTCTGAAGGCTATTGATATAGCTTATGAAAATAGTATACCAATAAGCTTTGACCCAAATCTTAGACGAGAGATAATGAGTGACGGTGATATTTCAGAGCTTTTGTTCTCGGTTTTAAGCAAAACCACAATGTTTCTTCCGTCTGCCGGAGAGGCCGAGGCGGTTACCGGAATTTGTGAAGAAACAGATGCTGTTAAAAAATTGTTCAGTCTTGGAGTAAAGATAGTAATTAAAAAAGATGGCGTAAACGGATGCAAAATTTTTACCCCAACCGAAGAGATCTCTGTTCCTGCCTTCAACGATATTGTTGAGGTGGACCCAACCGGCTGTGGCGACTCGTTTGCGGCGGCGGCAGTGCTGGGATATATGCGTGAAATGCCACTATACGATTTAGGGTTATATGCTAATGCGGTAGGAGGACTTGCGGCAACCGAAATTGGACTAATGGAAGCAATAAAAAGCAAGGAGCAGGTTGAAGAATTTCTGTTCGCGCATAACATAATCTCCGCCGGATTTGGAGATTATGTTACCAGATGATATTAGTTATTATTAATGAAGCTCCGGATATAAATAGAAAAATAAATATATATTTCTTAACAACAGCATCCGGCATTTTTTTTGAAAGATGCATACCTAAAAATAAGCCAATCAACATAAATGGCACCAGATAAATAAATGTTTTAAATGCTTGAGCCGTTAGTATTCCGGTTGAGGTGTAAATAATAATACGTAAAATGTTATTTACGGTATATACAATATTAAGTGTTCCTTTAAATGATTCCATGTCGTCGGTAGTGCGAATGATATATGCAACTAATAATGCTCCGACACCAAACAGGCCGCATAAAATTCCGGAAACAAGGCCGATTATTGTTGCCAAAGCTACATTTTGCTTATATTTTCGAAAATTTCGGCTTCGTAAGTACATTTCGCACGCAGCTACAATAACAACAATTCCGAATATTATTTTTAATAAACCACTATCTGAACCTTTTAGCAAAACAGCACCTAAAACAGTTCCCGAAAAAACTATTATAGATAGAAATAAAGCCATTTTTATATTAATTTTTTTGCGATTTTTATATGCCATTATCAGGTCGGCAGGAAAAGAAATTAACAACTCTATAGGTGTTAAAACTAAATTATTGATTTTAAAACCTGCAATGTTAGTAAATACTAAAGTGTTAGCAAAACCGCACAATCCTTTTACAGTATATGCTATAAGCACTGCAAGAATAAGAATAAATATATCCATATATGCTTTGCTCCCCTCTACCCATTGCAGTTTAATAAGCGGCTATTGAATATTATCAACGCCTTTTTACTATATAGGTTTTTGTTAAGCTTACTAACACTAAAACCCCAAAAGCTATAGCAACAACTGTCATATATAAAGGGTGTCCATCTTCATGTGAACTTGCTACAATGTCGGATAATCCGGTATAACCCGAGGCTGTAATAATATAGTCTAATAACAGTCCAAAGATAATCGAGCAGACAGCAGCACTGGTTAGATATATTAAAAGAATTTTTTTGCCAAGGCTTTTCGAAAGAATGGTTAGTGATGCTATGTTGGTTACCGGACCGGCAAATAAAAATACAAATGCTGCCCCGGGCGATAACCCCTTCATTATTAGTGAAAGAGCTATAGGTATCGAAGCGGTTGAGCAAATATACATTGGTATACCAATTATTAACATTATTAACATGCTTATAATCGGGTTGGTAAAGTTGGCAAGCCATTGTTCCGGGATTATGGTACTGATTAGTGCCGCTATGAGTAAACCAATAACAAAGTGCATTGCAATTTCATCTAAAAATTCGCCAAATCCATAGCTAAAAACTTTTTTAAGTTTTGCAATAAAGGTTATGTTTTCATCCTCCTCTTTGCTCGACGAGCAGCTGCTCCCCTCGCCCTCACAAGAACAGCCACAACTGCTTTTAGTTTGAATAATTTCCTCTTTATCGTTTCTGCAAAATATGTTAGTTGCAATTCCCGAAACTATTCCGGAGATAAATGCCGCAAATGCTCTATATACTGCAAACAACGGTCCCATCATGCCGTACGTTGCGATAATGCTGTCCACTCCTGTTTGTGGAGTTGAGGTTAAAAAGCTTACAACTGCTCCTTTAGAACCCCCACTCTTGCCTAAATATATCGCCGTGGGAACAACTCCGCAGGAACACAAAGGCAAAGGCACGCCCAAAACAGATGCCTTAACAACAGAGGCAGTAGATTTTTTACCAATGTGTTTTAGCACTAAATCCTTTTTAACAAATGCATGCAGAAAACCCGTGAATAGCAAGCCTATTACAATGTAAAACGACATGTCTACAAAAAGACTCCACAGATTGCTTATGTATAACATAACTCCTCCTATTTGTGGCTGATATGGCTCAACCCGGTGCTTAAAATATCCTGTATATGCCCGTCGTCCAGGCTATAATAAACATTGTTTTTGTCCTTGCGTGTTTTTACAATACTATTAAGCTTTAATAACTTTAGCTGATTAGAAACCCTGGGCTGCGAAACGTCAAGCAATATTGATAAATCTTTAACACATATTTCGTTGTGTAGCATTGCAAGCAGGATTTTAACCCTTATAGGCTCGCTAAAGGTTTTAAAGAAAAAAGACAAATTTTCTGGCACTTCCTCGTTTTTTATCAACGCCATAACGTTTTTTGATGTACTGCAACATAATTTTTTTGTGCTCATAGTCATCACCTCCTATATAACTATATCATGATGTAGTTATACAGTCAAGTGTTATTTCAAAAAATTTATTAAGTCATTGACAATATCCTAAATCCATGATAAAATAACTAAAATATATTATTAACATTAAAAAATGGAAGGAGACTTATAGATGCTAAGTTACGTTGGATACAAGCTGAATAGTTCGCATTTCCATTGTATTGGCGGCAAAGCCATTAAATATATTTTTATTTATTAAATATCAACGCTATTGGCGTTGATATTTTTTTATAAGATAAAGAAGAAAGTTTGAAAACAAGTTTCAAACACAGAGTTTTGAGCCTTTTAAACGTAAAACGTTTAAATTTTACCACATTGTGGTTAAAACGGACAAAACAGCAAGAAAGGAATGGTCAGAAAATGCCGAGAAGAACAGACATTGAAAAAATATTGGTTATAGGCTCGGGCCCTATAGTTATCGGTCAGGCGGCCGAGTTCGACTATGCCGGAACACAGGCATGTATAGCCTTAAAAGAGGAGGGATATAACGTAGTTTTAATTAACTCTAATCCCGCTACTATAATGACCGACACTAATATGGCAGACAAGGTTTACATGGAACCGTTAACCCTTGAATATGTTGCAAGAATAATACGCAGAGAGCGCCCCGATGCCATAGTTCCGGGCCTTGGCGGACAGACCGGACTTAACCTATGTATGCAGCTTGCCAGGAAGGGCGTTTTAGATGAATGTGGTGTTGAAATCCTCGGCACTTCAATAGAGTCTATTGGTAAAGCTGAGGATAGAGAGCAGTTTAAACAGCTGTGCATAGATATTAACGAGCCGGTAATTGCAAGTGATATCGCTAATACAACCAAGGAGGCTATAGAGGTTGCAAAAAGAATAGGATATCCGGTAGTGGTGCGTCCTGCCTTTACCCTTGGCGGAACAGGTGGCGGTTTTGCATACAATGAAGATGAGCTTGTATCACTTTGTGATAACGGCCTTGCATTAAGCCCTGCTAAACAGGTTCTTATAGAAAAAAGTGTTAAAGGATATCAAGAAATCGAGTTTGAGGTAATGAGGGATAAAACCGATCTTGCAATTTCTATCTGTGATATGGAAAACTTTGACCCGGTAGGAGTTCATACCGGAGACTCCATTGTGTTTGCACCCTGTTTAACCTTGGAAGAGAAACAGTTTGATGTTTTAAAGGCTTCAGCCTTAAAAATCATTCGTGCTCTAAAAATTGAGGGCGGATGCAACATCCAGTTTGCACTAAAACCCGGAACCACCGATTACTATCTAATAGAGGTAAATCCGCGTGTTTCCCGCTCCTCGGCACTTGCCTCAAAGGCAACGGCATATCCTATTGCCCGTGTAACAGCAAAGATAGCCGTGGGCCTAACCCTTGAGGAGATTAACTTAAGTGGAATTACAGCAGCAATCCCACCCGCAATTGATTATATAGTTGCCAAGATGGCACGTTTTCCTTTTGATAAATTTAGCGACGCTTCTCGTGAACTTTCCACCCAGATGAAGGCTACAGGCGAGGTTATGAGCATCGGCAAAAACGTTATTGAAATTATGTTAAAATCGGTTAAAGGACTTGAAGCCGGTGCACAGCATCCAAAAAAGGCGATATATGCTGATATGACTAAGGAGGAACTGCTTAAATCTATAGAAATTCCTACCGACGAGAGGATTTATACCCTTTGCGAGGCACTGCGCAAGGGCGCATCGGTTAAAGAAATTACCGATGCCACAGCAATTTCGGCTCCGTTTATCGAGAGCCTGCTGGAGATGGTGAAGTTTGAGGAAAAAATTGCTTCAAATGGTACCGAAAAGGAGATATTGCAGGAGGCTAAAAAGCTTGGTTTTGGAGATGCCTTTATTGCTGATGCTACCGGAAAAACCTTAAAGGAGATTTTTAATCTTCGCAAGGAACACGGTATTATGCCAAACTATCATATTGTTGATAACTGCAAACATCAGCAGGACTATGTTCCATATTTTTATGCTACATATGACGATAAAAATGAGAGTATAGTGAGCAATCGTGAAAAAATATTGGTTATCGGTTCAGGTCCGATAAGAATCGGTCAGGGTGTTGAGTTTGATTATTCCACCGTTCATGCTGTTTGGGCAATTAAAAAGAGCGGGTATGAAGCAATCATTATTAACAACAACCCTGAAACGGTTTCTACCGATTATACCACAGCCGATAAGCTTTACTTTGAGCCGATTACCATCGAAGATGTTATGAACATTATCGAGCTTGAAAAACCAAAGGGTGTTATTGTAACACTGGGAGGGCAAACCGCCATTAATCTTGCCGACGGGCTATCAGAGTTTGGAGTTAACATTATAGGAACCGATAACAAGGCCATCGAGCTTGCAGAAAACCGTGATAGCTTCGAAAAAATAATGACTAAACTTAATATACCACAACCACTTGGTCGTGCTGTAACTGCAATAGATGAGGGAGTTAAGGTTGCAAGCGAAATAGGATATCCTGTTCTTGTTCGCCCCTCCTATGTTTTGGGCGGTCGTGCAATGCAGCTTTGCCACAGCGAATATGAGCTTACACGTTATCTGCAAACTGCCGTTGATGTAAATACAGAGCACCCGGTATTAGTCGACCGATATATAGCCGGTAAAGAGCTGGAGATTGATGCAATCTGCGATGGAACCGATGTTTTTATTCCGGGAATAATGGAGCATGTTGAAGAAACCGGTGTTCATTCAGGCGACTCAATGAGCATCTATCCTCCATATACTGTTGGAAAATCTGTTTGCGATAAAATTGTAGACTACACCGTTAAGCTGGGTCTTGGACTTGGAATAGTTGGGCTATACAATATTCAGTTTATACTGGACTCTAAAAATGATGTTT
Source organism: uncultured Oscillospiraceae bacterium (assembly GCA_964368815.1). Taxonomy (GTDB): domain Bacteria; phylum Bacillota; class Clostridia; order Oscillospirales; family Ruminococcaceae; genus CAYJBH01. The sequence goes on from CAYJDA010000018.1 coordinate 37,848, forward strand.
ACGTGATCGAGGTTAATCCCCGTTCATCCCGAACAGTACCATTTATTTCTAAAGCTACCGGTTTGCCGGTTGCAAGCATGGCTACAAAAGTTATGCTGGGTGAAACACTGGCACAGCAGGGCTACAAAACAGGAATTGCCGATAATACAAAACGGTGGTATGTTAAGGCGCCCACATTCTCCTTCTCTAAAATTCATAAGCTGGATGCACGCCTTTCACCCGAGATGAAATCAACGGGAGAAGCAATAGGTTACGACTATAATATTAACAGAGCATTTTATAAGGCACTTCAAGCATCCGGAACAAAGGTGGAAAATTTCGGCACTGTTTTTGTAACACTTGCAGATAGAGATAAAGAGACAGCGCTACCTCTTATCAGGAGATTTTATGCGCTCGGGTTTAACATCGAGGGAACAAAGGGAACATCGGAATTCCTACGTTCGAAGGGTGTGAAAACAAGGGGACGCAAAAAATTTAGCGATGGTTCAAATGAAATTGCAGAAATTATTTCTAAGGGTTATGTAACCTATGTTATTAATTCCTTCGACAAGGTGGACGATAAAGCATCTATTAACGATGGCTATTTAATACGACGAGCGGCGGTTGAAAATGGAGTAAACATGTTTACATCGCTTGAAACCGTTAATGTACTGCTGAATGTGTTGGAGGATATTACCATAACTGTATCTACTATAGACGACAAAAACTAATATAATCAATCAAGTTGAACTACTATACATGGCGATTACTTTAATCAAAATGCAAAAAATATTTGAAATTTAGGTGAAAAGCATTGTAATTATTTGCGTAAATAGGTATTATTTTATATATGTTCGTAATAATGTATAGGGTTGTATACCTTTTCGAGGAGCAAATCATTAATGCCAAAAAACTTCACTATTCCATGTTTTATTATTTTTGCAGCGCTGTTTTTTACAGTTGGCTGTTCTTCTAATACCGAATTGGCTGAACAAGATAATAGTAATCGAGCAACCGAGGTAGAGATTAAGGTCTTGTCTGGAGAGCTGGTAACCTTGGCTGTTCATAGCATTTCCATCAGAACAGAAAACGGAATGGAATACTGCTTTGCAATAGACGACAACACCGAGCGTATCAATGATGATCTGGATGTAGGAGATTATGTTGAGGTTAGCTATGCTACCAACATGACCTCTATGGCAAAGTCGATTGAAATTACCGAGAGTTAGTAGGGAGAATAAGCCAAATGAAAATGGAATATACCAAAGGAACAGTTGCCTGTGTTTATGAAAGGGAGCGTTGCCATCTATCTAATCGAGATAGACTAATCTTTTTTCGCGATGGAAAAATAAAGTTTGAAAGTTTTTGCTATGGTGAGGCGGCAACTAAAACCTTTGAATGTTTTTCCGCATCTCCGATGGCGACCGACGGAACTTTGAGCTGGCCGGATAATATTCGTCCCCCGAGAGAAATAAAGCCACCGCAATACATACGTGAACTTTCAAAAGAAAAACTCACCGTTGAGGATAAACAGTTTATCTGGAATCGAATAGAAGAACGTAAAACCGACTCTGAAAACGGCTATGGTATTTTACGTAGTATGTTTATGAAATGAGGCAATAACAACAGCAGAAGAGGATGTGACGTTTTGTAGCGTTATATCCTCTTTTTATTAAGTTAAGAACAATCCATTGATGTTCATTATACTTGACTTCTTTAAAATATAGTGTAAAATATAAGTATACAGTAGGTTGCCTGATATAAGGTAATGCTACAGGTTTTGGTTTTATGGCAAAGGATATAATATGACAACTGCAATCTGCCCCGGAAGCTTTGATCCGTTCACGAGTGGACATCTTGATATCGTAACAAGGGCCTCTGAAATTTTTGATAATGTTATAGTACTGGTGTCGAAACATCCCTCCAAAACACCATCGTTTTCGTTGGAGGAAAGGTTGGATTTTATTAACCGAAGCACCACACATCTAAACAATGTTACGGCGGACTTTCATGAAGGACTACTTGTTGAGTATGCACAAAAAAGAAATGCAAGGGTAATAGTAAAAGGTTTGCGTGCAATTTCTGATTTTGAATACGAATTTCAGCAAGCGCTGGTAAACAAAAAACTTATGCCACAGGTAGAAACGTGTTTTATTAATACAACGGCAGATTATATGTACCTATCCAGCAGTATTGTAAAACAGCTTGTTGAGCTTAACAGGGAGATTACCGATTTTGTTCCTGATGCTATTAAAGAAGATATCGTTAGAATAATGAAGGAGAAAAGGGGCTTATGAACATTGATGAAATCCTGGATCTTATGGATGAAACGTTGGAAGACACTATGGCGGTTCCGTTATCCAAAAAAAGAATGGTGGATATTGAGCAAATGCATGAGTTCATTGATGATATACGTCTCAACATGCCATCCGAAATTCGCCAGGCAAGAGCCATAGTAAATGATCGCAAAGATATTGTTGAGGTAGCAAAAAAAGAGGCCGAGGATATCATTCGTGCAGCCGAAAAGAGAGCTGTTTCTATGATAGAGCAGGAGCAGGTAGTTAAGGATGCATCTAAAAGGGCGGCCGAAATTCTTCATAATGCCAATGTTCAGGCAAGAGACATGAAAAACTCAACCGAAAACTACTGCGATAAAATACTTAAGGATTTAGAGGATCAGATGGCAAAGAGCTCTGCCGAGCTAAGAACTATCAGAACAACCCTTAGAAAACGCAAATAATGGAGGACAAAGGTGCCGATTACAACATTTAAAGACATGCTATTAAAAGCTCAAAAAGATGGATATGCGGTAGCCGCATTTAATGTAGAAAATATGGAGATGGCACAGGCTGTTGTTGCAGCGGCAGAGGAGCTAAGGTCGCCGGTTATTGTTCAAACAACCCCCTCTACTATTAGCTACGCCGACCCTGATATCTTTTTTTCCATGATTTGTGCAGTGGCACGAAATGCAGATGTTCCGGTAACCGTACATCTCGACCATGGAAGCAGTTTCGAGCTTTGTGCTAAGGCGTTGAGAGCAGGATATACCGGAATTATGATTGATGGGAGTAAACTTCCGCTCAACGAAAACATTACCACAACTAAAAAGGTTGTAGAGATGTGCCATGCCGCCGGTGTTTCGGTAGAAGCAGAGCTTGGACAGGTTGGCGGTAAGGAGGATGATCTGGAGTGTGAAAACGCAGGATACACCATTCCCGCCGAGGCGGTTAGATTTGAAAAGGAGGCAACTCCGGATATTTTGGCGGTTGGAGTTGGCACAGCTCACGGATTTTACGCAGAGGCACCGGTTCTCAATCTGGAGCTAATTTCTGAACTAAAAAGTCTGCTAAGCATTCCCATGGTGTTGCATGGAGCGTCAGGCCTTAGCGACGATACCGTTAAAGAGTGCATTAAACGTGGTATATGCAAGGTGAATTTTGCAACAGAGCTTAGGGTAGCCTACAGCGATGGTATTAAAAAACTTCTTGGCGAGAAACCCGAAACCTTTGATCCGAAAACATACGGAAAGGTTGCAAGAGAAAATGTTAAAAAGCTTGTTTGTGAAAAAATATTGCTTTGCGGAAGTAACAACAAGTATTAAGGTAGCGGCTTGAAAAGCTTAATTAAATTAAATAATTGAAAAGTCGGCAGTTCCCGATCTAACAGGGATGTTGGGTTGGGGTATGCTATTGTTAGCCATTCGGATTAGTTGCTATCGGCTACGGGAAGATAATATGTTAAGGAAAGGAACAAATAGTTATGGAGGTTATGAAGGGTAGCTGTACAGATTTTATCGAACTCTTAGCAAGCGATGCGCCTGCACCAGGTGGTGGCGGTGCGGCAGCCTATGTTGGAGCTATCGGGACGGCACTCGGCAACATGGTTGGAAGCTTAACCGTCGGCAAAAAAAAATATGCCGATGTTGAACAGGATATAATAGCATTAAACGAAAAGGCAAAGGAACTTCAAAAAGAGTTAATCGAGCTGGTTGCAAAGGATGCTGAGGTGTTCGAGCCGTTGTCTCGTGCCTATGGGATGCCTAGGGAAACAGAGCAACAGCAGGCGGAGAAGGAAAAGGTTATGGAGCGCTGCCTAGTTGAGTGTTGCGAGGTGCCTATGCAGATAATGGAATGTTGTTGCAGGGCTATAGATCTTCATAAAGAATATTCTGAAAAGGGAACGGCCATAGCCATTAGCGATGTCGGGGTAGGTGTTGCATGTTGCGCAGCGGCATTAAAAGGCGCATCCCTCAATGTGTTTATTAACACTAAATATATGAAAAACCGCGATGCCGCTATCGAGTATAACAAAAAAGCAAAAGCTATGATTGAGAGCTACGCCTCTATTGCAGACGAAATATTTAACGACGTTGAAAAAAGATTTTTTTAGTTACGAAAGGAACTTTAGATATGACTGAACAGCTCAAAGGAGCACCGGTTGCAGCGGCACTTTGCGAAAAGGCAAAAGAGATAGCAGAACAAATTTCAGTTATCCCTACGCTTGCAATTGTTAGGGTAGGAAACAAAGAAGATGATCTTTATTATCAGCGCAGCGCTGTAAAGCGTTGTGAGGGAATTGGTCAACAGGTTAGAGTTGTTGAACTTAGTGACGATATTACAGAGCAACAGCTAATCGATGAAGTTAAGTTGCTGAATAACGATAACTCGATACACGGCGTCTTACTACTTCGTCCTTTGCCTAAACATATCGACGAGAATAAAGTTTGCAATACCCTTTGTCCTGAAAAAGACATCGATGGAATTACCGACGGTTCTTTAGCCGGGGTTTTTACCGGTAACGGTGTCGGATATCCTCCCTGTACTGCGGCGGCATGTATCGAGATGTTAGATTACTATAATATTACCACCACCGGAAAAAAAGCTACCGTTGTGGGCAGAAGTCTTGTTGTGGGTAAGCCGGTGGCTATGATGCTAATTGGTAGAAACGCAACAGTAACTACCTGTCATACCAAAACTGCAGATATGGCGGCGGAATGTAAAGCTGCTGATATCCTGATAGTATCCGCAGGAAGAGCCGCTGTTATAAAGGAAGAGCATCTTTCGGATAATCAAACCGTCGTGGATGTTGGTATTAATGTGGATGAAAATGGCAAACTTTGTGGCGATGTATGTGCACAGGCAGCTGAATCGAAACAGCTTAGCTATACCCCGGTACCCGGTGGAGTAGGTGCTGTAACTACTGCTGTGTTGGCAGTCCATCTTGCCAAAGCGGCAAAGACCCTGAATTAGGCTTAAAATTGAAAGGAATTTAATGAAAAGAGAAGATCTTAGAAATATAGCGATTATAGCCCATGTTGACCATGGAAAAACAACGCTGGTAGACGGAATGTTGCGAACGGCCGGTGTATTTAGAGAAAATGAGCAGGTTGCCGAACGCGTTATGGACAGTGGCGACATAGAGAGGGAACGAGGAATAACCATCCTTGCAAAGAATGCCGGTGCAGTTTATAAGTCGGTTAAAATTAACCTTATCGACACTCCGGGGCATGCCGATTTCGGTGGTGAGGTTGAGAGAGTTTTAAAGATGGTTAGCGGTGTTTTACTGTTGGTAGATGCTGCCGAAGGACCTATGCCGCAGACCAGATTCGTACTTCAAAAAGCACTTGCACAGGAACTTTCGGTTATTATTGTGGTTAATAAAATCGACCGTCCAGATGCACGCATTAAGGAAGTTGTAGACGAAATTTTGTTGCTACTGATGGATCTCGGAGCTACCGATCATCAGCTGGATAGCCCCACAGTTTTTTGCAGCGGAAAAAACGGAACCGCCAGCTATTCTCCCGACGTTGAAGGTGTAGACCTTGTTCCACTATTAGATACAATAATAGAATATACCGAGCCACCACAAGGAGATCCCGAAGCTCCCTTTTCTATGATAGTCTCCAGCATAGAGTATAACGAATATGTTGGAAGAATTGCTGTGGGCAGGGTTGAGAGTGGTCGAGTTAAAACGGGGGATGCCGTTATCCTATGCGATTATCACAACGAAGATTTACAACAAAAGGGTAAAGTTAGCTCATTATTTAGCTATGAGGGTGTTTCAAGGGTTGCATGTCCTGAGGCGTCAGCAGGTGATATAATTGCGCTTTCAGGAATTGAGAATGCAAATATTGGCAACACAATAACCGCTCCGGAAGGCGGCGCTGCATTGCCATTTTTAAAAATAAACGAGCCAACGGTGGAGATGACCTTTGCCGTAAACGATTCACCCTTTGCCGGCCGTGAAGGGAAGTTTGTTACCTCAAGACAGATAAGAGATCGACTTCAAAAAGAGCTGCTTCGAGATGTAGCGCTTAGAGTTTCAGACGGTGAAAAGGCCGATAGTTTTCAGGTTCTTGGTCGTGGTGAAATGCATCTGTCGATTCTTATCGAAACAATGCGCCGAGAAGGTTTTGAGTTCTCGGTTTCTCCACCCAGAGTGTTATATCGTGAAGAAGACGGTATTCGCAAGGAGCCGTTTGAATACGTTGTTATTGATGTTCCGCAGGAATCAGTTGGCAGTGTAATGGAAAAACTACCGGCAAGAAAGGGCGAGCTACTGCAGATGATGCCGGTGGGAAGCAGAACCCGCCTTGAATTTAGAATCCCGGCAAGGGGGCTTTTTGGATATCGCAGTGAATTTTTAACCGATACTAAGGGTGAGGGAGTTTTAAACACGCTGTTTGATGGTTATGATGAGTATAAGGGTGATATATTCGCAAACAATAGTGGCTCTCTAATAGCACATGAAACCGGCGAAGCCGTTACCTATGGTTTATATAATGCAGAGGAAAGAGGGTCGCTGTTTATTTCACCCGGCACACCGGTTTATGCCGGAATGGTGGTAGGTGTTAGCCCAAAATCTGAAGATATGACTGTTAACGTTTGCAAAAGAAAACAAATGACGAACTTCCGTGCAGCGGGAAGTGACGATGCAATGAAGTTAACCCCTCCAAAAAACATGAGCCTTGAAGAATGTCTCGAATTCTTAAAGAATGATGAGATTTTAGAGGTAACGCCAAAAAGCATGAGAATAAGAAAACAACTGCTCGATCATTCGTTGAGGCAAAGGGCAAACAAGAAATAACTATCCTATCGACCCAAAAACACCTTTTAAAGGTGTTTTTTTGTGCCCGGAATAATCTATTTAAAATATAATCA
>CAYJDA010000019.1:0-41748 GCA_964368815.1 uncultured Oscillospiraceae bacterium
ATAGTATAAAAAGAAGGGAATTGCCACAAACATGAGTAATATTTTAAAGAGCATAATAGAACAACGCAAAGACAACAAGAACATAGGCATACCGTCATACTGTACTGCGAACGATATTGTTATAAAGGCACTTTTAAAAAGGGCCGCAACAACAAAAAAACCTGTACTTATTGAAGCTACAGCAAATCAGGTTAATCAATTTGGCGGTTATACCGGCATGAAACCTGCAGATTTTTCAAACTTTGTTTTTAGTCTTGCAAGCGAGATGGGTTGCCCTTGGGAACTTGTTATCCTGGGTGGCGACCATTTAGGGCCGCTTTGCTGGAAGCATCTCCCCGAAAAGGAGGCGATGGAGCACTCCAAGGTTTTGCTCTATGAATATGTTAAAGCAGGCTTTACCAAGATACATCTCGATACCTCCATGAAGCTTGCAGATGATGATGAAAACAATATGCTCTCCACCAGAACTATTGCCGAGCGCGGCGCAGTTCTCTACCTTGAGTGCGAAAGGGCTTATAACGAGATAAAGAGTGAAAAAACTCAACATCCTGTTTTTGTTATAGGATCCGAAGTTCCGATACCGGGTGGTGCTACCGAAGTTGAGGAAGGAATAGAGGTTACAAAGGTTGCGGATTTTGTTGATACCGTTTCAACCTACAAAAAAGTTTTTGCCGAGCATGGTATACAGGACGCTTTTAATCATATCATCGGTGTTGTTGTTCAACCCGGCGTAGAGTTTTCGGATTCCAAGGTGTTTTACTACGATGAAAAGGCGGCTGCCGAGCTAACCAACAGCATAAGCAATTATGAAGGCCTTGTATTTGAAGGACACTCCACCGACTACCAAACAAAGGAACACCTTAAAAAAATGGTGCAGGATAATATTGCAATTTTAAAGGTTGGCCCTGCTATGACCTACCGATTTAGAGAGGCATTGTTTACACTAAGCAGCATCGAAGCAGAGCTTATTCTGGAAGAGAAATGTGCCAAATTCCCACAGGTTTTAGAACAGGCTATGTTAAACAGTCCCGCAAACTGGGAAAAGCACTACCATGGCAGCGAGAGAGAACTTTACCTTGCGCGCAGATACAGCTATTCCGACAGAGCAAGATACTACCTGAGCGATGCTACCGTAAAAGCGGCAATAGATGGCCTGATAAAAAATCTATCCTTAGTTGAAATACCGCTAAATATACTTCACCAGTTTATGCCGTTATCCTACCAAAAAATTGTTTGCGGCGAGCTGAAAAATAACGTTACCGACATTCTCTACGACGCAGTATTAGAGATGGCAGACGATTACGGGTTTGCCTGCAGTTAAAACATCTCCACCACAAAGGATTTAATTCTTTGTGGTGGTTTTTTTCTTGTTTGTCGATTTTAATAATATTTAACAAAAAAGAGTTGTAACTGATAAAAAAAAGTGGTATAATTATTTATATAACACATGATTATTCAACAACACGGGATAAAGGGGGTTAAACGATGAAGTCAATTAAGCTAAAAATTCTTGCACTTGCAATGTCATTACTGCTGGTAAGTATTGTTGTAATCAGCGTAACATCCATTCTAAGCACCTATAACAGCACCATGTTTGCCCTCGAAGAATCCATGAACGCTACCATCGACGCTACCGCAGATATGGTTGAGGTTCAGCTTGGTTTTTATGCAACGATAGCAAACCAGTTTGCTAACGATCCTGTTTTTTCTCAAGAAATACCGGAGGAGGGAGAAGAAACAGCCGATGGTAAAACCAGAGACGATGTTCATAAAGAGTACTTAGAGCATTCTGCCGAGCTCATGGAATTACATAATTTTGAATCTATCGATGTTTTTTCTTCCGATGGCATCGCCCTAAATGCAGGAATTGATTTTTCTTCCGAGAGTATTTTCACCATTCCGAGAGACACCGGAATGCCATATGTTGGAGACCCGATAATGAGCCCCGAGACCGGAATGCTTACCATGACGGTTACGGCGCCTATAATGAGAAACGGTCAATTTGCAGGCGTGGTTTTATTTGCTATTAACCCGCAGGTTTTCTCCGAAATCGTCTCCAGCGTATCGGTTGGTGAGGGAAGCACAGTAACCATAATTAACAGCGCCGGCAACACCATAGCATACAATGATATACAGCTGGTTTTTGATGCATACAATGCAACCGAGGAAGCAAAGTCGGACGCCTCTTTACAGCCTCTTGCCGACATGGAGCAGGATCTGATTAACGGCGGCGAAGGTTTTGCATCGGTAAAATACGATGGAATGGATTGGTTTGCCGCCTACACCCAGGTTGACGATTCTAACGGTTGGGGAATTTATGTTCTCGCACACCAGGAGGTTTTTCTGGCACAGATGATAAGCTCTATAATAATGATAATAGTGCTTAGTGTGGTAATATTCATTGTATCAGCATTTATTACCATAGCAATTGTAAGAAAAATATCAAAACCCATAACGCTTTGCGCCGATAGGCTTAATTTGGTATCACAGGGCGATTTGTCCTCACCTATGCCGGAAATCAACTCGAGCGATGAAACCGGAGTTCTCGCGGCTTCAACCGCCTCCATTGTTAACTCTATATCCGTAATGATAAACGATTTAAACCATACTCTTTCCGAAATTGCGGCGGGTAACTTCACCGTAGAGAGCAGTGCCAGAGAATACTATATCGGCGACTTTAGTTCACTGCTTTCATCACTTGATGAAATTGTTCGCAGGCTCTCAACAACAATGGTGCAGATTAACGCTGTATCTAATCAGGTAAGTGATGGCAACCATCAGGTAGCACTGGGTTCACAATCGCTGGCTCAGGGTGCGGTTGAGCAGGCTTCAGCCATTGAAGAACTCTCCGCCACCATCGAGGATATTTCTCAAAAAATAACCGAAACGGCAAGCGACTCGCTAAATGCTAAAAACGCTAACGAAAAATCCCAAACTGCACTTACCCAAAGCAACGAGCAGATGCGTTCAATGGTTGAGGCAATGGCAAACATCACCGAAAAATCCATGCAGATTAGTAACATTATTAAGGCAATCGACGACATTGCATTCCAAACAAACATTCTCTCGCTTAATGCCTCGGTTGAGGCAGCAAGGGCAGGTTCTGCGGGAAGAAGCTTTGCAGTTGTTGCCGACGAGGTTAGAAGCCTTGCAACAAAATCGGCTCAATCGGCCAGCGATACCGCCGTTCTTATCGAAGAAACGGTTGCAGCAGTTGAGGTAGGAAGCCGCATTGCTACCAGCACCTCGGAGTCCATCAACATCGCAATAGAAAGTGCAAACGAGCTTAGCAACCTTGTTGATAGCATTGCAGATGCCTCTACCACGCAGTCTGAGGGTGCAAAACAAATTTCTATAGGAATCGACCAAATCTCGGCAGTAATTCAAACCAACTCCGCCACAGCCGAGGAGAGCGCCGCAACAAGCGAAGAGCTTTCGAGCCAATCCCAGATATTAAAGGATCTTCTTTCGGGCTTTTCTCTTTCAAACCAAAACAACGAAACTTTATAAGGATAAATACATGTACAACAGGTAAATCGTTTTTCTGAGTGATAAATAATGTCTCATTTTAGTTCTGCACCCCCTGTGCAGAACCGAGGCGTGATTGCCAAAAGAAAAATGTGTTTGCCTGTTGGTATTTTTAATACCTCTATTAAAAACACTATTTTTTTGGCAACAAAATTAATAGTGTTTTTTTTGGATTGAACATAACATACAGTTCGGCTGTTTAAATTTCGCTGAATTTTTGCGAAACCGGACAAAACATATCGAAAGGAGAAAGCATAAAGATGTCACAAATCAGTGTTAACAACCTTACCTTTGGTTACGACGGAAGCTACGATAATGTTTTCGAAAATGTTTCTTTTAATATTGATACCGATTGGAAACTTGGTTTTTGCGGCAGAAACGGACGAGGCAAAACAACATTTTTGCGCCTTTTATTAGGCCAATACAGCTACACCGGAAGCATCTCTGCCGCGGTTGAGTTTGTGTATTTTCCATTTGAGGTTCAAAACAAAGACAGGCTATGCAACGAAATAGTTGGCGATGACTGGCGACTTCTTCGCGAACTGTCTTTAATGAAAATGGATAGCGAGCTACTCTACCGCCCCTTTAACACCCTTTCTAACGGCGAGCAAACAAGGCTTTTGCTGGCATCGCTTTTCTGCGAGGATAATAGATTTTTACTTATCGACGAGCCAACAAACCATCTGGACACCGAGGCAAGGCAGAACGTTGCCGATTATCTCAACTCTAAAAAAGGATTTATCCTCGTTTCGCATGACAGAGCGTTTTTAGATAGCTGTACCGACCATACTCTTTCAATAAACAGAGCTAATATCGAGATAATTAAGGGCGGTTTTTCTGTTTGGTATGATAATAAATGCCGTCAGGACGAGTTTGAGCTTGCCGAAAACGAAAAACTTAAAAAGGACATTAAGCGGTTAAAACAAAGCGCTTTACAAAAAGCATCATGGGCAGACACAGCCGAGAGCCGCAAGATTGGCTTTAATCCGGCAGTTACCGAGAAATCGCAGGGGCGGCGCGCCTACGAGGGCGCAAAGTCTAAGGCAAATATGAAACGTGTTAAGGCTATGCAAAAGCGACAAACCGCCGCTATAGACGAAAAGGAATCACTCCTTAAAAATCTGGAAAAATCCGATAGCCTAAAGCTGCAACCGCTTAGCTTTCACTCCGATAGGTTGGTAGAATTCAGCAATGTTTCGCTTTGCTATGATCAGCGGTGCATATTCAAGGGTTTAAGTTTCACCTTAAATAATAACGACCGTCTTGCAATACAGGGCAAAAACGGCAGTGGAAAAACAAGTGTTATTAAGATGATATTAGGCGATGATCTGCATTACAGCGGCAATACTTTTATTGCTAAAGGGCTTATCATTTCCTATGTTAATCAAAACACCGACCATCTATCGGGAAGATTTAGCGAATATGAGGAAACACACGACATAGATGCAACGCTGTTTCGCGCCATTCTGCGTAAACTTGATTTTTCAAGGTCACATTTCGATATGTCTGTAAATGATTTTAGTGAGGGACAAAAAAAGAAGTTGCTGTTGGCACACTCCCTCGCCTCTAAGGCTCATATCTATATCTGGGATGAACCGCTAAACTACATCGATTTGCTATCAAGAATTCAGATAGAGCAGCTGATAATACAGTATAAGCCCACCATGCTTTTTGTTGAGCATGACAGGCTTTTTACCGAAAAAATCGCTACAAAAACAATTATACTTTAGGATTGTTTACCACATTAACGGGACAGCCATCAAAGTATGCCCTCATGTTTTGAACTACTATATCGCTCAACCTTTTAAGCGATGCATCGGTAGCCCATGCAACATGGGGAGTAATAACAACATTCTCACAGCCAAGAAGTTTATTGCCCTGCGTCATCGGCTCGCCCGTTAAAACATCGGCAATATAAAACGATAGCTTGCCGCTTTTAAGCGCATTATAAACGGCGTCATCGTCTATCAATCGTCCTCTTGATACGTTACATAAAACCGCACCCTGCTTCATGCTGTTTAACCTATCAGCGTTAATAATCTTATCGGTGTCCTCGGTATGGCGGCAGTGTAGCGATAGGATATCACTCTCGGCAACCAACCTATCGAGACTGCAAAATTCAACTCCCTGAGCTTTTTTGTTGCTAAAGCTGTAGCACAAAACACGCATACCAAAGGCGGCGGCAATCCTTGCAACTGCCGAGCCTATGTTGCCGTAGCCCAAAATGCCGATTGTTTTTCCGTTTAGCTCAACCATTCTGCGAAGGCTGTCGGTGCTTTTCATTCTTGCAAGCCATTCACCGTTTCTTGCCGCCTTGGCGTAGCCTGAGGTGTGATTTGCATATTCTAACAGCAGTGCAAAAAGCTGTTGAGCCACACTTTCACTACTATAGTTCGGAACGTTAGCCACTGTTACACCATAGCTCTCGCAATCCTTAATGTTTAAAGTATCAAATCCTGTTGCAGTTATTCCAACATACTTTAGTTGTTTGCAGTGCTCCAAAACCTTGCGGTCTATAACACCCTTGTTGATAACCACGGCATCTGCATTTCCGATTCGCTCAACAAGCTCTTCGGTTAGGGTGTGCGGATATATGGCTACGTCGTCGCTTATATCATAAAGTCCCGACCAATCCATGTCTGCATCACGTAATGCCACTGCATCAAGTACCACGATTTTAGGTTTTTGTTCCATATTAATATCCATTCCTTTTTAATTTTATGCTGTCATCGTTAATATTAGCTTGTTACCCATAGCGCCAACCGCACGGTAGCCATGTTCCAACATACGGCTTAGGCTCTTACTGTCCGAGCTTACGCAGAAACGGTAGTCATCATTTGGCTCACTCTTAGCGCCGCACTCTATCAGCAGATAGGGTTTGTTGCCCAGCCCTCCTCGTAGCGCTGTTAGCTGAAAATTTCGGCTCAGCATCTCGGCAAGCGTCTCTATATGATTATAGTGTATCAATATGCAGTGCGGAGTTGGCGAGAGTTGCTTCGGGCCAAGCAGATAGCTAACACATTCGGTTTCCTCTTCGGCTACCCTAATATAACTAACAGTAACTTCTTCACGAACCATATCCATCAACATCCGGTCGATGCAAAGACCCCTCCCCTGCCTACCGCAAAACTCTACGGCGCAAAGTTTTTCTGCCGAAAAAACACCATGTACTCTACCGTTCGCAAGAAAATCCTTAACCTCCCCCTGCGACATGTAGCCACAGCGTTTGCGGGTTAGCTCCGTTAGCTTTAACAGCTGCTCAAGATCGGTTTTAATTAGTCTTCGCTTTGAATATAATCTCAAAATATTCACCCCTTTCATCCTAAAAATTATATTCAGAAAGGTCGGATTGTATTCCATCAAAGAGGGATTATTCACGAAGTTTGCCGGAGATTATGCGATCTTGCCGGCTCGAACTATACATCGTTGATTTGCAAGAGGTATTTCCAATAGCCCCATTTTCTTTGCCAAAGGCAGAGAAAATGGGAATTATATCTTTGGCTTTACTTCCCCAACCGGGATTGTTATTTCGGTTGGTGAATCTGCGGTTAGGCGGGTATACTCGGTGGGCTGATATTCTCTTGCAATGTTTGCCGAAACCATAGCAACCGCCTCTGCCATTAGATAGGGGTCGTTATAAACGGTTCCCATTAAAATCCCGTCATCTATTATATCTATTGCCTGCGGTATAGCATCTATTCCGTAAACTGCAACGCTTTCCTCGGTTTGTTTTAATAGCTCGATTACACCAAGGGCTATACCGTCGCTGTTACAAAAAACAACATCGGCTTGCGTCAGCATGTTGGCATTAAGCCACTCTTCGCTCTGCATCATTGCCGACTCTGCCGACCAATCTGTTTCGGCTTCGGCTAACATAACTGCACCGGCAGCGGACAGTGCGGCAGTTAAAGCCTCGCTTCGTTGTGTTGTTATAGGATTTTCTTCCTCGCCTTTTAGCAGCAGGTACTGCATTACACCGTCACCGTTTTTATCGGCTACGTTGCCATTATTAAAATCAGTAATCGCCATTTCAGCCTGAAGCGAGCCTGAGTTCGCCTCGCTTGTTCCGAGCCATATATAATTATCGAACTCGGCAAGGGAATCGAGCGGTGGTTTTGCGCCAAAGAAAACAACATCAATCTGCGCCGCTTTAGCATGGTTGCAGATGGTTACGGCATTTTCAACATCTACGAGGTTTACCGCAATAACATCAACTCCCATCGAAATTAAATTTATCACCTCGCTAAGCTGTAAATCAGAATCCCCTTCCGAGCTTCTTATTTCAATCTTAAGGGTGTTATCGTCGTAGTCTATTTCCTGTAGCTCTGCGTTAATAAGCGAAATATAGTTATCATCAAGATCAAAAAGCGAAACACCTATGGATACAGTTGGGTGAACTATCGCCTGAGACGATGATGCCGGCTCGCTCCGGGCCTCCTCGCAGGAGGACAGCAGCATAACAAGCGACATAAAAATAGCTAAAGCCGAGAATTTTTTCATTAAACAACCTCTTTAATTACATGTAAAAATTTTACCATCGAGCATCGTTTTTGTCAATCTTTTCATCAGATATTAAATTTATCCGAGAAATTATTGCTTTTTTGTTACAAAAAACAGATTAGGGGTTGCAATTGAGCATTATTTATGGTATAGTATTAAAGCTAATGATTACAAATATATTAGAATACATTTAAAGGAGCGATACAGGATGGCAAACATTAAGTCCCAAAAAGACAGGGTAATTCAGACTCGTAAGGAGACCGAGCGCAACAAGGCGATTAGGTCTAATCTTCGTTCTACCATAAAGAAAACGGTAACGGCCATCGAAACAGGACATGAGTTCGACCTTACTAAGGCTGTTTCTACCGTAGATAAGGCATGTGCTAAAGGTGTTATGCACAAAAACACAGCTGCTCGTCGTGTTTCCAAGCTAATGAAAAAGGCTAATGCAGGCCCGATACATCATCATAAATAAGCCTTAAAACCTTTTTCACCCTAATATTTTAAAAGCTACACTCTTAATCCATCGTGATTAGGAGTGTTAGGTTTGCATTAAGAAAGGAGCAACCTTTTGTTAATTGAAGAGCAGATAAGAAAACATCTTGATTTAAAATTAGATTTGCGTTTTATGCTTTATGAAAGTGTAGGCTCTACCAATATTATGATGAAGCAGTTTAGCGATCAGCCGGAGGGTTTAGTTATAGCGGCCACCAAGCAGACCGACGGACGCGGACGCCTTTCTAACCGACGCTTTTTTTCGCCGGCAAACAGCGGGCTTTACCTCAGCATACTTTTAAAACCAAAAAACAGTGCCGAAGATGCAACAATTATTACATCGCTTGCGGCGGTTGCCGTCTGCGAAACAATAGAGGCGCTTAGCAATAAAAAGGCTATGATAAAGTGGGTTAACGATATTTATGTCAACGGCAAAAAGGTTTGCGGAATACTAACTCAGGGCTCGATAAATGCACAGGGTTCTCTCGATTACGCAATACTTGGAATCGGTGTAAACCTAACCATGCCTTCTGATGGTTTTCCCAAGGATATCGAAAACAAGGCAGGTGTGGTTTTTAATTCTGTATCCGAGGCTGATATTAATCTGTTTTCGGCAACACTGCTCAACAACATTTTCCGCCTTTATTCCGAATTTTCCTGTTGCGAAATTGCAAACCTTTATCGCAACCGCAGCCTTGTTTTAAACCAAAAAATAACCGTTTTAAACGAAGAAAACAGCTATGACGCATATGTAAACAACATAGACGATAGCTGTAATCTTTTAGTTACAACCGATAACGGCGAACAAAAAACAATTTCCAGTGGAGAAGTTTCTATTACAATCCCTTCTTAGGAATAAGTTTTGCAACTGCAAGGTTTACCAGAGATAGCACCGCGGCAAAGATAAATACATAGTGTGGACCCCAGTAGGTCCATATCAACCCACATAGGTATGAACATGTTATTGCAACAACGTGGTCGAGCGAAATTCCAAAGGATATAGTGGAGAGAATTTCGGATTTATCCTTGGTTATTTTATTAAGGTAAACCGAGCGAATAAATCCCATCTGGCTTGACATACGGTCGATAACAAAAAGAACAAAGGAAACGGCTACCGCAATTCCTGCCTTTGCGAAGTTTTCGGTATAAAAGTTATACGCCATAAAGGCAAAGGCCGCATAGATTAGAATAAATGAAAGGGCGTCGGCATAGAGCATATTCTTTATGCCGAATTTATCTACCCATTTTCCAAGCAGTGCCATAAAAAATATTCCAAAGAACGAGCTAACTACAACCAACAGCGAAAAAGTATCGGCGCCTACATTAAGTATCTCGATAAGAAGCCAGGGCGAGTAAACCAAAACTATCTGCTTTTGAACCCCGTGCATAACCGCAAGAATATAATAAAACTTATATTTTTTACGTATAATCGGCTTTGAGGTTTTTGGTATTTCGCTTGCACCCTTTGCCTTTATAAACATAAACACAAACAGGGCAACGGCAACCAACAAACAAGCCCCCGCAAGTAGGAACGGAACCTTTATAGGGGTGTGAAATGAAAAAACTTCGGTTCTAAATCCGATAAAAACTATTCCTCCGGCAATTAGTGAAAACAGGGTTGAAAGCCCCTTTATTTTTCCGAGAAGCGCTCCGAGGTTAGGATTTTTATCGCCGCCGAGTATCGACATCGCAAGGCTGTCCTGCAACGGCATATAGGTATGTACGCCAAGCGAAAAAACAAAGAGAACTGCCGTCATGGTATAAAAACTCGGCGTCCAAACCGCTAAGGTAACAATGCCGATTGCCGACAAAAGGTGTGCAATCATTGCAATTCTTATGTCTCCAAGCCTTGCAAGCGCAACTATTAAAAATACAGCAAGAATTCCGGGAAGCTCTCTCGGAATTTCTATAAAACCGCGTTGCTGGGCGGTAGCATTATAAGCGT
This sequence comes from uncultured Oscillospiraceae bacterium, assembly GCA_964368815.1. Taxonomy (GTDB): domain Bacteria; phylum Bacillota; class Clostridia; order Oscillospirales; family Ruminococcaceae; genus CAYJBH01. The sequence goes on from CAYJDA010000019.1 coordinate 10,469, forward strand.
CCTTAAAGTAGTTGCTTAGTATGGTATCGCTAAAACCCATAGCAAGGGCAACAACGCAGGTTGCAAGCAGATACAGCATTATTATTGATGAGGTTTTCTTCATTTTCTCTCCTGTTTTTGTGTGCGTTATAGTGCAAAAAGTTTAGTTATATTACCCGAACTGCCCAAACCGAGAAATACATCGTTTTTGCACTAAAAGTGCAAAATGCAAAGTTACACTATGCAACAAAGCTATGCTTTGCAAGAGGTATTTCCAATAGCTCCGGCTTCGCCAGAGATTATGCCAAGTTCCCAAACCGAGAAATACATCGTTTTTGCACTAAAAGTGCAAAATGCAAAGTTAACTTTGCAAGAGGTATTTCCAATAGCTCCGGCTTCGCCAGAGATTATGCCAAGTTCCCAAACCGAGAAATACATCGTTTTTGCACTAAAAGTGCAAATGCAAAGTTAACTTTGCAAGAGGTATTTCCAATAGCTCCGGCTTCGCCGGAGATTATATAACCTTTTTATTCATCCATGCATTGCTTTTATATCGAGTAACATAAAATATGCTTCTAACCACCCAGTCAATCATCATGGCATACCATGCACCCGCAACGCCAAGCCCAAGTGGAATTGCCAATAAATATCCTCCAAAAACCCGAAAAACAAACATTGATATCATAGATACTATCATGCTATACCTAACATCTCCGGCACTGCGCAGGGAATGAGCAACATGAAATGCCGGTGTCCATATAAGTATCGAGCCCACACAGTGCACTAAAATAAGGTATCTCGTTAGCTCATGGGTCGTATCTGAAAGGTTGTAATAACCAAGGCCGATATCGCTTATAAGGATAACAAACAGGCTTATAGCGCCGGTGCAAACATAGCTTATTCTATATAGCAACTTGTGGTAGTATTTTGCCTGTTCATAGTCGCCTGCTCCGATACACCTTGAAACTACGGTAACAGTTGCTATGCTAACTGCAAATCCCGGCATACAGTTTATTATTGCAAAGGATCCTGTTATTGCATTTGCCGTTATTGCTGTTGTTCCTAAGGTTGAAACCGCCCCGGTAAGGATAACCTTTCCAAGCTGAAAACTGCTACCCTCTATTCCGCTTGGAATTCCGATTTTAAGTATTCTGGCTATAGCCGCCCCATCAATTTTTAACTTAAGATGTTTTATTATATCAACTTCATATCTTTGTTTTATTAGCAAAACGAAAAGAACAACTCCGGCAAAACAGCGGGAAATTAGCGTGGGAATAGCCGCTCCCTCTACCTCCATTCCAAGCCCGTATATGCAAACTGCGTTACCTGCAACGTTAATAATGTTCATTCCAACCGATACCAGCATGGGGAGTCTTGTGTTTCCCAATGCTCTAAAAATTGCGCCTGAAGCTATATTAACAGAATATATCGGAATCGAAAGGCTTGTTATTTTTAGATATGTAACCGCATAATCGTAAACCTGCGAGTCTACCTCGCCAAACAAAATTGAAATAATTGTGCCGCTAAAAAGATATAAAATTAAGGTTAAAGAAATTCCTACCGTAAAACAAAAATAAAGTAGCTGTACCCCCGAGTGGCCTGCCGAATTAAAATCCTTTCTGCCGAGATACTGGCTAACAATAACCACCCCTCCGGTTGCAAACGAGGTAAGAATTGTTAAAAACAAAAACCCCAACGAGTCCACAAGCGAGATGGCAGAAATAGCCGCCTCTCCCACCGAGGAGATCATAACGGAATCAGCCAGGCCCACAAAAACCATCAACAGCTGTTCCACCGCAAGAGGCAGAATCAGCGAAACAAGTGCCCTTTTCGAAAATAGGCGGTTTGGGGTTACAGTTTTAAGATTAATAGTTTATTCTCCTAATTGTTGCTCTCTTTTATCTCCGCATTTGTTGCAAAACCTGTCGTCCGGCGCGAGGAGATTACCGCAACTACTGCAAGGCTCCCCTTTTTGCTCCGCCTTTGAGAGAATCGCAGCTGCAACCCCTAAGTTGGATTCCAGCAAACTTATCTCGTAATTATAACCGTCAACTATGTCCGCTATTCTATCTTCCTGCTCCTTGAGCTCTTCACGAAGTTCGGCTATCTGTTTAAACTGTTCTTCAAAGCTATAATTTTTAACCTCTGCGAGATGATTTTCGTAAACAATCGAGCCAATTCGACGAAACAAAAGCTGAATTCCATGATCGCTTTTCGCCCTATCTTCCTCTAACCCTTTTAGAATGGTTGCCTTTTTAAACTCGATGCTCTCTATTTCTGCCTTTATGCGTTGCTCGTTCGTAAGCTCTCGTTTAAAGATGTTTTTAATGTTATTAATTATCTTGTTATCCGAACTACTCATTAATCTCCCTTTCATTAACTATCGGTTTTTCAACGCTCTTATTAACTAATCTTCCTATTAATACTAATCCCACAACCGATAAAACTACTATCAGATAGGGAAAAACGGTTACCGTAAAAATCCGAACATCGAGAAACGCAGGCGGTATGTTTACCGAGGCAAGCATGCTCGATATCATGTTGTTTAGTAAAAGCGAAATCCAAAAAGGAACAAGACCCACACAGATACTTACGATAAACAATATTCTTCCAAATATTTTTTTAACCCTGTTGTTACTGAATAACAGCACGCCAAAAACCGAAACCATAACAATTATTGCAATATATCCAACAATCATTATAACAGCCGCTACCGGCAACACCCAGCTACCCTGCATCATCTGAAACATTGTAAAAAACAGTTTAACAAGATCTATTGCCGAAAAATCAGTTCTAATAATATCTGAAAGCCCGTCAAAACCCGACATAAAGGGGATTATATCCGAAAGTCCGGTTAGCGAAAAAAGATTCGGCGAAATCGTTATCCAGCTGTTTAGGGTGCAGATAAAAAGAGCTATACATATACCGTAGAGACCTGCCCGAATTGGATTAGCAACAATCATCTTAACGAAGGAATTATCCTTAAATTTTGCGCTTGGCTGTTGCGGCTGTTCGTTTGGCTGTTGCGGCTGTTCGTTTAATGTTTCTACAAGTTTTTCTCCACAGCCCGTGCAGTAGATAGCATCCTCCGACGATTGTTTCTCACAGTTTCTACATACCATATCGTCACCGACCTTTCCTAATGTTTAAACGCACTGAATAACGAGATGTTCAGTACATTTAATTATACAACAAATATCGACTTTGTCAACGAGATTAAACAGGACTAAATTTTAAAAAAACTAAATGATTTAATATCTATAGCCTTAACCGGACACATCTCATGACAGCAGTAGCACCGTATGCAGTTTTTCTTATGTATAAACGCCTTGCGATTTACGACGGTTATAATATCTTTAGGGCATATTTCTGCGCATTTAGAACAGCCGATACACCCTTTTTTGTTCACTACCGGTCTCGGACTTATAAGCTCGGCAACATATGGCATTATAAACCTTAGTCCCTTTGGCAACCGATTTGCAAAGATAATCGACTTTTGGGTTGAAGGCTTTTTAAAATCGGTTATAACATTAAATTCATCGGGATTAAATAGCAGTTCCCGGGAAAACTCTCCGCAAACCCCTCGTTTTTGAGCCGAAACAAGATAGGGTATATCCCTTGTTTCAACCTCTATCATAGCCGCCGAAACAAGGTCGGCATTATAAACATTTTCTGAGGCTATCAGTCGGCCAATAAACCTTGCATCGCCTCCGGTAGGGCCATCCCCCTCCATCCCCACAACTGCATCTACTATGGTTATGTTCGGCTTTATCAGCTCACAAAGATCGCACAGCATCTCGCCAAAAAAATCTCTATCCGCAAAGCGCATATGCAGTTCTGCCTTTTTAAGTCCGGGAATAACTCCGTAAAGATTTTTAACGGCACAGCTAAACCCCATCATGGCATGTGTTTTAAGCTTTGGAAGATTAATAACTATATCGGCATTATTTATCGGGTTAACAACGGTAAACTCTCGGCATCTAACCCCATCTGTTTTTCTAACATCGCTACCATAGTCCTCACCGCAGCGAACACCCAGCCTTTTACATAGCTCCTCCATTCCGGAAACCTTATAAATAGGTCGCATTGCCGCTTCGCCGTAAACTCCGCCTGCCGAATCTATAACCGTTATCTCGGTAACCCCTCTTTTCTTTAGCGCAGTTATAACCGCCTCCACCACTATCGGATGTGTTGTTATTGCCGCTTCGGGGGGATGCTTTGCAACCAGATTAGGTTTAATTGCCACCCTTGTTTTTTCGCTAAAATCGGCAGTTATTGGCAAAGTACTGAATATATATTCCACCTCTTCAACCATTTTATCAAGGCTGTAGTCCTTCACCTTTCGAATTATAACCTTGTCGAAACCCATATCAATAGCTCCTCTTTAGTTCATCATACAGCTTCAAATAGCTGTTATATCTGCTACGATGCACCCTGTTTTCTTCAACCGCTTGGCGTAGCTCACAGCCCTCCTCGGCACGGTGACTGCAATCTGCAAATTTACACCTTTGCTTGTACTCCCTAAATTCTAAAAACAGCTCATCCAGCTCCCTCTGCTCAGCATCGCACAGCATAGAAAAAGATAGCGACGAAAAACCTGCCGTATCGGCCAAAAATCCTCCGTTTTCTGTGGAAATAAGTTCAGCCTCTCTTGTTGTATGTACCCCCCGACCTAACTTTTTACTAATCGGTGCTGTAGGGCGATTAACTCCGTAGAGTCGATTCATCAACGTACTTTTGCCCGCGCCGGTATTGCCGGCAAGAACTGATATTCCGCCAACCGAGAGTTCGGAAATTTTATCGTCATCCTCTCCCGCAATCAACAGCTTATGAGGGGTGCTTTCATAAATTTCAACAAGCCGCTTTGCCTCTTTTAAATCTGTCTTGGTTATAATCAGCGATACCTCAGCATCAAGAAAAACCCCTGCCGCTATCATGGTATCTATAATAAGAGGCGAGCTGTTGGGCTGTACCGTTGAGGCAACAATCAACAGTCTGTCTACATTTGCAACCGGCGGACGAACAAGGCGATTTTTTCGGGGAAGTATGTCGGTAATAACATGGGTGAATCCCTCCCCCTCTTCGGCAGGCTCTAACAAAACGAAGTCTCCTGCTACCGGTTTTTCTCCCTTATCGCGAAAAATTCCTCTCGGTTTAGCCGTAACAAGGCCAAAAGGCGTATGTATGGTATAAAAACCACCTACGCCCTTTAGTATTATATTTGTGTTTTTTTCCATCATCCGGTATAAATTCCGTATGCTAATACCGTTCCCGCCGATCCCGCTGCAGGAATCTGGGTACATATAGTATTTGCCGCTCCTCCCGCAATGTCGAAATCATCATCGTAGTTCATCTGAATATGCGGATAAAGCGATTGAGCCGTAGCCGGATCAAGCCCCACAATGCTTGGAATAACAGGCTCACCCGTTGGCGCTGTTACCACTATCGGCGTTGCGGTTACTACATTAACAACGCTGTTTCTTGGAATTTCGGTTCCGGGTTCTGGGGTTTGGGAAATAACGGTACCCGCCGGTAGATCGCTCGGAACCTGGCTCGCAATAGAGGCAATAAGCAGATGGCTATCGAGGATTTCTCTTGCCTCATCGTAGAGCATGTTTGTTATATCCGGCACCGGAACACTACCGGATAAAGACATGGTGGAAACATATAAGGTAACGCTGGAGCCACTTGAGAGCTGAGTTCCTATCTCGGGAGAACTTCCCATAACATATCCAAACGGAACCTGCTCGGTTTCGTCCTCACGAAGCTCGATGTTAACCAATAACCCTAAGTCCATCAGCATACGCTGTGCTTCATTTCTGGTTTGGCTTAAAATCTCCTGAGGTATGGTTACTATCTCCACGCCTTTGCTTATCTGTATCGTTATCTCGGCATTTTCCTTAACGGTTTTTGGGGGTTTTGGATACTGATTTACTACGTATCCCGCCGCATATTCATTGCTGTAAACCTCCTCAACCATAAAGTCAAACCCATGATTGTTTTTAATATCGTCGTAGTATGTTCCTATAAAGGTTGGAAGCTCAACATCTTCATAGTTAGTAAACAACGGATTTCCCGAAAGGTTAAAGATAATAAATACAAGAACCGCTCCGCCTATGGCAAAAGCCATGGCAAGGCCGAGCATCATCGGTATAACAATACCAAAAACGGTTACCTTTTTTTGCGGGGTTTTTCTTGCTTCCACCCTCTCTCTAACACTTTGTTTTTTCACTGTACTCTTCTGTGTAACTTTATCGATATATTTTGTTCTGCTATCGTCGGCGGATAGGTAGGTATACTCAAATTTTATGCTTGGATTGCGCTTAAACTCCTCTATGTCTGCCCTCATTGCGGCGGCGGAAGCATATCTGTCCTGCGGCTCTTTAGACATAGCCCTCATGGTTATCTCTTCCAGTGCCTGAGGTATCTCCGGGTCTATATCTCTTGGTTTTATCGCGGTATCACTGATCTGTTTAATGGCCACCGAAACAGCACTGTCTGCCTCAAAGGGCAACATTCCGGTTAGCATCTCGTAGAGCATAATTCCAACCGAATATAGGTCTGCTTTTGGGTCGGTGGAGTCTCCTTTTGCCTGTTCGGGGCTGATGTAATGTACCGATCCTATTGCCTTCTCGGTCATGGTTCGAGAGTCGCTTCTCGAAAGTCTTGCTATTCCAAAGTCCATAACCTTTAGGTTTCCGTCCTGCATTAGCATTATGTTCTGCGGCTTAATATCCCTATGAACAACACCCTTTTCGTGTGCATGGCTAAGCGCCGATAGGATCTGCTCGGTAAAAAACACGGCAATTTTCCATTTAAGCTTGCCCTCATTTCTTTCAATATAGTCGGCAAGTGAAATACCCTCAACAAACTCCATAACTATATACTGTATGGAATCCGAGACGCTAACATCAAAGACCTTAACGATGTTATCATGATTTAACAACGATATTGCCTTACTTTCATTTTTAAAGCGACGAACTAACTCGGTATTATTTAAAAATTCATCCTTTAAAATTTTAACCGCAACTGTTCTTCCGGTCATTACGTCGGTTGCTCTGTAAACATTCGCCATTCCGCCTGTTCCACAGATTGCATTCAGCTCGTAACGACCGTCCAGCTTCTTTCCTATAATCTCATTCGATGACAATATTTTTACCTCACTATCTTTGGCATTGCTATAACAACGGTGGTTATGTTGTCCAGCCCACCACCGGTTTTGGCTAACTTAATTAGTTTATCGGTTATATCAAAAAACGGGCTGCTTTGAAGTATCATCTGTATTGCCGATTCGTCGGCGCAGTTTGTTAGCCCGTCGCTACAAAGCAAAAGTTTATCTCCCGGCGAAACCTCATAGGCGGTATAATCAAGATCCACCGAATCGCCTACTCCCACCGCCCTGGTTATAAGATTTTTTTTGGGATGAATTCTCGCCTGTTCCGGCGAAACCTCACCGTTATCCAAAAGATCCTGAACTATAGAATGGTCCTTCGTTAGAAGCTGTAGTATACCGTTACGCAGAAGATAGCATCGGCTATCACCTACATTAACAAGATGTAAAAGCCCGTCTCTTATAACAGCGGCAACAACCGTTGTTCCCATTCCGTGCTTGTTTTTATCCCTAAGTGAGAGGGAATAAATCTCCCTGTTCCCCTCTAAAATAGCGTTTAGCAAGAGGTTTTTTATATCCTCTCGCCCCCTCGTATCAGATAGTGTTTCATATATAACATCCTCCATGGCGCTACACAGCATATCGCTGGCAAGCTTTCCGCCCATTGCGCCCCCCATGCCATCGCAAACAAACGCAAACGCCGCCCCACAGGGCAATCTTCCGGCTCGAAAGTTGTCCTGATTTTCGGCTCTTTTGCATCCTATATCTGTTTTGCCGGCAATGTTCAAGTAGTTATCTCCTGATTTAAATCTCTTCTTCTTAGCTGTCCGCAGGCGGCATCAATCTCGGCTCCGAGCTTTCTTCTCACGGTGCAGGACAGTCCACTCGCTGTAAGCTTTTTTTCCAGTTCTGCCGCTGCAAAATCTCCTTTTGCTACAGTGTTATTAATAGGGTTTAGCGGAATTAAGTTAATATGAATGTTTCTTGCGAAAAACATCTCCTTTAGCCTTTTAATATCCTCTTCGGTGTCGTTAACGCCTGCCTCAACCGCATATTCTATCGAAACCCTTCGATGCGTTTGTTCGCCATATCTATATACCGATAAAAGCAGCTCCGAAAGCGGATATTTTTTTGCAATGGGCATAACCTTTACCCTCTGCTCATCGGTTGTTCGGTGTAACGATATCGAAAGCGTTAGCTGTAACCCCTCGTCTCTTAGCCTGTCTATCTGCGGTATTAATCCACAGGTTGATAAACTAACATTACGTCCTGCTATATTATAGCCGTTCGCATCACCCAGTAATCTAAGAAAGCCAACAACGTTTTCATAATTTTCAAGCGGCTCTCCTATTCCCATAAGAACAAGGTATCTCGGCGGCTTTTGGCATCGGTTGGCAACAAGATAAACCTGGGTAATTAACTCGGCTATAGAAAGCCCTCTTACAAAGCCAGCCCCGGTAGAGGCACAGAATACGCATCCCATCTTACAGCCAAACTGGGTCGAAATACATAGGCTGTCGCCATGCCGGTGGTGCATCAAAACGGCTTCAACCGCATTGCCGTCGGGGTATTTTATCAGGTATTTCGTTGTCCCCTCGCTGTCGCTCTGCTCTGTCGCTATAACCGGATATTCAAAGGAATAACTCTCTAAAAGCTTTTCGCGCAAACCGCGCGGCAGGTTGGAGGCTTTTTCTATGCTTTCTATTCGCTTATTGTGTAGCCAATCGAAAAGCTGTTTTGCCCGAAACTTTGGCTCATTTAGTGCGGCAAGTTCCTCTGCAAGCTGTTCGGTTGTAAACGATAACAGCTCCTTTTTCATGTTAACCCTTTCATATTATTTTACCACACTTTTCTTAAAAAAGCCACAAAAAAACCATCGAATTTTTTATTATCGGGAAAAAATGTAATGCTTTTATCTCTACACTCGCAAAAGTTTGGCGAATCGAATGGGAGCTCAAGCCTTTCAAAGTTTTTATTTACTTCTAAAAACCGAGATATCTGCTGCTCGTTTTCCTCCCTATATAGCGAACAGGTTGAGTAGCAAAGAACCCCTCCGGCTTTAAGCGCGCCGGCCGCATTTTGCAGAATTTTTTGCTGAACCTCGCAAAGCGTTTTTATGTTGGGCGCAGATAGACGCATCTCGGGTTTTCGGGAAATAACGCCGCTACCGCTACAGGGAACATCGCACAAAACAGCATCAAACTCGCCGTTTGGCAGATCTTTAGCTGCATCGTTTATTATACACTCTACATTTGTTATAAAAAGTGTTGAGAGCTGTTTTTGCAGTGCCGATACCCTATTTTTAGAAACATCACAGGCAACCACTTTTTTAGCCGACATTGCCATAATAGCGGTTTTACCTCCGGGTGCGGCGCATAAATCTAAGATGGTTTCAGGCTTAAAGCTCAACACCCCTTGTGCGGTTAATGCCGAACAGCTTCCTATAACATGAAATAACCCCTGCTTAAAAGCCTCGGTTTGAACAGGCGGTTCGCCCTCACAAAACAGGGTATTATCCGCAATTCCCTTTGTTGTTTTAACCCCTTCACCCTTTAATAGCTCGCACAGCTCATTTATGGATGTTTTATTTAAATTTGCATATATGCAGGTCTCGGGCCGTTGCAGGCTGTTTTCTGCTATTTTTTTATAATCGTTTGGATAGTCGGCTTTAAGCTTATCAATAATATCTCTGTGTAGACTGTATTTTGCCGTCTCGGTGTTTGGAATTTCGGAATTTTTAATTTTCCGAAGCACTGCATTAACAAGTCCGCCGGCGCTGGTTTTTTTGTAGATTTTACATAGTCCAACGCCCTCACTTATAGCGGCGTAATCCGGTATCGAATCCATAAACAACAGCTGATAGGCCGACATTCTTAGAATGGTTGCAACCTCTATATCCAGCTTTTTAACGCCGCCCTTAAGCAACGGTGTAAGCATCTCGTCTATCGTTATTCTGCGCTCTAACACGCCGTAAACCAATGCAGTTATAAACGCAGTGGTATCTCGGGTAGATAAAAGCAGATTGGAATACCCGCCCTTTTCTACACGAAGTAGAATATCACATGCCACTCTACGTTGCGTCATAATTATTTAGTCCCTGCCTCTTGCTATAAGAACCAGTCTTAACAGCGAAACAAGTGAGGTTGCAAGCGCTGCCACATATGTCATGGCGGCGGCGGAGAGAACCCTTTTAACCCCTCTTTTTTCCTCGTCGTTAACATAGTGGCCGTTCGATAAAATTTTAACGGCACGGGAGGAGGCGTTAAACTCCACCGGAAGCGTTACCAGCTGAAATATTGTAACAAATGCAAATAGAATTATTCCAACGCTGATTAGGGCATCGAATGCCGGAATGATAAGCCCGAGAAAAACCATAGGCATGGAAAGAGTAGACCCAATCTGGGTTACCGGTATTATTGCCTCACGTAACTTTATCGGCGCATAGCTGTCGGCATGTTGCAGGGCGTGTCCTGCCTCATGTGCCGCAACGCCTACTGCCGCAACGGTGCTTTTGCCGTAAACACCGTCAGACAATCTTATAACATTATCTCTCGGGTCGTAATGGTCGCTCAAATTTCCCGGAACATGCTCCACCCTAACCGAGTGTAGTCCATGTCCGTCTAAAATTGCTCTTGCCGCCTCGGCGCCGGTTAATCCGTTATACATCCGCTCCTTACTAAACTTTTTAAAGGTGGATTTAACCGAAAACTGCGCCCATATCGCAAATATGAAGGTAGGTATGGCGAACAGCAAATAGGTGCTGTCGAATCCAATTAAATAATAGTCTAACATGAATATTTACTCCTGTTTTATCTTGTCCCAGTATGCCTTTGCGGCCTGTTCGTTCTTGTTTTTTCCAAATTCATAATACCTTTTTCCTACCAAGCCGTCCGGCAGATACTGCTGTTTAACATAGCTGTTTTCATAGTCGTGAGGATAAAGATATTTTGGTGCGGTTTTGCCCTGTTGAAGGTTATCAAGATGCCTCGGAAAATCTCCGTAACCACCTTTTTTAACATCCTCGATAGCGGCATGTATTGCAACGCAGGCGGTATTGGATTTCGGCGCTGTGGCTAACAAAACCGCCGCTTCACCCAGTGGTATTGCCGCCTCGGGCAATCCTAACTGAAGCGCACTGTCGCAGAGCGATTTTACTATCGGCATAGCCTGTGGGTAGGCAAGCCCTATATCCTCCGAAGCAATAACCAAAAGCCTGCGAATAGGCGAGATTATATCCCCCGCAACAATTAGCCTTGCAAGATAGTGCAGGGCGGCATTTTCGTCACTGCCCCTGATTGCCTTTTGCAATCCCGATAATAACCTAAAATGAATATCCCCGTTTTTATCATAACTTCCCGCACTGCTACGAACAATCTGCCGAACCATCTCAACGGTAATCACCTTTTCTCCGCCGGCAAGCAGTAGCGAGAGTGAGGTTAGAGCCTTTCGCATGTCGCCGCCGCTTCCTGCGCTCAACATCTCTAATGCATCTTCGTTGATAGTGCAGTCCTCTCCGGCGCGCTGTATTGCCCTTTGTATGCCGCTCATTATATCGTCGTTCGAAAGCGGTAAAAACTCAAAGACACTACAACGTGAGAGCAGCGCACCATAGACGTAAAAATACGGATTTTCGGTGGTAGAAGCTATCAGTGTAATGTCCCCGCTCTCAACCGATTCGAGTAGCGATTGCTGTTGCTTTTTATTAAGATACTGAATTTCATCGAGATAGAGCAGTATTCCGCTATTTCCCAGCGTTCCGATATCAGAGATAACCGATTTAATGTCGGCAGTTCCTGCCTTGGTTCCGTTTAAACGGTGCAGGGTTCTTCCGGCATTGTCCGACAAAATGCCGGCAACGGTTGTTTTGCCAACACCGGGTGGTCCGTAAAATATCATGTTGGGTAGCTCGCCCGATTTTAGCGCCTTTCGCAAAACACATCCTTCACCAAGAATATGCCGTTGCCCCACAACATCGTCGATGCTGGTGGGGCGTAGGCGTTCGGCAAGCGGTATTCTGTTACTCATAAAGTGGGAAATCTCTGCAAAGCGCCTTTACTTCGGCAATAACGTAATCCTTCTTAGCCTCAAAATCTTTTATGGTAAGCTCTATCAGCTCGGCAAGCTTTCTCATCTGTGCTTCGCCAAATCCTCTGGTGGTAACCGCCGCGGTACCGATACGAACACCGGAGGTTACAAAAGGCTTCTCGGGGTCATTAGGTATCGTGTTTTTATTAACGGTTATTCCAACTTCATCTAATCTATGCTCCAGCTCCTTGCCGGTACAGCCTGTTCCCACCAAGCTTAAAAGGATAAGGTGGTTATCCGTTCCGCCCGAAACAAGATTTATTCCTCTGCCCATAAGCTCCTTTGCCAAAACTGCACAGTTGTTTACAACATTTTTCTGATACTCGGCAAACTCGGGGCTTGCCGCCTCTTTAAAGCAAACTGCCTTGGCGGCGATAATATGCTCAAGCGGGCCGCCCTGTGTTCCCGGGAATACGGCACGGTCGATATCCTTTGCATACTGTTCTTTACATAAAATCATGCCGCCACGAGGGCCTCTGAGGGTTTTATGCGTAGTAGTGGTAACTACGTCGGCATATGGAATGGGAGAGGGATGAACCCCAGCCGCAACAAGGCCGGCAATGTGTGCCATGTCGACAAACAACATCGCGCCGCAGGAATCGGCAATTTCTCTAAACTTTTTAAAATCGATAGTTCTGGGGTAGGCAGAGGCACCGGCAACAATCATCTTAGGCTTATGTTGCTCGGCAAGTTCTGCAAGTGCATCGTAGTTAATATATCCGGTATCGTCAACCTCGTACGGAATGAAGTTGTAGTATTTACCCGAAATGTTTATCGGCAATCCATGCGAAAGATGTCCGCCATGGGAAAGGGAAAGGCCCAAAACGGTGTCTCCGGGCTGTAGAAAGGCAAAGTAAACCGCCGTGTTGGCGTTTGCTCCGCAGTGGGGCTGAACGTTAGCATGATCGGCACCAAACAACTTTTTAGCGCGCTCTATAGCAAGGCTCTCCACGGTATCAACATTAACGCACCCACCGTAGTAGCGTTTGCCGGGATAGCCTTCGGCGTATTTATTGGTAAGTATACTGCCGGCCGCGGCAAGAACTGCAGGCGAAACCGCATTTTCTGAGGCAATCAGCTCGATACCGTCGCGAAGTCTGCCAAGCTCAAGGTTAATTGCACTGCCAACCTCCGGATCGGCCGACATAAGAAATTCGCCGGAATCAAAAAAATCTTTATACATGCTACATCCTTTCTTTACTTAATGGCTTTGCCCTAATTTTTTTACTTTAGCAGGATGCAAAACCTATCCTAAAATATATATTTGTATTTATCGATATTATATGATATAATTTGTGAAAAATCAAGGGGAGCCGAGACTAAAAAAAGCTCCTGCCCTCCTTTTTACTGATTACCTCAACCGCCTTTTCCAGCATACGTTTATCGGCAGGATAGGCAAGCCTTTTATTTGCCTCGGCAATCGGCACAAATGCCGCCTCCCGAAGCTCTTCGGTTTGAAGTTTAATTCTGTTATCCTCGGTGTATCCTAAAAAGTAAACAACATCCTTTGTTATCCCCTGTGTGGGGTTATATCTCGAAACCTCTCGATAACCCGGAATAAGCTCTACGGTTATACCTGTTTCCTCAAAAACCTCACGTAGGGCGGTCTGCTCCTCTGTTTCTCCCGGCTCAACATGTCCCTTGGGAAAGGACCAATGCCTACCGTGGACATGACAAATTAACAGCACTTTTAGCTGATCTTCTCTTATTAGGTAGCAAATTGCTCCACATGATTTTTCGTACTGCATCTAATTCCTTTTCGTATTATTTAATAGGGGTAAATTATAAATGAAAAAACGCTTATTGCTTCTGGACGACCTTCGCGGTTTCTTTATTTTGCTAATGGTTTTATACCATATGTTCTTTGATATCGTTTTTATCTTTGGGGTACATCTGCCTTTTTACGTTGATGTTATTATGCCTATTCAACCGATAATACCGCTTGGGTTTGCAATTATTGCCGGATTTGGTTGTTTTTTATCTAACAACAACATAAAACGTGGTGCCGTAGTTTTCGGATGCGGCCTTATAGTTAGTATCTCAACCTTAATTGCAATGCCCCAACAGGCTGTTGTATTCGGTGTTTTATCCATGCTGGGCATCGGTACCGCCATCTGTGGACTGCTAAAAAAGCAGCTGTTAAAAATTAATCCTGTTATTGGCTGTATTCTTTCGGCAGGGCTTTTTATTCTGTGTTTTTTAGCGGTTTACCTACTTCCGGTTCCGGAGGTTATCGCCTCCTCAAGCCTTTATAACAATAACCTGTTAATGTTGATAGGCTACCCTGCCCCGAGTTTTACCTCATCGGATTATTTTCCGCTAACGCCCTGGGTGTTTAGCATCTTATTTGGTTTTTTTCTTGCAAAAATTGTTTTAAAATCGCCGCCAAACTTTTTGTATAACAGTTATATAAAACCTTTAGGGTTTTTCGGGCGACACAGCCTTATAGTTTATATGCTGCATCAACCCTTACTCTACGCAGTGTTGTTTGTTATCTTTAGCCTTTAGATAACCCATTCACCTTCAACAAACAGTGAAACTTCACCGCCATCCTTTTTTATACCAACAATGTTCATATCGTTAGTTCCTATCATCACATCCTGATGGTAGATACTGTCGTTTACACCTTTTTCTAAAAGCTCCTCTTTCGAGAGTTTTTCACCGCCTAAAACGCAGGTTGGGTATGCCTTGCCAAAGGCGATATGGCAGGCGGCATTCTCATCATACAGCGTATTGTAGTATAAAGTATTGCTTTTGCCTACTCCGCTATGTTTGTCTACCAATGCAATCTCGCCAATACGCTTGCAGTTTTCATCGCCGGTTAAAAGCTTTTCTAAAAGGTCTTTTCCAACCCTCGCCGAGTATTCAACAACCTCTCCGTCCTTAAACTTAAACCAAAAATCCTCGATTAACGAGCCGTTAAACACGTAGGGTTTAGAGCTATAAGCAATCCCGTCTACCCTTGCCCTGTGTGGCGCTGTAAAAATTTCTTCGGTGGGAACATTCGCAATAAAACGGTTACCCTGAGGTGTTACCGAAAGTCCGCCATCCCAAACATGGTCGTCGGCAAGGCCTACCGTTAGGTCGGTGCCGTTGGCGGCGGTCATTCTAATACTGTGTAGCCTTAAAGCGTTTAGTTTTTCCCTTCTCTCTACCGTTTTGGTAATATAATCCTCCCATTCCTCAACCGGTTTACCGCCGGCAACTCTCGTACAAAGGAATATATTTTCCCACATTTTTTCCTGTGCCTGTTCGGCGGAAAGATTTGGGAAAACCTTTTTATTCCAAGCCTCGTTCGGAACAGCAACAATACTCCACTGAACACGGTCGTTCATGGTGTAGTTTCTGATATTTTCGTTTGCGATGCTAACCGCACGGCTTCGTGCATCTATTTTTTCGATGTCGATACCCTTTAAAAGCTCCGGGTCTTCACCGATAATATTAAGCAGAACGGCACCTGTCTCGCTCTCAATATAGTCCAGCCTCATTCTCTCGATATGCGGCTTAATATCGGTTAGCGTTTCTATGGAGCAGTGTTCCATCTTCATTCTTGTTAACCGCTCTTCGGTATAGTTAACAACAACCTCTCTTGCCCCTGCCTTGTATCCCTCCTCGGCACACATAACGGCAAAATAATTTGCCTGAACCGAGCTGTTTATTAGCAATGTTTGTCCCGGTTTTAATCCTGCCGCAACTCTAACAGCAAAGGTTGCATATTTCTGCAATAATTCTGTATTCATTTTTATAACCATCCCTTTCATGATGTTATGTTCGGTTTTGCCACAAGGTGGAAAAATTTAATTTTTGTTCTACTCAAAATATTTATGATTCGAGGTTGTTGCCGCCTCAAATTCAAGCTCGGCGAGGTTTGGTATCGCCTTCTCCGCCTCTAAAACCTCGGCAATCTCCGGCTTGGTTTTTGGATGTGGTGGCGTAAATATGGTGCAACAATCCTCATAAGGTTCAATAGAGGTTTCAAAGGTTCCTATCTTTTGAGCAATTGCCGATATCTCAACCTTATCATTGCAGATTAGGGGACGAAGTATCAGCATATCGGTTGCCGCGTCGGAACAGCATAACCCTTTTAATGTCTGGCTTGCTACCTGTGCAAGGCTTTCTCCGGTAATAAGTGCATCGCATCCGTTTGCCTTTGCAATAATATCGGCTATTCTAACCATGCTTCGGCGCATTATTATGGTGTGCAGTTCCTCCGGAACATTTTTTCGAAGCTCCTCACCAATAGGAGTAAAAGAAACTGTGCTTAGCGTTAGCGAACCGGCATGTTTCGAAACCAGCTCGGCAAGCCGCTCTACCTTTTTCTGCGCCCTTACCGAGGTATAGGGCGGACTTGAAAAGTGAACCGCCGAGAGTGCTAACCCTCGTTTAGCCGCTAAATATGCCGCAACCGGCGAATCGATACCGCCGGAAAGCAGAACCATCGCTCTACCGCTTGTTCCTACCGGCATACCGCCTACTGCGTTTTTCTTGCCGGTATGAAGATATGCAAGTCCATCACGAATTTCAACAAAAACCACCGCCTCCGGCTTTTTAACATCAACCGAAAGATGGCTGAAATTATCAAGGATAACTCCGCCCAGCTCGGCGCAAATTTCGGGGGATTTTAATGCAAAATCTTTATCCGCCCGCTTTGCCATAACCTTAAAGGTCTTGGCGCCGGAGAGTTCTTCTTTAAAAAGTTTCGGAACCTCTTTGCATATCAGCTCAAAATCTCTCGGCAAAATATAGGCACAGGAAACGGAGGAAAGGCCAAATGTTCCTGCCGCAATCTCGGTTGCCGCCACCATGTCCGAATCACCCTTAGGGCTGATAAAAAAGGTGGACTGAGATACCGTTATATCAAATTCACCCAGAGGTGATAGCCGCCGCCTTAAATTTTTAGCAATAGCCTTCTCGAAGGTTCGGCGGTTAAGGCCTTTTAGGGCAACCTCGCCCTCGTATCCCATTATTATCTGCTTATAATCCGACAATATTACGTCCTCTCCTAATTTTTACCCTCGCAACACTTTTTATATTTCTTGCCGCTACCACAGGGGCATGGGTCGTTACGCCCTACCTTGGGCTCTGTTCTTCTATCCGGTTGTTTAACCGTAACAGCGGCATCTCCGCCCCCCGATTCGCCGGTAACCTTGGCAACCTGTTTTCTTACTATCGGTTGGTCGGCAACAAGCTTTGCCGTCAACACTATTCTCGCCGTCTCTTCCTTAATGGTTTGAACCATATCGTCGAACATATCAAAACCTTCAAGGCGGTACTCAATAACCGGATTACGCTGTGCGTAGCTACGAAGATGGATACCTCGTCTTAGCTCGTCCATCGCGTCGATATGTTCCATCCACCGTAAATCTACCGTTTTTAGCAGAACATAACGCTCGAACTCCTGCATGTTTTTCTCGCCCAGTAAAGCAAAACGTTTATCGTATATAGTATTGGCGCGCTCTAAAAGCTTTTCGGTTATCTGTTCCGGCTCTATTTCGTCCAGCTGTTCAACGCTGTAGTGGAAATCCTCCTCGGTTGTAAGCCAACCTAAATAGTGGCTACGAAGCTCAACAAAATTCCAGTCATCCTTAACCTCTCCGGTAAGATTTTTTGCAACCTGAGATTCTACACTCTCCTTAATCATGGTTTTAATGTTTTCGCTTATTGCCTGACCATCTAAAACCTGACCGCGCTGTCCATAAATAATTTCACGCTGAGAGTTCATAACATCATCGTAATCCAAAACGGTTTTACGGGTGGAGAAGTTGCGAGCCTCTAACTTTTTCTGGCTTCCCTCAATGGTGTTGGTAACCATTCTGTTTTCAATCGGGGTATCCTCGTCTACTCCGAGGGTTGTCATTACCCCCTGAACCCTCTCTCCGCCGAACAACCTCATAAGGTCGTCCTCCAGCGAGATGTAAAATCTTGTTTCACCCACGTCACCCTGACGGCCGCTTCGACCTCTTAGCTGATTGTCGATACGGCGGCTCTCGTGTCGCTCGGTACCTATAATAAATAAACCGCCTGCCTGTTTAACCTTTTCCGCCTCGGCGGCAACCTCCTCTTTGTGTTTTGCCGAAAACTCTTCAAATGCGGCTCTCGCATCTAATATTTCCTGATTATCCGTCTCGCCATGTCCTGTCGATTCAACGATTTGCTCCTCGGAAAAGCCCTTTTTGTGCATCTCGTCCTTCGCCATAAACTCAACGTTACCGCCCAGCAAAATATCGGTACCACGTCCCGCCATGTTGGTTGCAATGGTTACCGCTTCAAATTTACCGGCCTGCGCAACAATGGAAGCCTCCTGCTCATGGAACTTAGCATTTAAAACATTATGTTTTATGCCACGTTTTTTAAGCATCTTAGAAATAAGCTCACTTCGATCGATGGTTATGGTACCAACCAAAACCGGCTGTCCCTTTTCGTGACACAGGGCAACCTGTTCCACTACGGCTCTAAATTTGCCCGCCTCGGTTTTATAAACGCTATCCTCATGGTCTTTTCTACAGTTAGGGCGATTAGGAGGAATTTCCACCACCTCTAAACCGTAGATATCGGCAAACTCCGATGCCTCGGTTTTTGCGGTACCGGTCATTCCCGAAAGACCTTTATACATTCTAAAATAGTTCTGGAAGGTTATGGTTGCAAGCGTTTTATTTTCCCTTGCAATGTTAACATTCTCCTTTGCCTCGATAGCCTGATGCAGTCCGGCACTATATCGCCTACCCACCATCATACGTCCGGTAAATTCGTCAACGATAACAACCTCGCCATCCTTAACAATATAGTCTACATCTCTTTTCATTACGCCGTAGGCACGGATAGCCTGATTAATATGGTGATAAAGTTCTGCGCTCTCACCCTCGGCAATATTTTCCACCGAAAAGAATCGTTCCGCCTTTTCGATACCCTTTTTTGTTAAACTAACCGTCTTGTGTTTTTCGTCGATAATATAGTCGGCATCTATAGTTTCGTCGTGCTCCTCCTTGGTATCCATCTCAACCATCTTATGGGAGCGAAGTCCCCTTGCAAAGGTGTTAACAAGCTTATAAAGATCGCTTGATTTGTCGCCTGCGCCCGAGATGATAAGCGGCGTTCTCGCCTCGTCAACCAAAATACTGTCCACCTCGTCCACAATGGCAAAATGATGTCCTCGTTGAACACGGTTTTCCTTATAGGTAACCATATTATCACGAAGATAATCAAAGCCCAGCTCGTTGTTGGTTCCGTAGGTAATATCGCAGGCATAGGCGGCGCGGCGCTCGTCATTGGTTAATCCGTGCAGAACAACACCAACACTTAAGCCTAAAAAACGGTACACCTTACCCATCCACTCGCTGTCACGCTTGGCAAGATAATCGTTAACGGTAACAACATGAACACCCTTGCCCTCTAATGCATTAAGATAGGCGGCAAGTGTAGCAACAAGGGTTTTACCCTCACCGGTTTTCATCTCGGCAATTCTACGCTGGGTTAAAACAACACCACCGATTATCTGAACATCAAAATGGCGCATAAATAAAACCCGAGACGCTGCCTCACGGCAAACAGCAAAGGCGTCCGGCATAATCTGCTGTAGGGTTTCGCCTGCTGCTAAACGCTCCTTTAGCAGTACGGTTTGATTTGAAAGCTCGCTCGACGACATAGCCTTATATTTGCCTTCAAGTGCTGCCACTGCGGCAACAACAGGATCAATTTTTTTAAGTTCTTTTTTGGAAAAATCTCCAAATATTTTATCCAGTAACGACACTGTAAAACCTTCCTATAATATAATTAGCCTATTCTACATAATTATAACTTTTTTATACCGTTTTGTCAAATTACAAAAACATTAAAATTTACATTGATTTTATCTGTTAGGTATAGTATTATTAAGACATAATTCTTATGCATTTTAGAAACGGAGAAATATAATGTTTAAATTTGCACACTATAACTTTAATGTATTAAATCTCGAAAAAAGCATGAAGTTTTACAACGAGGCTCTTGGCTTAACAGAACATCGCCGTATAGAAGGTGACGACTTTACCATAGTTTATCTTACAGACTCGCAATCTAACTTTTTTTTAGAGCTAACGCATAATCACGACCGTAAGGAGCCCTACAGCCTGGGCGAAAACGAATTTCACCTTGCTTTCATAACCGACGACTACCAAAAAAGCTATGAAAAACACAAAGAAATGGGCTGTATCTGCTACGAAAATCCCGGCATGGGAATTTATTTTATTATCGACCCCGATAACTACTGGTTAGAAGTTATTCCAAAAAAATAGCATAGCTGCATTAAAAACACTCCAACACATTTGAGGTAGGTCTTGTATATAAAATTAAATGATATTAAAACTTTCTATAGCCTGATGGATATCCCCACCATTATTACCGACTTTGATTTTAAGCAGGTTTATTGCAATAACGCCGCCGAGGACAACTATCTGGGCAGCGATTTTAATCCCGGCCTGTGCATCGAGGCAACCCCTGGCGCCGCCGAGTTGATTAACGATAATAGGCCGGCTGTTTTACTGCGTTTTGAAGCCTCGGATAGCTGCCTTGCCATAACGGCAACCCCTATAGGTCCTTATATAGTATTTCAGCAGAGCAACTCCCCCGGCACTCAGCCTGATATCAAGATGGTTTACAGCGATATAGAAAGCCATCTCGATCGAATTTTTACACTGTTGCCAACCCTCGTTAAGTTCGGCAGTGGCGACAGGTTTACCCTGGAGGGTTTTGAGAGGATACATCGCTCCTGTTTTGCCATTCTGCGCACCGTTCAAAATTCTAATTCCATAACCGATCTTGTTAGCAACTGCAATTTAAATAATCAAACCTTTAACGTTACCACGGTTTTAAAAGGGATTGCCGATGCCTGCAACGAGGCATGTATTAACCTTCCTGAACAGGTACCGGTTCATTATGTCGGCAACACGCAGGACATATTTGTAACCTGCGA
The DNA here is from genome assembly GCA_964368815.1 of uncultured Oscillospiraceae bacterium. GTDB lineage: Bacteria > Bacillota > Clostridia > Oscillospirales > Ruminococcaceae > CAYJBH01. Next base: position 31,591 of record CAYJDA010000019.1, read on the forward strand.
TAAAGAAAAATTCATAACCGCGATACTAAACCTTATAGTAAATAGTATGGTATATACCAAAGATGATAATCTTGTTAAAATTGAGTGTTCCGAACTTGGCAACAAGGTTGTGATAATGATGTCGGATAAAGGTATGGGCATCTCGGCAGAGCATCTAAATAGATTACAGCTGCCCTACAACTCAAAACACCCCTACGACGATGAACCCGGTGTTCCCGGGCTGGGCGTTGGATTAACCCTTGTAAAGGAGTTTGCCGCAAGATATAACGGCAGTTTTAGCATCGAGAGCGAACAGCACGAATACACCAAAACGTTTTTGACCCTACCCATACAAGCACAACACGGTGCTTCCTCAAGGCAGGATCAAAGGGCGTTTGCGTCATTAATTAAACATCGTTTCTCGCCGCTTTATGTTCAGCTAAGCCTGGTTTGCAACCCAAGCTGGGGCGAGAATCTTTTTAAGGATCAATCGGAATTTATAGATTAATCCTCAACATCAATAATCTTAATATCCTTATTGCTTAACAAATCATAGATAACAGGAACAACAAACAAGGTCATAAGGGTAGCATATAGCAGTCCACCGATACAAACTATCGCGATGGGCTGCATCATTTCTGTGCCCACTCCTGTTCCTATCGCCATGAAAACAAGTCCTAAAACGGTTGTTAATGCCGTCATTAATATCGGGCGCATACGGGTTTTTCCCGCCTGAACTATAGCATCTCTTTTTTCCATGCCGCCCGTTCTTAATATGTTAATATAGTCTATTAAAACAATACCGTTATTAACGATTATTCCGGAAAGCATAACAAATCCAACCATGGCAACGACGCTAATTTCGTGTCCGGTTAACAACAATGCCAAAAAGCCTCCGGTGGTTGCAAGCGGTATCGTAAACATAACAATAAACGGAAATTTAAGCGACTGGAACTGCGCAACCATAATAAAATAGATGATAACAACCGCAAGCAAAAACATAAGTGCAAGCTGTTCTAACGCCTCCATTATGTCGTCGCTCTCACCACCTACAACTATAGTGCTTCCCGGCAGGTTCTCGTAATCCTCTAACATATCGGTAATTTCATCCGTTACAAGGGTTACGTTATGCGTTTCGGCAACGGTTGCACTAACTGTAATAACCCTACGTTGATTTTCTCGATTAACCGAACTTAGGCTATGCGCCGGTATTATTTCGGCAATTTCCTTTAGCTCAACCTCTTTATTTTCGCCCTGCATATCCTGGTATTTAATAACCATATTTTCCAGCTTATCCAGCGTCATCCCCTGGTTTTCCTCGCTGTATAAAATAATATCCTTGTCGTAATTTTCTATGGTAATCTCGGTGGAGTTAGATTCGGTTGTAATTTTTTCGGCAACCTCGGCAAAAATTTGCGCCGTTAACAGTCCGTGTTCCACAGCTTTTTCTTTATCTACCGTTATTCTTATCTCCGGCTTGGTATCCTCTACTCCGGAGTTAATGTCAACAAGTCCGTCAATAGTGGTAAACAGCTGCGAAATATTTCTCGCTTCCTCAATCAGGTTATCCTGATTGTCGCTATAAATTTTAACCGAAACGCCGGAACTGCTAAGCATGGAGGTCATGGAGGATGCACCGGTAACGGTAGGTTCCAGCCCCATCTCCTCACAAATTCTTGTAATATCGGCCGAAACCTGAAGGTCGGTTCTTGCGCTATCGTCGTACATCAAGCAGTTAATGGTAATTTCATCAGAGCCCCCCATCGCCATACTCATAAAGCTTCCAACAGCTCCACCCTCCTCACTCGGCAAGGTTATACCGATGGTTTCAAGCTCCGGAATTTCGCTCAGCCGTTCGTAAACCTCGTCGGCAAGCTCAACATCCTCACTAAACGGCGAATTTGGCGTAAGCGGTATGTTTACGGTAAGCTCGGTGCTACTCATGGTGGGCATAAATATATATCCTCTGCCGATAATTAAAACGGCACTGCCCGCCAAAAGTCCCAGCGAGATTAGCAAAACTGCGGTTTTATGTTTTAAAGCTTTTTTAACCGCAACAACATAGATATCTATCAACTTGTTTAAAAGTGTATCCTTGCGCTCCTTTTCCTTACGAAGCATGGTTGATGCCATTGCCGGAACCAGCGTTATAGCAACAAATAAGCTAGCCCCCAACGAATAGCCAACCGTTAGCGCCATATCGGTAAACAGCTCTCTTGTTAAACCGTCTATAAAAACGATGGGAAAAAACACCATAACGGTAGTTAAGGTGGAGGCCACAATCGCACCGGTAACCTGGGTAGCCCCCTTTACCGCCGCTTTAAAGCTGCTCTCGCCCTGCATACGATATCTGTAGATATTCTCGATTACAACAACCGAGTTGTCTACCAACATACCCACACCGATGGCAAGACCCGACAGCGAAATTATATTTAGGCTAACGCCCGAGAAGTACATCAACACCATAGCAAACAACAGCGATATTGGTATTGAAAAAGCGATAATAAGTGTCGGGCGGAAATCGCGCAGGAATAAAAATAGTATTATTATGGAGAGAATAGCGCCCATAATCAAACTTTGAAGCACGCTGTTTACAACTAAATTAATATAGTCGCCCTGGTCTAACAGGTTCGAAAAGGTAAGCCCCTCATATTCGTTTGATAGCTCTTCAAATTTATCGTTTAGGTTTTCTGATACCGTTGCGGTAGCATAGGTGGGCTGTTTTGAAAAGGAAATAATAAGTCCGTTTTCACCGTTTACCTTGGAATAAAGCAGCTGTGAGTTATCGGTTAAAAACACATCGGCAACGTCCTTAAGGTAAACAGTGCCTACCCCATCAATATCGATATTCATCAGCGCAAGATTGTTAAGCTCTTCAAGGTCTGCAACCTTGTCGCCCACCCTTATTAGGTAATCCTCCTGATTTTCGGTTATATAGCCCGCCGGCATGGAAAAATTTTGCGCAAAAAGAATTTGGTCAACCATCTCCATGGTAATCTCTACGGTGGCACTGTTTATGGCACTTTCCCTCTGCTCTTCAAGGTCTTCCTTAGCGGTGTTTAGCTGCTCCTGTGCCGCCTCCAGTTCTACCTTTGCACTCTCTAATGCGCTCTGTCCCGAGATAATCTCGGCAAGCCCCGTCGTTATTTCGAATGTTCCGCTAAGAACCTCGCTGTTTAGCTGAGCCTGAACCTCCGTCATGGTTACCGTTCCCGCCTGCATCTGGCTGAGTATGCCATTCATCTGGGCAATACCTTCCTGAAGCGGACCCAGCTGAGCCGAAAGCTCTGCTATCTGCGCATTTAAAGCGTCTACATCCTGAATACCCATTGCCTGCATAACGGTTTCGACGCCGTTTATCGCAGTATCTAACGACGAAATAACCCCGTTATACTCCGCAATTTTATCATCAATTGCGGTATCTAAGTCTGGCGCAGCAACATCAACCCCGTTGGCGGCAAGGGTTGCCTCCATCGTAGCAATGTCGATATTAAGCTGTGTCAGCTCGGCTCTGTAGTCATTTAGCGTCTGTTGATCTTCGGGGGTTATTGTTCCTGCCGTCTCCTCCGCTTCCAGCGGTGCAATCAAGGCGTTTAGCTCTTTTACCCTTGCGGTTTTTGTGGGATAATTTGTTTTAATATTCTGCAAAGAGGTTATCTGTGCGTTTAAATTATCCTTTTGAGTATATAAATCGGCAAGCTGTTGCGAAACTCCGGTAAGCGTCTCTAAGGTTGTGGCTAAAGTTGCGTAGCTCTGTTCAGCGGTAGAAATTTGGGTTTTCAACTCGGTTATGCCGCTCTCTAACTTAAACCTTTCGTTTAAAAGCTCGGCCTCGGCGGGCGGAATTTCTTCTACCAGTGCCCCCTGCCCTTCCTCCAGCGTGTCCCTAAGGTCGTCCATCTCAGAAATGCCGGAGTTAACCTCGTCGAGCCCCTCCTCAATTTCCTGTTCGCCGTCGGCTATCTCCTCCTCGGCTTCCTTAAACTCCTCGTTTAGGCCGTCGCTTATTCTTTTATTTAAATTATCTATCTTTTCCTGCGATAAAATAACGTTAATTCGTTCAACTACGTCGCCGTTAAGCTCAACGCCGGCAACACCGGTAACGCCCTCTAACTCGCTTAAAATTTCCTCGTTAACAAACTCGGTTAGCTCAACATTGCTTTTACCTTCATAATTTGCAGCACTAATTACTACCGGCAAAAGGTTAGGGTTTATCTTGATAATAAATGGGGTTGCAACCGTGTCGGGCCATTCTCCCGAAACAGCATTTATTTTTTCTCGTATCTCCGGAACAACAACGTCCATGTTGGCCGAATCGGTAAACTCGAGCATTATCTGGGAAACGCTTTCCGAGCTGGTTGAAGAAATAAAGTTAATGTTTTCCAGCGATGCCATAGACTGCTCGAGCGGCCTCGTTACCGTTTGCTCTACCTCCTCAGGGGTAGCGCCAACATAGGCAGTTACAACAACGGCATAGGGCAGATTAATGTTTGGAAGCAGATCCGGAATCATGCTGGAAAAGGAAACAAAGCCCAATATAATAACCATCAAAACCGAAACAAATACGGTAAGAGGTTTTTTTACGCTAAATTTAGAAATCACCTAAATAATACTCCTAATTTACAAATGCAAATATCCACGCTATTCTTATTCTACCGCAATTTTATACATCTGTCAATTATTAAAAAGCCATTGTGTGGCTATGTATTTAATTTCACAAATTACCCACAAAGTTCAGCAAGATTTATCACCTCTATACTGCAGGATAATGCATATTCCATCGTGTAAGCAGTTCCGCCTTTTTTATGTTTTAAAAATGCAATACAGGCAGCACTGTTGTCAACCATATAACGGTTTCTCGCATGCATACACCCTTTATAATACACACGCGCTGTAAATACAACCTCATCACATCGCTCGTTAATTTCCTCGTATACCTCAATATCACGAGCACTCCAACCCCTAACCTGATCGAGGCAGGGCAGAACCGTTATAAGCTTTATTTCAGGGTATTCCTCCCTAAGCGAGAGCACCGTAAGTGCCGCCTCGGTATCGAAACCCAAAGCGCCACCGGTATAAAAAACCCGATAACCTTTATCTATTAAGCTGATTATCAGCCCCGGCAAATTAGTTTTTATCACGCCTAAATCACTAACCGATATTTTTCTGTGCCCGGTAAAGCAACAAGCCTTTTCTCTCACAATTCCCCCATGTTTAAGCCCTATATTTATTTTACAGTAATTTACAGCATATGTCAATTGTTTTAACAACCAAAAAACCGCCCGAGATGGGCGGTTTTTAGATTAACGGCTTCCTGCGATTAAAGAGAGGAAATATTATGCGTTTGCAGGTGCAGCTGTCTCATTTAGTGCGGTTTCTCCGCTGTCTGTTTCGTCGTCGTCCTTGTTCTTTTTACCGGCTACTGCCATGAAAACGAACTGGAGTAAAACGTAAACTACATGTAGGATTGTCCACATATCGATGATTGCCATCGGCTGGGTTATATCCTGTGTTAGGAAGAAGGTTACTACTGCTAATGCAGAGGTAATTAGGCTCATTATTTTAAACCATTTTGCTCTCTTTTTGCGGCGATTCTCGTATGATGGATTGTTGTATTCTCTCTTATCGTCATACTTTTTGAATACCTGGATGCCTGCAACTATAATTGCCAGCAGTGAAAGAATTAGGTTTAGTAGTGCCCATGATCCACCCGGTGCAGTTGGAACTGCATCATCTTCGATTTCGGTGGTTGCGTCGCCTTCACCGTCGGCGGTAGGTGTATCATCTTCCTCGATGATTGTGGTATCGTCTTCTTCATCATCTTCCGGATCATCTGCCGGATCATCTACCGGAGGTACTACCGGAACTACCGGGGGATCTACCGGAACTACCGGAGGATCTACTGGGTCTACCGGAGGATCAACAATAATTGTTTCGATAATCGGGTTGATAGTAAAGTCGGCAGGAACGCGGGTCACGGTGTAGTTTTTAGCGTCAAGTCCTGTAGCGGTTGGCATGATATCATCTACATATGTTCCTACTCCTTCGTTAGAGCTTACACGGTAGGCAGAGATATCTACGTTATCGTTAGCTATGACTGTTCCGGCTGTAAGTGACGCCGTGAATGTCGGGTTTGCTGCACCTTCAAATTTAGATGCTGAATCCGCTGTTACTGTGATACCTATCGGATTGATAGTTATTGTTGCTGTGTAGTAGTTGCTGTAGGTTGATGATGCTAATGATTCGTCTGAAATCAAGTTCCCTTCGGAATCTGCAACTAAAACTTTGTAAGCTATCGTATAGGTGCCTACATCTTTTGAGTTGGTTTCATAGCTTCTTGCTGAGAAGGAGTTGCCATCCCAGAAACGTAAAACAAGTTGCTGTCCGTCAGGTAGCTTGTTTGCTACTGTTGCGGTGTCATTAATAACGCCTGCATCCTTCATCAGCTCATCAGCTTCTAAGGTATGTGTCGTTCCATCATAATCCTTAGTGAATGAATAATCGCCTGCAGCAAAGATGTTGTGAGTTGAAGCTGGCATTTGAAGTATATAGTAGTTGCTTAAATCTGAAACCGCATCAACATTAATGTTAAACGCTGCGTTTATGCCGGTTATGGCCGGTACTGTATGCACATTGCCTTCACGATACTCAATGGGGAACGACGAAGATGCGTATGTAACATAACCATTTATACCATGTATTGCATTGTACCCATAGTTACCAATGAAGGGCTGATCCGACATTCTCTCTGCGTCGGTATTAGCAATATTAACATAGAAGTTGCTGTATGCACTTTGTGTTTGTCCTGAAAGACCTTGACCCACAGGCGCACCGGCTACATGACTCATGGTAAAGGAAGGGACTCCGTTTGTGTTTTCGTAATCAACAAGTTCACCTGAACCCTGTACCGAAACGTGAGCATCAACACGATTTACCTGAACGATTCTTGGGTAAATTTTAACACTGACTGTGTTGGGAACTCCATTAAGTGTGTAACTTACGGTCTGCTCTAAAATATCACTTTCTGTAAAGCCCGCATAAAAACTAGGTATTCCGTTAGCCCAAAGCACTGTGGTCGGCACACTGGTTAATTCAACTGCTGCTTCGTTTATTCCTAGCTCTGCTACAAGAACCTCTTTAATAAAGCCAGCAGTTTGGTCGCCAGAGAACACAACCTGAAGATAATCTATCGGAGCTTCTGTCTCTTTATAAGTAAAGGTCATGGGAGATGTAATAGACATGTTAGCTATCATAGAAGTAGCGTATTCACTTCCGTTTGCACTTGTCCATATAAATTCAGGTTCGTCAGGTGAATTTCCCGGAAGGCTGTTTGCACTAAGTCTGAATGGGTTAGAAGAACTGTTGTGGAAGTGTACAAGCTCAGTAGTACTCTTTATCTCTATTTTTTGTTGTCCGGTTGCCGGGTCCATAACCGGATGATTGTCTTCATCAAATACCTTTTCCGGGTAGTTGTTAAATGTAACCTCTGAAAGGATTACGGGATAAAAATCATAACCAATAGCGGCCGTCGCATTAGTAATTAACGATGTATTTCCCAGTCCGGCTGCGTTATTTCCGTTATAATAATACCATGTAGAGCGCTCATTGCCTGCATCATCTAACCCCTCTGATAATTGCTGTCCGGCACCAATTGGATAGGTAGCCTTATATTCTTCATTCGTTGGAAGGAAGTTCCTAATATAATCTGTGGTCAACATATATTTTGATGCAGCAGGTGTAGTGCTGTCAAGGTGGCTGTAGTAGCTAATCCGTCTTACGTTAGCTTTTTGATCAACGGTTGTACCTGCATCAGAGGTAACCACGATTTCAAAGCTATGATCTCTTGCTGTTAACAGTGCAGTAGCATCAAATGTTGCCACCCATTTACCGGTGGTTGCATTCTTAACAAAGGTAAGTGCTTCGCCTGCAAATGTTCCGGTAACTCCTGTTTCTGTATCGGGTCCCGCTGTGATTGTAAAAATATTATTTTCAAGCGTAACTTCTTCGATTGCAATGCCAAGTGCAACTGCTGCAGGAGGTGTTGCCTTGATGTAACGAGAGAAGGAGTATGGCACGTTGTTAAGGTTAACGTTGGCGTATAAACCGTCTTCTTTGCCAACAAAGTTATTGTAGCTGGTTAATGTTGTGCTAAATGTTTTGGTAAACTTTGTAACTACTCCATTTGTATTATCGACAGAGGCTATTGCAGATCCCGGTCTATAAAGTTGTACTGATTTGATGGAAACATTTTCATCAATTGCAAGCTGTGTTAGCTCAAAGGATACTGTATAGTTAACTCTTTGTGTTGCACCATCTATGATTGCACTATCGATAGTAGCCGTAACTAAATCTGCTATTGGATGATCAATCGCATAGACCATATCAACTGTTAGATCTTCGGTCATTGTTGTTAAATCAAGAGCATAACTGTTTGATATTCCAACGTCAGAGCGGTCCATAGACACAGACTTATATGTTTGCCCATTGTAAGTTATATTGGATACATACGCTTCGCTTGAGAAGTTTGATTTTGCATCAAATGTTTTTGGTGACCGTAACACGTTTCCTTGTTTATCGAGATAGTTAATGGTAATGTCGTATTCATTCGGCACGTAGGTTAAGGTTACTTCCAGGTCAGAGGTCATTTTTGATATATCAAGGGCATAACTGGTGGTAGCACCCTCTATATCTGAACGCACCATTTTACCTAGGAGATATTCTTTGCCTTCTAAAGTTACTGAATTATTAAATGCGCCACTACTAACATGAAAATTGTTCTTTGCAGGAATGCTTACGGATGGCATTATGGTGCCACCATTTTTATCCACATAATGAACATTGACTTCAAACATGAATTCAAGGTTGGGATAAAGGATAATTTCGTTTGCTTCTCCCTCTACCAATGCCGGCAAGGTTATTGTGCCGCCAAAAGCTACTTCTTCATCGGGAGCATTTACAACATTATTATTAAACGTAGGGAGAGCACCACCATCTTTATCCCATACCCAGCTGTACTGATCGTATGGAATTGTAACACCAAGTGCGGCATCAGCTTCAGCTTCGGTGAGTAGAGTGTATGTGGTATCACCTTCGGCAGCCGGAGTTACCTTTACTTCTTTCATCACATGTTTCCAGGTGCTGTCGTAGTACTTAATCGTCCACTCGGTAACTGGAGCAGCGGGTTCGGTGTCAAGAAGTAGATCGCCGTTTAGTGGCATAATTGATGCATCAACAACGTCCACGAATAATGCTGTTAAGGTGTTGTTTTGGGTTGCGGTAAAGCTATCCAGAACAAAGTTCTCATTTATTTCTGTTTCGTCATTAACCAGCCAGCCTGCAAATTCCTTTTTATTGGCGGCTTCGTATGTATCGATAACATTATTAATTAATTCAATCGAATCGGTTGAAAGTGCTTCGTTTTCCTCTACCGAGTAATCAGCTCCGGCAACTGCAGGGTCGATAACAACGGTGTATGAAAAAACAACAGGTGCTTCGGGGGGTGTTGAACCGTCGCCTTCTTCCTTTAGGTCGGGATCTTTCTCGGCATCAGGGTCAGGATCCGGTGCAGGATTTTTGTCGGCATCGGGATCAGGGTCCGGTGCAGGATTTTTGTCGGCATCGGGATCAGGATCCGGTGTCGGATTTTTGTCGGCATCGGGGTCAGGATCCGGTGTCGGATTTTTGTCGGCATCGGGGTCAGGATCCGGTGTCGGATTTTTGTCGGCATCGGGGTCAGGATCCGGTGTTGGATCTGGATCCGGAGTCGGTTCCGGTGCTGGTTCCGGCGCTGGTTCCGGTGTTGGCTCCGGCGCAGGTGCCGGTGCTGGTTCCGGTGCAGGTGCCGGTGCTGGCTCCGGTGCAGGTGCCGGTGCTGGCTCCGGTGCAGGTGCTGGTGCTGGCTCCGGTGCAGGTGTTGGTGCGGGTTCCGGTGCAGGTGCCGGGTCGGTTACAGGTGCAGCAGCACCGGCATCCGCTGTTACAGCATCCGCAAAAACAACCGCATTGGCGGAGAATGCTAAAACAACTGCTAAAAACAGCGCTAACATTCTTTTCATAAGATTGTTCATAGTTTCCTCTCTCTTCTTAAGTATCTACTCTAAAATTTACTTCCCTTATGTTATGATGCAATTCTACACCGTCCCACCCCCAAAGTCAACGATTGTTACCAAATATTCACAG
>CAYJDA010000020.1:0-14850 GCA_964368815.1 uncultured Oscillospiraceae bacterium
CTGATTTATAACGATACTATCCCTTTTTCGCTCGGTTACAATTGCATCAGGATTAACCTCTCCAATTAGAACAGGTGATAGTGGATTGTGTTTTTTCATATTTGTAAGCGCTGTTTTTTCACCTTGAAGTGCATAACAATAGTTGCACCCGTTAGCACAACAGTTATATGTTCCGATGTCGATGCTTTCAAGGCATAGGCATTCGGGACGTTGGTTTTTGTCTTTGGTGTCGATAACATTGCATCCCAAAATTTTTTCAATGATGATTTTATCAATGCAAGCGCCATGTTTGATGTTATACTTTTCAAGATCTATTTTTTCGGCACAGGTGTAAAGCTCAAGTCCGTTTTCCTTAGCAATACCGGAAAAGATTTCCGCAATTTTATTGATATTTTGTTTGGTCATGAAATAGGCCGGATTTTTGCCCATTCTCGACATCACATTCTTGTAGCTGTCAACAAAGCTTATAACACATCGATTTGTACTCTTTTTAAGACGGTTTGCCATGTAAGAAAACTGCTCTTTATGATATTTTAACGTGTATAAATCATCGATAATTATAGGGTCGTACCGCCATACTATTCGGTGCTTGCCGAGTTTTTGTGAGATGGTTAAAAAGGTGTCGAGCAGTACTTCTTTGTCCGGTAAATTCTGCTCCGTTTCTTTGCCGTAGGGTGTGAGTGTAAACTCAAAATAATAGCTATAACCCATGCGGTCAATCTCGGGTAAGTATTTCAAAAATGGGATTGGATTTTTCGTCCAAAAGATGATTATATCAACATCATCGGGAGTGAGATAGGCTTTTGAATATCGGTTATTATTGTACGGATTTTGAATAAGAACACAACCATCTTTTAGGCGATTTACAAACCACTCGCCATAAAAAGAGGGGATATCCGTGCGTCTTGTTGCACTTATTATCATTAAATAACCTCCCTTTACGGTTGCGATGTTATGTAATTCTCCAACGCATAATCATAACTTTCGAGCATATACTCCCGTGCTAATGTGTTCTTTCGTATCAAGTGCAGCTTATCACAGCTGATACCCTATGTGTTATGAAAGAATACATTAGAGTCAGTAGGTGCATTTTCTCGGTCAACATCGCTGTATTCGCGTAGTGCCTTGCAGACCGTTATTTTATAGTTCTCAAAAAGTTTGTTTTTGCCCTCGGATTGGCTCATACGATGCTGTAAATTGTTTCGCCATTTTTCTATTGCATCTTCGCTCTGCCAAACATTCATTGAGAGAAGCTTCCCCTCGTGATTAAGGCTTTGAAATCTCTCAGCACTTATGAATCCTTCGGTGGTACCAAGCATTGGTTTTAGCATAGCTGCAAGCTCTAAATACTTGTCCATACCCTCTTTTGTGGGTTTCACCTCGAATAATACTATTATTTTGCTCATGGATATACCTCCTAAAAATTACTCTTCTAAAAAATCAGGCTTAACAAAGGAGCGTACAAATGTGTAAAAAAATTCTTGAGATGGCTGATATTCTTTAACCATAGGTCTAAATGTACTATCGAATTCTTCATATTTTTCTTCATCAATATGGTGTGCCATGCTTTCATGAAATGTCCATCTGTTATCCTTCAGAACATCTGGAACGAGTTCTTTTACAAGTAACCCTGTCGGGATAGAACCATCAGGAAAACTAATTTTATACCTTGCTGCATTTTTAAACCCGTAGCAAAAATAATTGTGCGGAGAGCCTAAAATAACAATGGTATCATAACCGAGCCCCAATGCTTTTTCAAAGGAATGCTCTAAAATCTTTCTGCCATAACCGTTTCGCTGATAGTCAGGATGAACACTGACAGGCCCAAAAGATAAAATGTTTTTCTCAACTCCATTTTGGTCAATGAGTTTAGTTTTAACATACATTACATTTGCTAATATTTTACCATCGTTTTCTAAAACAAAGGCGAGCTCCGGAAGAAAATCCTCGTGGACCCTCATCTGGTTTACAATAAAATGTTCATTGCAACCGGGAACCTGTACATTCCAAAATGCTTCTTTTGTTAGTTCTTCAACTGCTCTGTAATCTTCTTTTTGTTCATTTCTTATAATCAAAAATTTACCTACTTTCTCAAAATTTTATCCATTGTTTTGCCTTTGGCAAGTTCGTCGATCAACTTATCGAGATAGCGAATTTCTTTCATAATCGTCTCGCTAATATCCTCAATTTTTACACCGCAAACAGAACCCTTGATAAGCGTTCTGTTAGGATTAAGCAAAGGAGCATTTTCGAAGAAAGTCATCATATCAACATCATCGCTAAGGTGATCAAGTGCACTTTTTGTATATCCGGTAAGCCAACAAATTATCTCATCGACTTCGTCTATTGTTCTTCCTTTTCTCTCAGCTTTCGCAATATACAGCTTTTTCATTTCGTTCCACCGAAACGTGTAAATACCTTGGTTACTCATTTAAAGTCGGCCTTTCTTAGCGGTTTAATAACGGTATAATTAAATAATTTTGTTACGTTTTAAATGAAGGTTGTTTATCAAATATATTCTACCAGATAGATCAATAAAAGTCGATAGAATTAAGCAAAATTTTATGTTGGGTTGAAAGCAAGGCAATTATTTTTTCAATTTGCACAAATTATTTTAATGAAGAAAACTATCATGAGCATATACATTTTAACAAAGAATGCAACAAAAAACATCCAATTTTACAAAAAATATCCAAATAAACTTGACTTTTTGCGTTGTTTAGTGTAGAATATGTAACGTTACTATTATAATGGGTATGTTGTGACTACAATGTTTTGTGCTTTAATAATAGATAACACGAAGAAATTAGGAGGAAGAAAAATGTTAAAAAGAATTCTAGCATTATCGCTTGCTGCTATAATGTCTATAGCTATGCTCGCTGGATGTGGAGCTAGCGAGACTGGCGGCACAGAAAGCACAGGCGGTGATACAGGTGCTACGACAGAGAGCGAAAGCACCGGAACAGAAGAGGAAGGCGCAACAAGCGAAGGTACTGCAACAGACACACTTATCGTGTCACAAGGTGCAGATGCCGCTACTTTAGACCCACAAGGTGGTAACGACCAACCGTCTTCTCGTATTATGAAACAGATATATGACACATTATTTGTTCAGGACGAGAACATGGATGTTCAGCCAGGTCTTGTAGAAACTTACGAAATTGTTGATGATGGTACTACACTTAACATCACACTGCGTGAAGGCGTTACATTCCATAATGGAAATGCATTGACAACAGAGGACGTTAAATTTACCCTCGAGAGAGCTATCGAATCTCCTCATGTTGGCCATATCGTAAGTGCTATTGATCCTGCAAACATTGTTATTACAGACGATTTAAACATGTCTATCGGCATGTTATACCCATTTGCACCAATTCTATCGCACCTTGCACACACAGGTGTTTCTATAGTTAACAAAGCTGCTGTAGAAGAGGGTGGCGAAACTTATGGCCAAAACCCTGTTGGTACAGGTCCTTACTCTTTAGCAGAGTGGAAATCAGGCGAAAGTTTGTCGCTTGTACGTAATGATTCCTACTGGAATGATGTTGCGTTAACACAAAATATTCTATTCCGTGTTATTCCGGAAACAGAAACAGCTATGTTAGAGCTTGAAACAGGCGGAATTGATATTATTTATGATATCGCTGCTTCAAATATCGGACGTGTAGAAGGTAATGCTGATTTAGAATTAGTACGTAGCCCTAACTTCTCAACTACATATATCGGCTTTAACCTATTAAAAGAGCCTTATGATGATGTTTTAGTTCGTCAGGCCATTAACCACGCATTAAATATGGAAGAGATTGTTACTGCTGTTTACTATGGCGCCGGTTCACCTGCAAAAGGTCCTATCGGATCAAGTGTATGGGCATACAATGATAGCCTAACAGGTTATGAATATGACGTTGAAAAGGCAAAAGAATTGCTTACCGAAGCAGGTTATCCGGATGGTTTCTCAACTACTCTATGGGTTAATGACGGAAACCAACAAAGAAGTGAAATTTCAGTTATCGTTCAAAACCAGCTTAAAGAAGTTGGCATAGAAGTTGAAATCGAAGTTGTTGAGTGGACTAAATATCTTGATGATACAGCTGCAGGTTTACATGATATGTTTATCCTGGGCTGGGTAACTGTTACAGGTGACCCTGACTACGGTCTATATGCTACGTTCCACAGTGAGCAGCAAGGTTCTGCCGGTAACAGAGCATTCTATGCAAATTCCGAAGTTGATAGCCTGTTAGATGAAGCAAGAACTTCTGCTGATCAGGATCTTCGTGAAGCAAACTATCATGCTGCACAGGAATTAATTGCTGAAGATGCACCGTGGATCTTTACCTGGGAAGGTGAGGACCTTACAGGCCTTCGCAGCAATATTGAAGGTTTTGTAAATAACCCTGCAGGTCACCATGTTCTAAAAACTGTATCCAAATCTTAGACCTTAACTTACACACAGTGAAGGCTGTTATAATATTAAATTATGGCAGCCTTCATTTATAATTTATTGACATATTTTAGGGGGAGGCGATAAATTTGCTTAAATATATTTTAAGGAGATTATTACTAATTTTACCGGTTCTACTGGCGGTAACATTTGTTATATTCACCCTTCTTTACTTTACAGACGGTAACCCCGCAAGAGCAATATTGGGTGAAACAGCAACAGATGAAGCGGTAGCGGCACTGGAAGAAGAGCTGGGCCTTAATGACCCATTCATAGTTAGATACTTTACTTATTTAGCTAATTTATTGCAGGGCGACTGGGGGACATCATATAAAACAACCCGCCCTGTTCTTGAAGAACTATTTTCAAGATTTCCCACAACATTAACACTTGCGGCATTAAGTATTGTGCTTGCAGTGGCTATTGGCATACCAACGGGCATTATTTCGGCAACAAAACAATACTCATTATTTGATAATACTTCAATGGTTTTTGCATTAACCGGAGTTTCGATGCCAAACTTCTGGCAAGGAATGATACTAATTATTGTATTTTCGGTATGGCTTGGGTGGTTGCCTGTTTCAGGCATCGACACCCCATTACATTGGATATTACCTACAATAACGGTAGGTACCTCTACAACTGCAATTATAACGCGTATGACAAGATCAAGCATGCTTGATGTTATACGACAAGATTATGTTAGAACAGCAAGAGCAAAAGGTCAAAAAGAATCGGTTATTACCTTGCACCACCAACTAAAAAATGCACTTATCCCTGTAATTACTGTTGTTGGATTACAATTTGGTGCACTGCTTGGCGGCGCGGTTCTCACCGAAACCGTATTCGCAATCCCCGGATTAGGCAAGCTTATGGTAGACTCTATACGTGATAGAAACTACCCCATAATTCAAGGCGGAGTTTTGTTGATTGCAATAACATTTGCATTTATTAATCTTTTAGTAGATGTGTTATATGCATATATGGATCCGCGTATCAAAGCTAACTATGTTCAAGCTAAAAAAAGGAGGAGCACATAAAATGGCTAATAAAACACAGGTGCAGCCTTCTAATAAGCCCGTTAAAAAATATAGCAAGGCGGCAGAAACATGGAGGCTATTAAGAAAAAACAGATTTGCAATGCTTGGTTTGTTTATACTTGTTATTTTGGTTTTAACAGCCATTTTTGCAGATGTAATTGCACCATATCCATACGATGAAGTGCAACTAACTAAGAAATTTCTAACCCCCTCATTTGAGCATATAATGGGCACGGATAATTATGGCCGAGATATTTTTAGCCGTATAGTGTTTGGCGCTCGTATCTCTATGCAGGTTGGTTTTATTGCAGTAGGTATTGCGGCAGTAATTGGAGGCGCCTTAGGTGCAATTTCCGGATATTACGGTAAATTTATTGACAATGCAATCATGCGTGTTGTTGACGTTTTACTTGCCATTCCCGGCACATTGCTTGCAATAGCTATTACAGCAGCTTTTGGCGGTGGATTAACCAACGTTATGATAGCTGTTGGTATAAGTTCAATTCCATCCTACGTGCGTATTGTTCGTGCGTCGGTTATGTCGGTTCGTGAGCAGGAGTTTGTTGAGGCGGCACGTGCAACGGGAGCTTCCGATTTTAGGATTATCTTCCTACATATTTTGCCAAACTCGCTATCACCATTAATCGTTCAAGCAACTCTTGGTGTTGCGGGCGCAATATTGTCTGCAGCAGGCCTTAGTTTCATCGGACTCGGTATTTCACCACCTACACCGGAATGGGGTGCTATGCTGTCTGAAGGACGTTCGTTCTTTACTCAGTATCCACATGTAGTTATGTTTCCCGGATTAGCAATCATGACAACTATTTTTGCACTAAACCTCTTTGGCGACGGTTTACGTGATGCATTGGATCCAAAACTTAAAAAATAAGAAAGGAGACTGTAGATTATGAATGAAAAACTTATTTCCGTGCAGGATTTAACAATACAATATATTACAGATAACGGTACCGTTAAAGCTGTTACAAATGTCTCCTTTGAAATAGAAAAAGGTAAAGCATTGGGATTAGTTGGGGAGACCGGTGCAGGAAAAACCACAACGTCATTAGGCATACTTAACTTGGTGCCTAACCCGCCCGGAAAAATCATATCCGGCAAAATAATGTTTAAAGGGAAAAACCTTTTAGACTTAAATGCTGATGAAATACGTGCCATTCGTGGCGAAGAAATAAGTATGATTTTTCAGGACCCTATGACGAGCCTTAATCCCATCATGACGGTTGGACAGCAGATTCAGGAAGTTGTTTTACTCCATAAAAATGTATCTGCGGCTCAGGCACTTGATCGCGCTAAAGAAATGATGGAACTTGTTGGTATTACCGGCGAGCGCCATATCGAATATCCTCATCAGTTTTCCGGCGGTATGAAACAGCGTATTGTTATTGCCATGGCATTAGCATGCGAGCCGGAACTGTTATTGGCGGATGAACCCACTACAGCCCTTGATGTAACAATTCAAGCTCAGGTACTGGAACTGGTTGCCGACCTGAAAAAAGAATTTAATACAGCCATGTTGCTAATCACACATGATTTAGGTGTTGTTGCTGAGAGCTGTGATGATGTAGCTATTATGTATGCGGGAGAAATAGTGGAGCAGGGAACAACCAAACAGGTTTTCACTAACCCAAAACATCCGTACACTATAGGACTTTTTGGATCTATACCAAAGATACATGATGAAAGTGATAGACTTGTTCCCATTGATGGCTTGATGCCGGACCCGACAAATCTTCCAACCGGATGTAATTTTAGTCCACGATGTAAAAATTGTATGGATATATGTCATGAAAATACTCCTGAAACCATTATAGATGAAAACGGCCATAAAGTTGCATGTCATCTATTTGCGAAAGGAGAAAAATAATGAGCCAGCAAATATTAAAAGTTACTGACCTATGTAAGTTTTTTAAAACTCCACGAGGAATACTGCATGCCGTTGACAATGTAAACTTTTCTATAGCAAAAGGAGAAACATTAGGCGTTGTTGGTGAATCCGGATGTGGAAAGAGTACACTTGGTAGAACTATTCTTCACCTTACGGATATTACCTCCGGAAAAATCGAGTTCGACGGAGAGGATATTACCAATGCATCGGGCAGAAAGTTAAAGGAACTTCGCCGTGACATGCAAATTATTTTTCAAGATCCGTTTTCTTCATTAAATCCCAGATTATCAGTAAGCGAAATTATTGCAGAGCCGCTTAAAATATATAAGGTTTTTAAGAAGAAAGAGGAAATTAGCAGACGCGTTGATGAGTTAATGGAAACGGTTGGCCTTGCACCTCGTCTTGCCAACAGCTATCCTCATGAGCTTGACGGTGGACGCCGTCAACGTATAGGAATAGCACGTGCCATAGCACTTAACCCTAAATTTATTGTTTGCGATGAACCGGTATCTGCACTGGATGTTTCTATTCAGGCACAGGTTATAAACCTTTTAAGCGATCTTCAAAAAAATATGGGATTAACCTATATTTTTATCACGCATGACTTTTCGGTTGTTAAGCATATTTCCGATCGTATTGTTGTTATGTATCTTGGAAATGTTGTTGAAACTGCGCCAACTAAGGAGTTTTTTAGTAACCCTCTTCATCCATACGCGAAGGCTTTGCTATCCGCTATTCCCGAGGCAGTTTATACAGAGGAAAAACGTGAACGAATAACCTTGAAAGGGGAAATAACCTCACCTATCGAACCAAAACCCGGCTGTAGGTTTGCACCACGCTGTAACTACTGTGTGGATTCCTGCACTAAGCAGACGCCTCCCCTTATAGATATAGGCAATGAACATTTTGTTTCCTGCCCTCGTGCATTAGAGCTAAAAAACAGTAATTAATAATATGTAGAAAAACGAGTTCTTATTGTGAAAGGCCTCGTTTTTTTTTCAAAAATTTTTATAAAAATATTAGGAAAAATATGGCAAATTTAATTTTGATATGTTATAATAAATATATGATCTAAACGGAGAAAAAGATGCAGCATAATGAAATATTTAAGAAGGTTGACCATACACTGCTTGAGCGAACGGCTACATGGAGTGAAATAAAACAAATTGTTGATGATGCTATTACCTTTGGTGTTGCATCGGTGTGTATTCCGCCCTCATACGTTAAACAGGTTTCAGAGTACTCGCAAGGTCGAATTCCGGTATGTACCGTTATTGGATTTCCAAACGGATATAATACAACAAAAGTTAAAGGTTATGAAACTAAGGAAGCTATAGAAAATGGGGCAGACGAGATTGATATGGTTATTAACCTCGGTTGGCTTAAAGAAAAAAATTATAGCGAAATTGAAAAAGAAATAACTCAAATTAAGGCTATATGTAAGGATAAAATTTTAAAGGTTATAATAGAAACCTGTCTTTTAAGCGATGAAGAAAAAATTAAAATGTGCGAAATTGTTACGAAAGCGGGGGCGGATTATATTAAAACATCCACAGGATTTTCTCATAAAGGTGCTACCTTCGACGATGTTGCGCTGTTTGCAACTCATATTGGATCATCGGTTAAAATTAAAGCGGCCGGAGGAATTTCAAGTTTTAAGGATGCAGAGGATTTTATACGCCTGGGTGCTAGTAGACTGGGCACCAGTCGTATAATTAAATTAGCAAAGGAAGAACAGGTTGATAAAAACAGCTATTAAATAAATTCCCAAAAGGAAGAACAGCATGAAGTTTAAAAGAATATTTACAATTGTTATAGACTCTTTAGGGGTTGGAGCTTTGCCGGATGCGCAGCTATATGGCGACGCGGGTGCTGATACATTGGGCCATATAGCCCAAAGAGTTGAGCTGAAAATCCCTAATTTAGTTAAGCTTGGTATCGCTAATCTTCATCCGCTACAAGGCATTGCTCCGGTAGAAAACCCGCAAGGATACTATTGTTATCTTGATGAAAAAAGTAAAGGGAAAGACACGCTTACAGGCCACTGGGAGATGATGGGCGTGGAAACGCAAACCCCATTTAAGGTTTTTACCGACACCGGTTTTCCGCCACAGCTGATTGCTGAGCTTGAAGAAAGAACCGGCCGGCGCATTATAGGAAATAAAAGTGCAAGCGGTACTGATATTTTAGAGGAGTATGCATTAGAGGAAATACATGAAAACAAGCTAATTGTTTATACTTCGTCTGATTCGGTGTTGCAGATATGCGGCAACGAGGAGAGTATGGGGTTAGAAACGCTGTATCGATACTGCGAAATTGCAAGAGAGTTAACCATGCGTGAAGACTGGCGCGTTGCCCGAATTATAGCACGACCCTATATAGGCTCAAAACCCGGCGAATACAAAAGAACCTCAAATCGCCACGATTATGCATTAAGCCCACCCCATGATACCTGCTTAGACGCTTTAAAGGAGCAGGGGTTTGATGTAATCTCTGTAGGTAAAATTAACGACATTTTTAACGGACACGGCATCACACAAAAAAACAAATCTAATAGTTCAATACACGGAATGGATCAGACCATAGCACTTTTAGACTCTAATTTTACAGGTTTGTGCTTCACCAATTTGGTGGATTTCGATGCATTATGGGGCCATAGGCGAAACGTTGAAGGCTATGCAAGAGAATTAGAAAACTTCGACGAAAAGCTGGGAGATTTTATCGATAAAATGTCGGCGGAGGATTTACTTATCCTAACGGCAGACCACGGAAATGACCCAACGCATCACGGAACCGACCATACACGAGAACGTGTTTTTATGATATCATATGCAAAAAATATGCAAGGAGCAGGTAAAGTAAATGATATGGATAGCTTTGCCACAATCGGTGCAACAATTGCCGACAACTTTAATGTAACTTTACCTAATGAATGTATAGGTGATTCTATTTTAAGTGAAATAAACTAATTAATTTTTACATAAAAAACACCAATTCTCTAAGAAAGTTTAACGCTTTAATAAAAAATAGTGGTTGAAATCTGCATTTAAATATGGTATAATATGTATATTTAAGAAATTAAAACAATACAATAGAATAACTTTATGGTGAAATGTTTGATTTATTTTTAACGATCATCATGGGGGTATATATTAATAACACAGGGATGGAAATTATTTAATTTATGAATGGTAATGTAAGAAGATTTAGGCTTGGGGATTTACTTGTTAAACAGGGTGTTATATCGGATGATCAGCTAAGAGACGCTTTGTCGATGCAAAAGAAACTACACAAGCACCTTGGCGACTGTCTTATTTCACTGGGTTTTGCACGAGATGAAGACATTGCATCGGCGCTTGAAGCACAGCTTGGAATACCGAGAATTAGCCTACGTGGTTTCAAGGTAGATCCTGATTTAATTAGCCAGTTTAACGGTAGTGTTCTACGTAAACACAGTGTTTTACCGTTAAACTTTACAGATGAAACAAAACGTACCATTCTTCTTGCAATGGTTGATCCGCTTAACCTCAACGCAATCGACGATATTACGATATTGACAGGTTGCATGGTTGAAACAAGAATTTCTACGTTAAGCGAAATTAACTCTGTTTTGGATAGGTATTTCGGAACAGGCGAGGCAATGAGCGCCGCCGAACAGTATGCAAGAGAGAGGGAAGAACAGCTAAAAATACTTGAGGCGGCAGAAATAGCTCAGGAAGCTGAGCTGGAAAATGCCCCTATTGTTCAGCTTGTTCGCTCGGTTATTGAGCAGGCAGTTAGGCAAAGAGCAAGTGATATTCATTTCGACGCACTTGAAAAACAGGTGCGCATTCGCTATAGGATTGACGGTGCATTAAGCGAAAAAATGTTGTACGACATTAATCTTCTTCCGGCGATTGTAACCCGTATTAAAATTATGGGCGGAATGGACATTTCGGAAAAGCGTAAACCGCAGGACGGCCGTATTACCATGATTATCGATAAACGGGAATACGATATTCGTGTATCGGTTTTACCCTCTTCCTACGGCGAAAAGATTGTTATGCGTTTAGCTTCAAGCGTAAGCTTCTCAAAAACAAAGGAAGAGCTCGGGCTACTACAAGAAGAGCTTGAGATGTTTAACAGAATTCTTGCAAATCCCAATGGAATTATACTTGTAACAGGGCCTACGGGTAGCGGTAAAAGTACAACCTTGTACACAGCATTATCAGAGCTAAACAAGGAAGATGTTAATATAATTACGGTTGAGGACCCTGTTGAAGCTAATATTATGGGTATTAACCAGGTTCAGGTAAACCCAAGGGCAGACTTAACCTTTGCCTCGGCACTTAGGTCAATCCTTAGGCAGGACCCCGACATTATCATGATTGGTGAGATTCGTGACTATGAAACGGCATCTATTGCTGTTCAAGCCTCCATTACCGGTCACCTTGTTGTTAGTACATTGCATACCAACAGTTCGGCGGCAACAATTACGAGACTTCTCGACATGGGACTTGAATCCTTTTTGCTGGCAGACTCCATTGTTGGAATTATAGCACAGCGACTGGTTCGTAGACTTTGTCCCATATGTAAACAGCCCAGACCGGCTACAGAGGACGAAAAAATTACTATGGGTTGCGATACCGAAAAGGAATATACCGTTTATGACCCTGTGGGTTGCTCTCAGTGTAATGAAAGTGGATTTTACGGACGAATCGGTGTTTACGAAATTTTAGAGATGACCCCCGGTCTAAAACATGTTATTACCGTTAAAGGAAGCACCGAGGAAATTAAAGAAGAGGCGCTTAAAAACGGAATGCACTCCCTTAAAATGAGTGCCGCACACTATGCTCTTTCCGGAGTTACGACGGTTAATGAGATGAAAAAAGTTTCGGTGGAGAAATAATTTTGCGGCAAACAGCATAGCCGGTTTTTTGAAAGGACTCTTTTAATGCTAAATTTCTCGGAATTAATAGATAAAACCTTAGAGCTAAAGGCGTCAGACCTGCATTTAACGGTTGGAGTTCCGCCTATGGTTAGGGTGGACGGAAAGCTGTTAAATATCGGCGAAACCCGACTTGAAGGCGATATGATTCAAAACTTTTGCGAACAGCTGCTAACACCTAATCAATTTAAAGAGCTAAACGAGGTAGGGGAGTTCGACTTCGCATTTTCATCGCCTCATAAAGGACGTTTTCGTGTTAATGCATTCCGTCAACGTGGCTCATATGCAATTAGTGCCCGTGTTGTTAACTCTATTATCCCACCCCCACAGGCATTAGGTCTACCCGCCTCGGTGGTTTCGATGTGTGATAAAAAGCGTGGTTTAGTTTTGGTAACAGGCCCTACAGGTAGCGGTAAGAGTACGACGCTTGCAAGCTTAATCGACATTATTAATAAAAGATATTCAAACCATATTATCACGCTGGAAGACCCTATCGAGTATCTACACCGGCACAGTAAATCGATAATTAATCAGCGAGAAATCGGCTCAGACTCACGAAGCTTTCCAAATGCACTAAGGGGCGCACTAAGGCAGGACCCGGACGTTATTCTGGTTGGTGAGATGCGCGACCATGACACGATTTCGATAGCCGTTACGGCGGCAGAAACAGGACATCTGGTTTTCTCGACACTGCATACCGTAGGCGCAGTAAATACCATCGACAGAATTATCGACGTTTTTGCTCCGGCACAACAACAGCAGATAAGAACACAGCTTGCCGACGTTCTTCAATGCGTTGTATCCCAACAGCTATTACCGAGGATGGACGGAGGGCGAGTTGCCGCGTTTGAGGTTATGTTAACAAATCCGGCGGTTAGAAACAATATTCGAGAGGGAAAAACCTACCAGATTCAAAGTGTAATTCAAACCAATCAACAGCTTGGAATGAAAACGATGGACGATGCACTTTTAGAACTCTATCAGCAGGAATACATCACGCAGGAAAACGCAATCGCCTATGCGCAGGATAGAGTAGCGATACGAAAACGAATGGGTTCAACCTTTTAAAATATTTTTTAGCATACAATATATTAAACACTGAAAGGACGATTTTTAATGGCTACATTTGCTTATGTTGCAATAAATACCGCCGGTAAAGAGCAAAAGGGTACTTATGACGCCAAGGATAGGGAAGAGGCGGTTGCATGGATTAAAGCTACCGGACTTATTCCCATAAAGGTTAGCGAGGCGGGCGCGCTCGGAAAGGATGTTAATATCTCCTTTTTACAGCCAAAACCAACAGTTAGAGACCTATCGGTTTTTTGTAGGCAGTTTGTAAGTATTATTAATGCAGGTGTTCCGGTTGCAAATGCGCTGGAGATGCTGGCAGAACAAACCGAGAATAAAAAGCTTTCAGAAGCCATTTCAGAATGTAAACAGAGCATTCAAAGCGGTACCTCGCTTTCTGAAGCTATGTCGCAGTTTCCAAAGGTTTTCCCTCAGCTGTTAATTACCATGGTTTCGGCAGGTGAAGCCTCCGGTGCTTTAGATGTAGCCTTTACCCGTATGGCGACCCAGTTTGAAAAGGATTCAAAGATTAATTCCATGGTTAAAAAAGCAACCATCTATCCCTCAACAATTCTTATTGTTGCCGCAATCGTGGTGGTTTTACTGTTAACCTTTGTTATTCCCCAGTTTGAAAGTATGCTAACCGACCTTGGAACCGACCTGCCGGCGCTAACAAAGGCGGTTGTTGCCGCCAGCGAATTTTTGCAGGTTTATTGGTATATCGTTCTCGGGGTTCTGTTTGGCGCAGTTTATGCTATCTACCTTTTTGCCAGAACCACCCCCGGCAAATACTTCTTTGCAAGAGTTCAGCTTATGCTACCTTTATTTAAGGTTTTAGCAGTTAAAACCGCCGCGGCAAGAATGTGCCGCACTATGTCGACACTGCTGGTTGCCGGCGTTCCCATTATAGATTCCATCGATATTACCTCCAACACCATGACCAATCTAATCTTTAAGGATAGCCTTTTAGATGCAAAAGATGATGTTGCGATGGGAACCACCTTTTCGGAACCTCTCATTAAATCCGGCCTATTCCCCCCCATGGTTCAACATATGATTAAAATCGGCGAAGAGGTCGGCGACATGGAGGGCATGATGGACAAAACGGCGGACTATTATGAAGACGAGGTTGAGGTTGCAATCCAATCGCTAATGGCGGCATTAGAGCCGGCAATTATCGTTATTTTGGCACTGGTTGTTGGAACTATCGTTTTAGCGGTTATGCTACCTATGGCAGAGATGATGAACGGACTTGATAATCTATAACCCCAAAAACACTAAACAGGTTAAAATTTCGATTGTATAAGGGACAGTCGAGTTTTAAATAAAACAAAAATTAATAATTTTTTAAGGAGATCGTTTAAACATGAAAAAGTTTTTCAAAAACAACAAGGGCTTTACCATGGTAGAGCTAATTATCGTTATTGCTATCATCGCTGTTTTAGCAGCAGTTTTAGCACCACAGTAC
>CAYJDA010000020.1:14950-41201 GCA_964368815.1 uncultured Oscillospiraceae bacterium
TGACTAATCCAAATAACTAACTAAACCACAGTAAGAGGGTCAACGTAAAATGCAATTATTACCCACATTTTTCCTATACCTTATCGTGTTTATATTCGGTAGCTGCATCGGTAGCTTTTTGAATGTATGCATATATCGTATCCCTAAAGGGGAGGGCGTGGTTGTTGGCTCCTCGCACTGTATGCAATGCGGAAAAAATATAAAATGGTATGAGTTATTTCCCATTTTGTCCTATGTTTTTCTGCGTGGTAGATGTTCCGGTTGTAAAACCCGTCTATCGCCTCAATATCCCTTAATTGAGGCGATAAACGGAATTTTATACCTCGTTATCTTCTATCAATTCGGCTTTTCTTTTCAAACCTTAACGGCGTTTTTTTTAACAAGTGCGCTTTTGGCGCTATCGGTTATAGACGCCCGAACAAAGGAAATACCGATTCAGTTTACCGTTTTTATCGGTATTCTCGCGGTAATTAACCTCGCATTAAATCTTGATAACTGGCTTAACTATCTATTAGGCTTTGCAGTTATAACCGGCGCACTGGTGCTTTTAGTTTTTTTATCCGGCGGCAGGGCAATTGGCGGCGGCGACGTTAAGCTAATGGCAGGGTGCGGACTTTATTTAGGCATCGAATCTACGCTTTTTGCATTTTTCCTCGGCTGTATTATCGGCAGTATAATTCACGTACTGCGCATGAAATTTTCTAATGCCTCCCGAGAACTTGCGATGGGACCATACCTCGCAATTGGAGTTTTTATAGCTCTGTTATGGGGAGAAGACATTATTAACTGGTATTTTTCAACCCTATTATAATAACACCTGTTTTAAGATAAAACATTTAAGTAGAAAATAAATTATTTTTTAATATAATATTATTATAAATAGCTCCGCCGTAGGCGGAGATAATATATAATTAAGTATCATCAACCATCAACGAAAAGGGATTACAAATGGCTCAAAGAATGCTGAATATCGAAGTTGGCGAAAAGTTTATTAAAATTTGCGTGTCTCAAGGTACATCAAAAAGCTATAAGGTAACGAGTGGTTTTCGTTTCGAATACGAGGGCAACTTGGTTAGTGACGGTCAGATAATGAACGTTGCCGCCTTAGGCGACTTAATCGGTAATGCCATTATTGAACATAACTTAGGCGATGTTAAAAAGGCAACCTTTGTTTTTTCTTCAACAAAGGTACCGGTTCGTGAAGTTAGCCTACCTCCTGCAAGGTTGGATAGGTTAGAGGCGCTTGTTAAGGCAAACGCCGGCGACTATTTTCCGGTGGATATAGCGAACTACCACGTAACCCACACCGTGCTCGAAAAGGTATCAGACCCCGAGCCGGCAATGAGAGTTTTGGTAACCGCTGTTCCGTTAGTAATTATCAGAAGCTATTTCGAGCTTGCTAACTATATCGGAATTGGGTTGCATGCTATCGACTATGCGCCAAACAGCCAGTTGCAGGTTCTGTCCTCCGTTGTTAGAGAGGGCATAACAATGTATCTCTCGGTTAATATGACCAACTCAACCTCCACCTTTATCGAAAACGGCGTTTTGTTACTGCAACGTAACGTTCCCATAGGTGGTGACGAGATTGTTGCCGCCGTAATGCAGGCAACAAATTCCGAACCAAGCCAGTATATGCAGATTTTAGAACAGTGTACCCACGGTAACTGGTTAGAAACTGCGATACCGCAGGATCTACGAACCGCCGCAATGGGTCGGTTAATTTCGGGTATCGGCAGAATGCTTGAATTTTTCCGTTCCAACCAAAAAAGTTCTGCTGTAGATAGAATTGTTCTTTTAGGTGATTCGGCTCATATTTTTGGGCTATCCGAGGCAATCTCCGAAACCCTTGGCGTTCAAACCGAAATTCTTTCAACTATACCAAAGCATGAAAGAGGGGTTGAAGCGCTAAAGGATGAATTGGTTAGCTATGTTTCCTGCGTGGGTAGTATTATTGATCCGTTAAACCTTCTGCCGGACTCCATGACCAAGTCGGAAAAAAAGTCCAAACAGGATAATTTAACCGCCAGCGTATTACTATGCACCTTGGCTGTTGTTGCCGGTGTTGGTTTATCTGCTACGGCATTTTTCGAAAATATGCAAAAACAGTCCGAGCTGGAAGGTATTAACCGAGAAATTGAAGAGCTGCAATATGTTGTTGACACCTATAACAGCTATACCGAGTATGCCGAGATGGATTATAATCTCACGGTATTTACCGATAATGCCGCAGGCAATAATGAAAATTTGGTACCGTTTATTGAAGAATTAGAAAGCATTATTCCCGAAAACATTATTATTTTAAATGCAATCTGCAGTGAACAAAGTGTTACCTTAAACGCCACAGTTGAAAGTTTTGAAGAGGTAGCGGTTACGTTAGCAAATATTAATGCCATGCAAACCATTGATGTTGTTAGCATTTCGGGAGCGTCTGAATCGGTGAGCACCGATGGTGCGGTAAATGTTTCCTTCTCGGTTACCGCCATTTATAGTACTTCGGAGGAAGTTCCCCCAAGTTTACCGCAGCCCATTTTAACCGAACCCGAAACCGAAGCTACCACCGCCGAGGCGACAAACTGATTTTACACAATAAATTCAGTTATATATTTTTAAATCAGAAAGGATAATCGAATATGAGAATTTCCAAAACAGAGTTAAGGCTTATACTCGTCTTTGGCGGTCTGTTAATATTTGTCGCACTGTACTTCTTGGTATACAATCCTACCTTGGAGGAAAATGACGTTCTTGAGGCGGAGATAAACGCTTTAAAGCCGCAACTTGAAGAACTGCGAACCTATGAAGTGAACTACGACACATATGTTCAAAACATTGAGGACATCCGCGCCAATATTGCCGCTCAGTTAGTTGCACACCCCTCTAAAATCGAAAACGAAGAGTTTTTAAAATGGATGATAGACTGGGAAAACGCAAACGATTTAGACATAGCCTCCGTTTCCTTTAACGGAACAAATTCCATCAGCCAATTCCCATTGTATGTTACCGGAGAAGCGGGTGAAGTTATGGCAGAGGTCGATGCGGGCCGTATAAGCATGTCTGCAACCGCCACATACAGCTATGATGCAATTAAAAATGCAATCAATGCCGTGTATGCGTACCCTCAATCCACAGCGCTTGATAGCTTAACCTTAACCTACAGTGCCGAAACCGGAGAATTAGCGGGTAACATTACGCTCTCGAAATATTATATCAACTATCCGGGCGCACCTTATGTTCCGGTACCTATGCCTACTGTACCGATAGGTAATACTAATCCGTTTGGATCTGTAGAAGTTGCAGCCCAACCGGCCGGTGATGAAGCACAGGATGAGGCAGCGGAATAAAACAGTAAACAGCAAATTGCTTTTTGGGAGGAAGCTCTTTTTGAAAAAATCATTAAATAACAATAAAGGTTTCTCGCTCGTTGAACTGCTTGTTGGCATTGCAATTTTGGGTATAATTGTTGCACCTCTTTTAGGCAACTTTGTTATTTCGGCAAATACCCTAACAAGAAGTAGGGAAATAGGCGAAGCGACTATTGCTGCTCAAAATCTCTCGGAAAGTGTAAAGCAACTTGACATGGACACCCTGTTGGGAGGTGGAGTTACAGGACTTCACACAAGTGCTACCTTAACCCAAGGTATAAATGAACACTCCATAGCGATAAACGACTATTCATCGGGAAGCTCGGTATTTGATATCGACATTTTATTAACGGCGGCTGATGTTACCGATGGCGTTACCGGAGTGAGTGAAATTTTTGAAATCATCAACAGCCAAGATATTATTAACTTTTCATCAATGGATGCCATGTTTTCACAGAACAAACTTGTTATCGGATACGGCTACGACAGAGCTCTGAGTGCAGGAGGCGCTTTTGATGATGACATAACACCATATAAAGATGTTAACAATATCGACGATATAAATGCTTCGGGAGACCCTGATTTAATCACCTACCGCACGGTGGAAAGTTTGTTCATCGGAGCAATAGGCGCAGATGAAACAACAATTGTTCGAGACAAATACGGATACATTACAACAGTTGACTCTGTAGCCGTAGATTTAGAAAAAGAACGCACCATCTATATAGATATCAGCAATATCGGAATAGATAACCCTCTTGCCAGCGATGATATAAGACATGACGATAACAGTATTATTGCTTATGTTACCTATGAGTATGAATTTAGTTTTACACATGAGGGGGAGGAATATATCTATAACCCAACAACAAATCCTACAGACGGTTTAGTGATAACCTACGACCTGATGAACATTCCGTTTGATGTTGACAGTAGCGGTAACTATCCTGTTTTTTATGTGCTCTATCATCCTTATTATGACGAAGATTCCTTGAGAAATGATGAACATATTATTATCAGAAATAATATAGAAGACGGGAATGCAGAACGATTGCCGGTAGATATCTATATATTAAAACAGCAAAACCCCAATATCACTCAAGCCGAACAGGATACACTGGATGTTTATTATCGAGCGGTAATAGAGCTTGTTCAGCCCTACAGTGCAACCGAGCCGGCAGATCATGTAAGAATATTCTCGAATGCGGGTACTGTAGCAAATGAACCGGTTTTTCGTTGGTATAACGGACCGGGTGCATACTACGCTACAAACTGGGAAGAGGTTGTGCCCACCATGATAGGAACGGGCGCACTGCCACCAACAAGTAGTGAAATTTTGGAAACACAGCAAGAATACAGAATGTATGAAATGACGATTATTGTAACTGACCAAAACGGTGATGAGGTTCACAGATTGAATACCTCTAAGTTGGCATAAGGAGATTTAAGTTGAAGAAAAGAATTTTTAATGCCCTAACAGCATTAAAATCGAATAAAGGGTCGAGTGTAGTAACTGTTATAGTTGCCATGCTCTTTATCTCTATTTTGGGTGCGGCGCTATTATTCGCAACCTACACCGGCTTGGTTGTTAAAGTTACCGAGCGTGAGGGAAAGCAAAATTTTTATACCGCCGAAGAATCCATGGAAATTATTCGTGCCGGTTTTCAGCAGGTTGCTAACGACGAATTAAAACTTTCTTATACCGATGCCTATACTTTTTTTAGCTATTATAATTCAGTTTCGTCGGCAGGCGGTGCTGAAGATTTTGAAGAAATTTTTGCAAACCTTTTTAAACATAATGTCCTACGTTATAATTTTGGCACTATAGGAACTGTAAGTTCACTTTTTACTTCAACGACACCCGGTGGGTTAGATGAAAATTTCGATCCGAATACGCCGATTCCAACCGTAGAATTAGAAATTGATCAAATCATTCAATATTACTGTTCGGTGGTTTCCGGTATACCGACTAACAACATGGTATTTATTTCCGATACAACGGGAGGGTATAATGTTTTCATTGCAGGTGGGGGTTCGCAATTTGTTCCGGCCCCGATAATTGAACTTGAGCCTAATAGCAGGGTTTTGATAGATGATGAAAAAATAATTGTTGAGGGGTTAAGCGTAACTCAAAATGACCCAAATACCAGAATATCAACAACCATCGCTTCCGACATTGTTATAAATGTTCCGGATTTTGCCTATTCTTATTCCACAACAAATGTTTCAAGCGTTCCGGAATTTGCCTTTATTGTTGAGGATACCGTAACCGCAGCCGGTAGTGCCATTACCTTAACAGGTAGTGCATACATGGGTGAATATATCGGAAATACATTTGGCAGTACTTTAATCGCCAGTTCCGGTACCGTTATTACTGCAGGAAATATTACCCTGAGCAACGAGGCGTGGTTGACGCTTAACGATGACACCAACCTTTGGGCTACCGACATAGATATAGAGAATTCATCGGTAACTCTAAACGGTAATTCATTCATTTACGACGATTTAATTTTGTCGAATGAGGCAGACGTATCTATTAACGGAGAATATATCGGATATAACAGCAGTTCCAGCATTCCGGAACAGAGTAGCGCTATTCTTGTTAATGGTCTTGATTCTGAGCTTCATCTGCAAAATGCCGATGTATTAACGCTTGCCGGAAGAGGATTTATAGGCGATACGGCAAACAGCTATTTAACCACAGAATCACTTGCAATACGCAGTAACCAGAGAGTTTATTTAGTACCCACAGAAATGTTAATAAGTAACGGAGATCCCGATAGTAAGGTGCTTAATCCACAGGTTCACGGCGTGGGTGGTGCGAGTGCTAATGTTACGCTCGATTTATCTCATGCACTTTGGGCAGGGGTTAATTATAGCGATTATAATTTAACCGCAGCAAGCGTTCAACCCATGACCTACCCAATAAGCGGCACAAACTCTATTACCTACTATTTCTTTAAATTTGATTCGGATGAAAACGCCGATAAATTTTTTAAAGACTATTTCGAACAAAATCCGGGCGACATTGATTTTTATTTAGATCAGTACCTTGACACCCTGAGTGTGGACGATGATGTTGTAAGTGCTGAGGGGTATACCTTTAACAGGGAGGCGGATGATGAAATAACCCTTTACGATCCGAGTGCTTCTGTAGCAACCAACGCCAGCTACGCACAAACATTCGAAAACCTAACAAGAACATTAACCTCCAATATCCCGGCGGCAGAAGGAACAACACCGTACGACTATCTTGTTGACACAGATGCAATTGATACGTTTATTGCCGACAATGGCGGCGGAACTCACGAGTTTAAAGACACTTCGGGCAATGTGGTTGCGGTGCTAACAACCGAAAGTGCACTAAATACAAACAGTGTGTCCTTGCCCGGTACCGTAAATTTCATACTGGTTTATAATGATAATTCAACTATAAATGTTGATAGCCACTATACAGGTTTAATTCTAACAAACGGCAATATAAATATTAACGCAGGCCAGAGCGTAACGGCAGATGGTTCGGGAGTTCGTGAGGCATTAATTGCCATATACGAAACAACCGGAATAAGCATTGGTGATTTTGTAACCTTTAAATCCAACGATTCAGAAGTGAATGAGTTGGAGGATAATTCATGGGATTTAGATAATATAATCGAATATGCAAATTGGACTAAAAAATAAAAAGCAGAAACTATTAGTGCTTAATAAGGGGATGTTAGTGAAAAAAAATAATAAGGGATATACTCTCGTTGAGTTGATTGTAATTATTGCAATATTGGCGGTTTTAGTTACCATTGTATCCTATTCGATAGGTATGGTTTTTCGAAATCGTTCAAGGGAGGCGGCAAGCGACTTCGACTCCATGCTATCATCTGCTAAAATGGCGGCTTTAAGCGGCGAATATTACGAAGTTACAGCAGGCGGAACAACAACAACACATAACCCTAAACTTGAGATGAGTTATGATGCGTCAAACGATGAGTATGTGGCAACACTTTATACCATTTCGGATAGTACCCCAGCTCAAACAGAGGATCTCGGTGACGGTGTTTTGGGAATATCCTATTCATTAGACGGAGGTACTACTGAAAGCACAGTAGATGCCACGAGAACAATAGGCTTTGTCTACAATAAAGAGACGGGAGCATTGCAGGAATTTATTGTTAATGATGTTGCACAAGCATCTTTACCAAACACGATTACCTTAGACTTTGGCGCGGGTTATGTGATTACAATATACCCCACAACAGGTTATCAAGAGTTTAGGTAACGAAAGGAACGGAGTTTTATGGCAAAAAACAACAAAGGGTTTACTTTGGTAGAGCTGGTGGTTTCGATTGCAATTTTCGGCATATTGTCGATTGCTGTAATGAATTTTATGACCACCGGTGCAAATTTATTCTCTACAGTAGACACGAGGTTAAATCTACAATACGAATCCCAGCTTGCTATGGCACAGCTGCAGGAGTATATTATCGATTGTAATTATTCCGTTATGAACCGTCCAACCGATAATCGTATAATAGTTGTAAACTCTGAATATCGCTTTGAAGATGACGGAACGGAGTCTACCGATGCTTCGGGCAGTCAGATAATCGATTATACGCTACATTCTTTCAGATACGACGATACCGATAGTACTTTGTATTATTCGAACGGTATAACGCAGGATGCAACAGCAGTAACAACATTCGCATCATTTTCTCCCGAAGCAGTGGTTGCTAAAGATGTCGACGGTTTTAATATAACAACGGTTCCTATAGTTGTTGATGATGAGGACCTAGACGGTGACGGCAATGTCGATGCGCCTTTTAATAGGGTAGAGGAGTTAAATTTCACATTAACGTTGGAAAAACACGGCAGAAATCATGTCGCTTCTCAAGACATTTTTTTAAGAAACAAACCGATATTAGCGGTATAAGAAAGGATAAGCTATCCCATGAGACATGTCAATAAAACGATTAATAATGCAAAGCGCAGAGCTATTGCCCTCATATTATTTGCGGCAATAATGCTTTCGCTTCCGGGCGAGATGTTTTTTGTTAATGCCGCTTCAACTCCGGGTGAACGTGATGCCAACACGGGCCATGCAAGCAATTATCTCTCCTTCGCAAGTATTGAGCGTATAAAGGCAGAGGGGAAACTTAATGTTCTTGAGATTATTCCAGATAATGCAACTCGGGATACCTTGGGTTTTTATATCGAGGGTGCAGAAAACCTTCTTACTACCGCCGACTTAACTGCGCTCGGACAAGGAGCGAATGCGTCTACAAGAAATTCTACACTAAATAGTATTGTTAGTAGGTACGGCAGCTTAATTTCAAGTGCGTCGGATAATTCCGCACCGATTTACTACAAGGGCTATAACGAAATTTATCCATGGCAATACAACGATGACACCGAAGACTATCAACAAATTACCTTAGCTAATCAGGAACTAACAAATTTAACCGTAGCCGATGGAATTGCCTTTAAAGAAGAGCAAAACGGCGATTTTCTTATGAACGGCGACTATGTCATTAATGTAGACGACGGTAGATTTGCACAACAAATTACCAATGTAGTGTTTGGTGATCACCCTACGCCGGGTGAAAACGTTTATTACTATTCGCCGGTATTTACACCGGTTACTTCTTTAATGAATCCGTCAGGAGGTTCTGTTACATCTGAACAGGCGTTAAATTACGCAAATGCTGCCGAAAATCAGGGTATAAACATTTATCATATCAATGATGACGATCCGGCAAATCCGATATATGTTTATCAAAGCAACTTGGGAGATGGCTATTCTTTTGACGTTACTTCCAATGCCGCCGACGAGGATATTTCCACAAGATTTGCTGACGTATATGTCATAACCGATTACGGCATACCGAGCGAGACCCGTAATAACAATTATTATGCCATCCATGAGGCTTACGTCGGCAGTTCGGGGACTCTAATAAACGCTTCGGGGCTCTATTTCGATCTTACGAGCTTAACCTACACACATAAGAGTGCATTTGCCGATCCAGCCACTGTTGGTAACTATACTGCGGTAACGGCAGATGCCGATAATATTGCACAGGCTTGCACCGTTATATATAAAGAGTACTATTTTGATGCCTTTGAGAATAACGATTGGTTTTATAAATACAGCTTAGACGGCAATGCTACAGGTGTTGTTACCGATATTCAATTAACGGTTAAAACTTCAGCTGAGATTGCTGCCGATGCCGCTTTCGACCATAGTGCTTATGATTTAATAGCCGTTACCGAGGGTTATAATACAGCTACTCCTTTAACGGGGACGGATTTAACCGCTAAGCTGGGTGACGCAACCACGGGAAATGTGCCCGTACTGATTAACAACGACATGAAGACTTTGGTGTATCCCGGTTTAACCGATGCCACCGAAAATGCAATAATTTATTCCGATACTATAATCAGTGTAGGGTTTACTACTACTCCCTTAACCGACACGAATATGGATTCGGTATATAGAGGTAGAATTGATGACGAAATCGATCGTGAAAATGCTTTGCGTCAACTAACCTCTGTAACCACTATTCCAATTGAAATATCTATTGCATCCGCAATAAGATATCTTTTAAACACCTCGGATGCGCGTATAGATTACCAAAAAGAGGAAATCAATGTTTTACAGCTCCAACCAATAGTCACTCCCGGAGTAAGCGGGACTGACTTTATTGAAGGTACCGATGTTTTAGGGTGGCTTGGAGATACCGAAGATACTACATTTGCTAAATATGCTACCGATACAGTTAATATAGAAACCTATATCACCGATGGTAGGATAACAAGTTCCGATGAAGTAGAGGGTGTTATTTATACCAATAATATAATTAACGGAATAAAAACTGCTTCCAACGTTAACCCAATGTTTTATACCGCGGTGGCGAACATTACCTATGCCGATGGCACAACGGAGCAACTTAACACGGTTGCATTTTATGCAAATACTGCTAGTTCTGCCACTCAATTTTTCTTGGATCATTCTTCCGAGTACAACGCCACTTCATACCTCAACGTTAATTATCCGGTTACCACAGACCCGAATTATGCAAACAAGGCTGCTATTGATAGAAGACTGGACATGTTTAATACAGCACATGTGGGCTGGAAAAACGATACCACTTCTGATAAATCTATGACGCTAACGCTTGATTTGACGGATGATTACTTTAGTAGTAAATCCATAACAAGTGTGGATTTTGATTGGTATACTAAATCCCTGCCATATGCTACAAACTTTCGAGACAACGGCCGAAGCTGGATAAATATGGTAAATGCCTCCAACACCGTCAATACCGTCCAAACAAAGGGAGAAAAATATACCGTTAATGTTACCACCATGGCGGTTACCGAATATATAGGCAAAATCGACAATATTAACGAACAGTACGATATGATTTATATAGGCGGTTCAACCTATGGATTCAATACACAAGTTGTTGACGGAGTAACCATTACAAATTACAATGATAATAATATGGACGGCATGGTTTATACAAATATAGGTGATTTGTATACCGATAATCGTATGACAGGTTACTTTTCCGGATTGATTGACAGTGACTATTATCCGGACAATCATGCTACGTTTAAGCCAAATTCCGAAGGATACAACATTTTAAACGTAACCGCATCTAACAGCTCTGTACGTATTGGAGGATTTGATTTAACCCAACACAAGCGGGATGAGCTTATCGCTTTTGCCGCCACCGGTTCGCCAATCATTATAGACGATAAATTAGTTGAGGTCGGTGACGAAGATGGAGCTAAAGGAGACGTAGGCGGTGTTGCCGCTGATGATACAGATAGTATCGACGAAAGGTATGTCGATAACTGCTCGTATATGTTTGAAACCCTAAATACAATTTATGATGATGCCGAATACCCGAATGTATTCTCGATAGCCGATACCACAGTACCGGAGCAGAAGCTTCTTATTGAAACCTATGCCAACCTCTCCAAACCAAAGTTGGTGTTATCTGCCATGCCTACGGAATATGTAGGTCCGACCGCAGCAAATGGTTTATCGTCTGATGATTTACTACCTAACGACGAACTCACATATACCTTCACAATAGACAACCCGACAGACCCGACCCCTGTCGATACCAAGTATACAGCTTCTCTGTATCTGGAGCTAAACGGTGACGGTAAATATGACCCTACTAGCGAGATTTTAGATAATCTTACAATAACCTCGAACGGAGTTGCCGTCAATAACGGTGAACTTATTTCAGGCGTTGAGTACAACGTAACAAGACGTTTGCCGGAATCAATTCAGGGTGCTGTATCCTGGAAGCTGGAGGTTGTTAAGGTAGGCAGTGAAAGTGTTACGGCCTCTCAAACCGGTTTAACTTTAAATAAACCTGGAGAAATAATTGATATTAAAATTTTACAAGTCAATTATTCTGATTTAAGCACGAGGTACGATACTTACTTTAACGAGTTAAGAACGGCAGGGCTTTATAATATAACCGTCGATAAAAAACTTATAAGTGAAGTTAACACATTATCCGGTACCGACACTGATACTAACGGTATTAACGATTTAGTTGACTTATTGGGCAACTATAATATGTTGTTGATAGGCTTCCAAGAGGGCTACGGAATGGTCGATGGCGGTTACTACAGAGGATTTAACTACGACACCACAATGGCTGTTAACGACTTTATTGATAGCGGCAAGGCAACACTCTTTGCCCATGACACAACTTTTGTGGCAAATATGCACCCCGAATATTTAACTACCGGTAATCTTTCGAGTAAAAACGGCACTAGTCTAAATGGATCGAAGTTATCGCATGGTTGGCATGTAGGATATTACATGAACACCTTAATGCGTGATAATTTGGGAATGGACAAATACGGTGTTACAAGCGTCGATTACGGTGTTTCGCAATATCATCCTAACTATGTTGAATTTAAAGCTGATAGCGGAATAAATACTACAGATAACCCAAGCTATGCAGCCTCTGCATATGCGGGTGCATCGGATGCTACTCTATCGCAGATGGAAAATGATGGATATGCAATAGCATATGTTCCGGGTTCAGATAAAACGAAGTTTATTGATGATACGCACGGGCTGACCACATATGCCGCATACAGATTTACGCCTACATCAGGCAACGCTTTATCACCCACCGATTTATCAATCAATCAGTATGGTACTACCAGTTCTGGGGTAAAAGACAGGTCCGAAACAACTAAAATATCTCAGGTTAATGCCGGTCAAATCACCTCATATCCCTACAATGTTAATTTAGAAGGATTTGGTGGTAGCCAATCCACGCTGACTGTCGGGGGGACACATGACCAATACTTCCAAGCTAATGTTAATAATGATGAGCTTGTAGTCTGGTATTCCCTTGCAAGCGACCCAGCCAAATCGGTATATCATGAAACCGCATTTACCAATCACTATAACGATGTTGCAAATGCATATTTTATCTACAACATGGGTAATGTAACCTATACCGGTTCGGGTGATGGCGGTACTTCCACCACACCGACTCCATCTTATTCAGAAGCTATGCTTTTTGTTAATACCATGATTGCTGCGTACCGAGCCACAGCGACAAGGCCGACAATTACCCTGAGTAACGAGGTTGGCGGTGAGTCGATTACCGATTTATATATTACCTCTGCCCTGGAGCTCAATGATGCCGACAAAATTGGTGGAATTGATTTATCGAGGGTAAGCGACGAAGAAAAACGAATCTATTTCTATATAGAGAATGATACCTTAGGCGAAAATCAATTTATAAGTGTCTCTTTGAGGTATGATCTTAACGCAACCAATGCATTCGACGATGGTGATGGGTTTATTCAAGCTATTAGGGCTGAACAGACCGAGGATGCGGTAGGAGCAAATGCTCTGCAAAACAACACCCTGTATTATTTTGAAATCACACAGGAGCTTTTGGACGCATTGTCCGCCTCAAATGATGATCTTTCGCTGTTAACAAGAGCAGAGATTGTTACAATCTTTGATGGTGAAGAGATAACGGTACCCTCGGAAGAGCTGAAAATTCATGCATTAGGGTTTTTACCTCTGATATAATATGGATAATTCATTACTCATATTCAGTGGGCTTTAAATAAGGGATAGCGAGGAAGAGAGCCGAACAATAGCTTTTTTTGACTCATGATAATATTCATCCCACGACTATATCTATGAAATCTACGAAAAACAAAAAGAAGACAGTTTTTAAATAGCCCAATAGCTATGGATTTACTTCCTAACTGCTAAACTAACAAAAGCAAATATCCACCGGCTATGCCAGTGGATATTTGTGTTATAAGAAGATAGATAACCTGCATGAAATTCGTCTGACAAGAAGCTTTACATTTTTGTAACATTATGATATTATATACAAGGGTTTTGGATACTTTAAAATGTATTATTTAATATAATGATGTTATTATTTTGTTGGAATTACAAGGAGATATAGATGGAAATCAAGTCAAATTTTATTCATGATATAATAGATGAGGATTTAAAGCACGGACGTGAAACATGCGTTCATACTCGGTTTCCTCCCGAGCCTAATGGATATCTACACATAGGTTCAGCAAAGGCTATTTTTATTAACTGGAGCATTGCCAAGAAATACGGTGGCAAATTTAATCTGCGTTTTGATGAT
The DNA here is from genome assembly GCA_964368815.1 of uncultured Oscillospiraceae bacterium. Taxonomy (GTDB): domain Bacteria; phylum Bacillota; class Clostridia; order Oscillospirales; family Ruminococcaceae; genus CAYJBH01. The sequence goes on from CAYJDA010000020.1 coordinate 28,974, forward strand.
ACTAATCCTGTAAAGGAAGAGGTAGAGTTTGTTGAATCAATAACACATGATTTAGAATGGCTGATAGGGGAGAAGCCTTCGGGTGGAATTTTTTACGGCTCAGACTATTTTAATGTATGCTATGAGTTAGCGGTAGGACTTATTAAAGATGGGAAAGCCTTTGTTTGTGACCTAACGCAGGAAGAAATGCGCGAATATAGGGGAACGCTAACTGCTCCCGGAACAGATAGTCCTTACAAAAATCGTAGCGTTGAGGAAAATCTTGAACTATTTGATAGGATGAAAAAAGGTGAGTTTGAAGAGGGCGCATGTACACTGCGTGCAAAAATTGATATGACCTCCTCAAACTTCAATATGAGAGACCCGATTCTCTACAGAATATTAAAAGCACATCATCATCGCCAGGGCGATGAATGGTGTATTTATCCAATGTATGATTACGCACATCCAATTCAAGATAGTGTAGAGGGTGTTACACATTCACTTTGCTCCATTGAGTTTGACAATCATCGGCCGCTTTATGACTGGGTTGTTGAAAACTGCTCGATTACCCATATTCCGCACCAGTATGAATTTGCAAGACTAAACGTAACACATACAATAACGAGTAAAAGATATTTAAGAGAGTTGGTAGAAAAAGGTTTTGTATCAGGATGGGATGATCCTCGGATGCCCACACTGTCCGGTTTGCGTCGTCGCGGGTTCACCCCGGAGTCTATATTATCCTTTGTGGATTTATCCGGCGTTGCAAGGGCAACCTCAACTGCAGATATTAGGCTACTTGAACACTGTGTTAGGGAGGAACTCAATGCAACTGCTGTGCGCCGAGTTGCTATATTAGACCCAATTAAGGTAACAATATCAAACTACCCTGAAGAAAAAGAAGAAATGTTTTTACTGCCTAACAATCCGCAAGATGAATCTGCAGGAAAAAGGGAGCTTGCTTTTACACGTGAAATATATATTGATAGAGAGGATTTTGCCGAAATTCCACCTCCAAAATATCAACGACTAAAAACCGATAATGAAGTTAGGTTGATGGGAGCTTATATCATCAAGCTGGAAAGGATGATTAAAGATGAGGCGGGAAATCTATTAGAGCTTATCTGTACTGCAGATTTAGAAACAAGAAACAATATGCCTGCAGATGGCAGAAAAGTTAAGGGTACAATTCAATGGCTGCCTCAAAAGCATGCAGTTGAGGCATCAATATATATGTATGATAAATTATTCAGCATTGAAAGCGTTGATGCCTTACCGGAAGGGGAGAACTACTTAGATTATCTTAACAAGGAATCACTTGAGGTTATTGAAAAAGCAATAATGGAGCCACAAACAATTAAGGACTCCATAGGCACCAGAATGCAATTTGTTAGGATAGGTTATTTTATTAAAGAAAATGAGATTAGGTATAACAGAATAGTTTCTTTAAAAGATAGCTTCTCAAAAACCCTGAAACAGGGATAAAATATTTATACAAAAACATCAAATGGATGGTTAGCTGTTTTTCAGTTAACCATCCATTTGCTAATGTATTACTATTATTAAAGACATGATGAGATAACTTAATCTCCATCACCGCCACCGCCATCGCCGCCACCGTCGCCGTCGCCAAAACCGCCGCCATCACCGCCGGAATCGCCATCGCTATAGCCACCACATCCGTCATAGCCGCCATCATCCCAGCCGCCATAGTCGCCGCAATCATCATCTTGATTAAAATCATCGCTGTTATAGTACTGCGATGAAGGGTGCCCATCGACGCCGCTGTGATTTGTATTTTCGTAACGATAACGCCGATACTCCTCTTTATAGTTTTCGCCGAGCTGCTGTAATTGTTCCTTAACAGCATTAAATTTTTTATTTGCACTGTAATATCCGATAATTGCTATTATTATTAAAGGGAAAAGAAATATCAAACTAAAGGTAATAAAAACCGATATTACAATAAAATAGGAAGCATGTTTTCGCTTTCGGTTTAAATGTTTTGCCTGTTTTCGCAAGCGATCTCTTTCATGAAAAAAATATTGAAAATCTACCGACTGTGGGCCCGAGGTTGTTACTTGAGGATAATAAGTTGATTGTCCCCCTTGCATGGGTGGTATCGGGTGAGAATATTGGCTGTTATAATTATTGTTGTCAACCATAAATAAAACCGGTAATTCCTTTCAGAGGTTATTGGCTATGATAAAAATATTGATTAAATGCTATAAAACTTGTCGTCAAATATTTCAACAATTTCCCAGCTTGATTCATCATCGTCATCGGTAGCAAGAATAAAATAATTATCAAAAGTACCACCTGCCACCTGAAGCCCGAGACTAGTTGTATGAGGGTCTAAAACTTCGTTTACCCTGCAGTGAATGATGATAATTTTGGAATACGAGAGCGTAGCGATATAATCAGAAATATCAGATGAAAGTTCATCATTTTCAATAATATCCGGTGTTACATTTGTTAAACCGGATATTATATATCCGGGGACATAGGTATGCTCATCAGACGTATGCCAAAGTTTGTAATTATCTATCATAGAATCATCGATACCCAATTCCGACAACATGTCGTAATCACGCATGGTGAGAGCTCTGTAATAATTTTTTATCGTAAAATCGGGTGGATATAGATCGGGGAAAGAATACTCCATGTAGTAAAATTGACCGTTGTTATATGCTCCGCTAAAGTTCTCGAAATTAGAGATGGGATAATCCAACAAAAAATCAGAAGTCTTCTTGTTTATCGCCTCAAGCGCTTCTATGTAGCTATCATCCATGTTTTGAATAACATGAACTTCGCTCTCGCCTAAATCGCTAATTATATTATCAATTTCTTCGGAGGAGTACTCAACACCGTTTACAGTTCCGGAACCATCATCATACAACACAAAACTCTCTTCAATACTAAAATAGCCATCTGAAAGCCCATAGTAATCTATTGTTCCTCCTCCAAGCTGATAACTATTTTCATGAGATATGTAGGTTTTATTTTCCGATACAATATATTTAATTCCGTAATTCATCGATACCGGTAAATAAAATAGTGATGTTGGCAAGCTACCGAGAAATAAAAGGCCGCTTTCGGGGTCGATAGTGTATACCTTGATAATATTTGGATATTTTAATAAGTTAACATACACTTTATCTTCATGTGAAAATTCGTTATCATCGAATTCCTGTTCGTCATATGCTATAAGAACAAGCTCTAAAATGCCATTTCCATCGAGATCAACCAAATTAGAGTAGCAGAACCCACTTGCATCCAGCATGCTGTCTTCCGGAGAATAAGGATATGTATAGTCAAGCGTCATGCCTGTTATTTGATAGTCGGTTGCACTTATGTTCTGTATGTTGTAGTCTAATTCATATGCCTTTAGCAAAGAAGAATAAAGACCGTAATCAACTTCTAACAAATTCGCGTTCGGCTGAGTAGCGTTTAAGGAACCGTTTACTCCCAAAAAGTCATATGTCGCCTGGTTAATAGCTTTCAATTCTGCTAACATTTCTTCGGTTAACCAGCTGATAGGATGATAAACAACCTCACCATACTCCTCGAATAAATGGTCTTCAATCGCCTCAACATTATCGAAGGGGTCTCCGTTTATTGTAGCCTCATAGAGATTTTCTTCATAATCGTAAAACAGCTCGACCGATGCTATAGGGTCAAGCATTGTAGCATTTTTTAACTCGTAATAATTTGCCATTTGATTGGTACTACGAAAACTTTCAATTAAGTATACAATATCATCCTTAAAAGAATACTCAACGCCATACTCAACACCACCGTTGCCGTAAGAACTCAATACATAATTTCCTAATATAACAAGCTCATTTTCGGAAGAAATGGTGTAAGCATTAACTGAATTTAACTCCACCCAATCGTCATCATAATATAAATCAATAGCACTTCCGCCATTTTCGATAGAGTTATATTTATCCTCTATTGTGATAGTTATTAGCTCCAACACACCGTTGTTGTCTAAATCAACAAGGTTAGCATAACAGGTGCCTGCACAGTTATACCTAACTTCCGGCACATTACTTTCCTCTATAAGCAGCCCACCATACATCATAATGCTTTCTTCAAGTAGATGAGCATATACGCTATAGTCAACCTCCGATGTGACACCGGAAGCGTTCGGTTGAGTAGCGTTAGTTCCATCGCTTACAAAAGAAGTTAAGGCATCCTGTATATTGCCATCATCTGATTTTGAGCAGGAGTAAAAAGATAATAATATTGTTAAAACTGTCAATAGAATAATTGTTTTTTTCATCACTACCCCCCATGTTATTGTAAAGTTAATTTTATTGTATGCTGCAAAAAAGAGTTGTAATTTAATAAGATAAAAATCCTTAAAGCTGAAGCAATAAGGATTTTATGGTGCTGCTGACCGGAATCGAACCGGTACGATATTTCTACCGAGGGATTTTAAGTCCCTTGCGTCTGCCTGTTCCGCCACAGCAGCAACATAGGTATTATAATATATTATTAGGGATTTGTCAATCCCTCGAAGTAATATTTTAATTGTTAACTCAAGCGCTTTAATAAATTATTTGCCTTAATTCGATTTATATATCTGTATTAACAAAGGTAGTTTAGATAAATGGAAGATGAAAATGGGCTGGAAGATTTTTGTTGATTATTATCAAAATTCATTCGATATAGAAAGAGAAAATAAGGGTAAACTTATTTTTTGTCCAAACTTAGTGTGACAAATAGGGAATAACAATGTGCTACCTATACATCGAGAGTCACCCAGCCCTTTATTGAGATATTAATAAATAATGCAAATAGCTTTTTAGATACAGCGAGGGAAAATATGGTCTGCAATAGTTTTAGGATTTTATTGCCGCTAAACGGTTAATGAGGGATTAATTTTTTCTAAGGCGCATGGTTTAGCAAGGTGATAACCTTGAGAATAAGATATTTCTTTTTCGATTAAAAAACTTTGTAAATCCTCTGTTTCTACAAATTCTGCTACTGTATCGGCTCCGATTCTGTTAGCAAGGTAACAGATGGAATCCAAAATTACTTGATGATCCTCATTTTTCAATAAATCCTTAATAATTGAGCCATCTACCTTGATATAGTTGGGTTTTAATGCAACGATGGTAGTGAATGTAGAATAGCCTGAGCCAAAATCATCTATCGCTATCTTTGTTCCTAAGCTTTTAAGCTTTTCGATAAAGCCAAGCAATACATCTATCTCGGTAAAATCCTCAGTTTCTAAAAATTCAATAACAATACGTTCAGGCGAAGGAAAGTCAGCTATTGCTTTAACAAGCCAATTTCTAAAATGAGAAGAAACAATATCATATTTTGATATATTAATTGAAACAGATTCTTTTCGATGGGTAAAATCCTTCAGAACCTTTTCTATCATACGTTGGCTAATAGTATTATAAAATTTATATTTCTTTGAGGTGTTTAAAAATGATACCGGGCTATAAACAGTACCGTCAATATCAATAATTCTGATAAGGGCTTCGTATTTGTCAATACACCTTTTATTGTTATCAAAAATACCTTGGTAAAACGGAACAATCAGATCTTTATCTATTGCTCTTTTAAGCAGCTCTATTCCTTTTAAATCATCAATTGGATTATTGTTTTGAAATTCATAATAGCTACTATCGAAAACAATAAAAGTTTCTTGACTGTCCTTAAGGCTTTGCAAAAAGCTGATTCCCTGTTCAATGGGATTTTCTTGATTGAGCATTATTACTACTCTGTTAACAGCAGTAATTTCGGTTTTTACTGAGGTGGCATAACCAAAGTTCTGATAGAGGGACTTAACAAGCTCGATAAAGTCCTGCTCGTTGATGGTTGTTTCAGAAGCAAAAACTAATGTTTTATAATTTAATGAGTAAATATTGAAGTCAACTCCTACTGCTAATTCGGATAGAGCTTCGGTGAACATAGATATAAAATCACGAACAGAATCAAAGTATCTGTCTTGACCGGCAAAAGCTATTGTTGCATCGGCTGTTTGGCTTTCAACAAAGCATATTTTTTGATATTTTTTTGTAAGATTATCTTTTTCAAAACGATAAATATTTGGAATATTAAAATTTTTGTCAAAGTGCAAATTATCGGTAGATATAGTCTCTTTTTGTTTTAGGGTCTTTAACAGTACATTGTTCATCATGTTTTCGCGGCGCATATCTAGAGCTTTGTTTAAAAATGTTACATCCCCCTCAACGTCACCTGCATTTTCTAATACATGATAATCGGGCAATATATATCGTTCGTTTTCTGCAATAGAGGTAAAGACGTTAGCTCCATTGCAAAGAATGTTTTTGCCGTTGCTATACGCTATTTCTCCCATTAAAAATATGCCGCATATGTTATGTTTAGAAAATGGAGCAACTTCCCATTTCGCACAGTTTTCGAGGAATAATTTGCGAAAATAACATACATAACAGAACATGCTCTCGCTAGGAGTGTCAAGTATTTCGGAACAGATGGTGTAGGTGTCTTTAATTACCTTGGCAGGATTTACATAGCCTATTCTAAAGGGGGTATTATCAAAAAGTTCTGTTGTATATAAAGACAACTTTCCGCTGTCGCTATCAATTTTAGTGAATCTTCCGCTGCCGTCTTTTTCTAATATTAAGGGGAAATGAACGAGATAGTCTTTTGTTGCAACCTCTCGCCAATCGGTATAATCATTTTCGTTGTCGGTAACATTTAGAAAGTCATACATCCATCTTAATGCCGGGACGTCTTCTATTTCTTCAATTATTCCATTTGAGGCCTTAGTGATGGTGTAACTTGGGGTTATTGTATCCTGAGCGGAGGATAAAAACATATAGTTATGGCTTTCTTTTCCAATAATGGCATATGTAAAAATGCTATTGTCGAGAATGCCGGTTTCGTTAAAAATAAAACCCTCTCCATCATTAGCGGATAAATGATTGCCCACACATCCTCCTGCCAGCCTTATGATGGGGGATAGTGTGTTAAATGAATTTATAAATCTATAAACTCCCAAATAGCCGCAGAAAATAATATTTAGCGGTGAGGTGCTACCGGATAAATCATCACAATAAGTATTAAAGACCTCAAATGAAAGCTGTTCGGGAGTTTTGTTGGATATATTAATAATCTCACTTTTTATAGTACAGACTTCATAATACTCAAAAATGATCGCGACTGATTCAAAATATTGCTTGCCATCTAATAGGACTACTTCGGCAGAACTGGCACCCATTATTATGGCATTTGGAAAATAATTTTTTATCTGACGAGAAATATTGCAAGCTTCGTCCTGCTTGCCGGAGGATGTGATAATCTTCACCAAAAGAGATTGGGATTTATTTGCACTTTGACTTTTCATAAAATAGTGCAATTTATCCTCAGATTGGTAAAGATGAGAAAATCTAAGCATTAAAATAACTCCATAGCAATTAGCTGACATATAGAACAACTATTGCAACCGGCTGACCTTTTTATTCCAGGTAGTTTATAGGTCCCGTGGCTTTGCGTCACTGCCTTACGGTAGTTTTGCCTTTAAATAATTAATACATACAAATTATCTACAAATCTCTATTTATAGAATACCAATTATAGCTGTTAAAATCAAGGTAATAAAATAAGTTTTACAATAGTCACATATTAATACAAAAAAATGTATATTTTTTATATTCTTTTATATGTCTTTAGTTTAAATTTCTTTTTCAATCCTTTCACCTTGTACAAGTAATCGGTGAGTATTAACACCGTAAGGAGTACAGGTGATAAGAGTACAAAGGTCTTTTCCATCCTGTATTGAAAGAAGTTCGGTTTCATCTGGTAAAACCTTAGAAATGTTATATATTTGATAATAAAGGGCTTGGCCTGAAATGTTTAAAATAAATATATCCTCGTTTTCAAGTTTATCTATTTCACTAAACATTTTTGCTGTACTAAGGCCACTGTGTCCGGTAAGTGCTGTGTGGTTTGAGGGGCCACCTATTGGTAATGCTGTACTTTCGATATGTCCAATTCCTGATTGTAAAACGCTCTCGTCACTTCCGTGAAAAATGGGCAGTGATATCTCAAGCTCTGGAATGGATATATATCCCATCATGCCATCGTTACGTGCATTGAGAGCGCTATTATAAAGCTCTAATTCTTCGGTGGAAGGAATATATCCGTAACCACCCGCTGCGCGTAGAATGTCGTTATACCTTTGAGCATCGGCAGAAAGTGTATTAAAGGAGTCAGCTATCGATTGTATTTCAATTTCATAGCTTTTTATTATTTGTTGATGCTCAATCCTAACCACCCTGTCAGACAGGGTGGGCAGAAGGAGAAGCGTTAATCCAACAATAAGCAGCGAAATGGATAGTATAAATAAATACTTTTTACTTTTCATCGCTTGAACCTTTGTTTAGCATATACATTACCAGAACACCTAATGCAAGCATTGAAAATCCAAATACTACATAAATTAATCCGCCGCTACTTCCGGTGTCGGGAAGTTCTCTTCCAAGATAGTTTACAACTTCCAATACCGGTGAAACCGGCGATGTTGATTCTCCCACTAACATGGTTGGATATCCGGGTAAAAGTTCACCGGTGGTATTGTTGTATTCAGCTTGAAGTGAGAACTTGGTTGGTGCAGTAGTTGATACATATCCTTCAGGAGGTTTTATTTCGTGCAAATAGTAAGTTGTGTTGCTGTTAAGACCGGAGATTTCTACCGAGCCTGCTGTTATTATTGTGGTTGTGCTCCCGGTGTAACCGGAGGGTGCCTTGGTGTAAGTTCCTGTAGAAGAATCTATGAAATTGAGTGCGTTTGTAGGCACACCATGACTATCTGTTAATAGCTGTTCATCTAAGGTTATAACAAACTCGGCACCATCAAGTTGTGCGCCGGTCAAGTTAACCTTGCTAAGCTGGACCATGAATGTTAAGCTTTGAGTAATACTTACAGGTGTATTACCTACTGAAACAAGTTCTTGTGGATCGTTACTGTGCTCTAAAACTACGGTGTTGTCGTTAGTTCCATCGGGATTGATCACAGCATCTTCGGTTAAGGTAGCGGTGAAACTTGCAATCATACTATCACCGGCGGCTATTAACCCGTCATTTAAAGCCTCGAGAATATTAATATCAAGAGTGAATCCATTTTCAGGATAGGAAAGTGCATTTACAGTATAATAACTTGATGGGAGATTAATGGTAGTTGCTGAAGTTTGTACCGTCATAGTGAGATCATGGTTAAAGCTTAATCCTTCACTCAATGTATCTGTAATGATATAACTGTAGTCAGAATAACCGGTGGTAGATGGAACGGTAGCGGTTATTTTGTATTCTATTTCATCGCCTATTTCATGGTCAGAATAAGACGTGAAGATGTCATCGTTGTCGTGATATACCTGTTTAGTTACCTGTGGAACATCCATCTTTGGATTTATTACGGATGTGGGGTTGGTTACTGTTAGTGAAGAAAGAGCAGTTATTGGGCTGTGATTATCTGCTCTTTCACCGCCACCAGAGACAATATAGTATCCTGGAATGGTAAGTGCAATGGTAGCTTGCTGTCCGTGTGCGGCGGCACTGCCGGAAGGTGTGGGTGCAGGGGTAACATTTATATAAACATTGTAAACGTATATAGAAAAGTTGTGTAGCTCCTCTGTTGTGCGTGCGGGATCGGCAATCCAGCTTAAAAGTTCGGTGCCTGAAATAGCACTGCCACCGATTGGGGTGTAACTTACCGGGAGGCAGGTGGTAGGATTATATATATAGCTGCCGGGGTTATCGGGAACCGATTCAAACAGCATATATGCTGAATACTCTGTATTATTAATAGATATCGATGAGTTGTTATTTTGTATCAATATGCTATAGCCGTTAGCATAAGTAGGAACTGAAAAAAGAGTTATGGCTATAATAAGTGCAATTAATAATTGTAATTTTTTTATTGACTTCATTTTGCCCTCCTATGGTTATATAATAATGTAGATGAAATTAATGATAGTAAAACTCCTGTGAATAAGATTAAAGATAAATAACCTCCGGTTGCAGGGAGAGTTAAAGGTTCGCTATCGTTTTGTCGGTTTGTTATAGACACTGTTTGCGAATCTTGTTGGAAAATGGTTACAGTAAAGCTGTCGGTTACATTTTGTGTATTATAATATATCGATTGCTCTACTATACTGTAGTTATACGCTGGATCAAGATTATTAAATGTATGGTTAAAATTGTTAGACTCATTTAGTGTTACAGGTTCGCCAAAGGCAATATTATTGCGCATAAGCTGAATGACTGCCGAGTAGTTGTTGCTGTTTAGTGTCTCGCCGGTAGATGTTAGCCAAGTTTTATTTGCTGAAAGAGAGACGGTTGCTGGAGATGTTGGTATTTCACCTACAAAGTCATCACGGTGACTTTCTGCACAAATGTTGATATTTTCAGCAACTATGGTTCCGTTTAAATTCTGATTTACAACTACATTTGTTCCAGTGGCCAATAAACTTCCATGTAACAATGATGAGGTGATAGTGGTGCCGGCATTGGGTAAAAAGTTATAGAAATTCCATATAACTCTTCCGTTTGTAAATACAGCCGTTTCGCTACAGTTAATTTGATTGTTGTTAATTGTGATTAAACTAATGGGTAGATTGATATTTGCAGTGTTTTCGCAGTCAACGTTAATTACTACAGATGCATTATTAGAAGATAAAAACTTCTTTACACCAAGATATTTTAGTGATGACAATTCTGTAGCGGTAGTGTTGAACACGCCATTCTTACTGGGATTAATTAATGAAATGTAGCTTTCATCAACACTCCCACCCGTAGGGTTGAGCGATTCGACGATATTACCGCTTTCAAGCCCTTGTAAAGTAGCTGATAATGAATCTGTTTGAGACTTAATAACAGATAAATCTATAAAAGGTGTGGTTGTATCTTGCCAAACGTTTTTTGGTCTGTCAAGCTTTACATTATTTATCGCAATAGCATTTCCATTGTCTACAAGTGAGGTTGAGTTAGAAGCACCCACTACTAAAACATGATTTTCAGATGTTGCACTACCACTGTTGATTGCCAAATAAGTGACTATGTAACTAAGTTCGTCTGCAAGATTATTTGTGCCAAAGTTAGAATTTGCATAAAGGTTGTTGGCTAAAACATTTCCGTTGGTATGTGCATTCATGGTTATGGTATCAAAACCTACAAGGTGAAAACTGCCGGCTATACCAAGAGGACTAATAGAATTATAGTATATTGTGTCGGTAAAAGCAGTAGGAGGTGGGCTCTCGATAATTGGTAAACTTAGCACTGTCGGAGAATTTTCAGGCTCAACTTGAAATGATTCCTCTGTTATTACTGACGAGCTTTTTAATGATGAATCTTCTAAGTTACTTGAAACAATGGAAATACTTGAACTATAACCTTGTGGTTCAGATGATACCGAACTTGAACTATCCTGAGAAGTAGTGCTATTTGCTTGACTGTCGGAAGATGAAATAATTGATGTATATGCCGGTGCAGAAATAATTGATTGTGAAACAGAGCTTGGGGTAGGGGAGGAAGAATCGTTAGCTTGCGACAAAGCGGAGATGCTCGAGTTATTCACAATAGAAGAAGACGCATATGAAACTATTGTTCCTATTGATGTTAAAATTAGGAGTAGCGTTAGTATATATAAATAAACTTTCATGTTAACCTCAGAAACCTCGAACATCTTGATACAGACTATTCATTGAATCATCGGTTAGTGAAACAGGAACAGTTGTCGGAGTAGGTTTGAAATGAAGCTAACAGCTTAAATGTATGAAAATCAAAACAATTAATGTGAATAATTTCAACAATTGTTAATACATTTTTTCTTTTTAAAATTTAATAACAAAGCAACATGAAAACATCAATTTCACTGAGGTGTTTGCTTATATAAAAAGCACAAAAGAAAATCGACATTCACACAATAAAGTGAATGACGACATGGCTTGGTAAAATTGTAAATAGTAAATAACTTGTATCAAAAAACACTGCTACATTTCACTTTTGCAAAATGTAGCAGTTAACTTAAGTTGCTATATAAAAAAGAAAATCGTCACCCACTTAATAAAGTGAGTGACGGTTGGAGGTGCTGGGCGGATTTGAACCGCCGAATAAAGGTGTTGCAGACCTTTGCCTTACCACTTGGCGACAGCACCGCATTTGTTAAAAGATTAAATACCGGCTTGCAGTATGTAGCAGACAACTGAAACCGGCATAATCATGATGGTGCCTCCGGACGGA
>CAYJDA010000021.1:0-40626 GCA_964368815.1 uncultured Oscillospiraceae bacterium
TAATATTTCCAATAGCTCCGGCTTCGCCGGAGATTATTTTTTTAGAACAACAATGCCGAAACATCGTTTGCAAATTCGACCGGATCTTCAACCGGTAAGCCTTCTATGATAAGCGCCTGATTAAACAGAACCTTTGCATAGCGCTTAAACTTCTCTTCATTTTCGGTTCGAAGTTTTGATATGGTTTCAAATGCGGCATGGTTTGGATTAAGTTCCAACACCTTTTGGGATTTTGGCGCTTCTTCACCCGGCATTTGTGCCAAAACTTTTTCCATTTCGATGGACAGAGCGCCATCGCTGGATAGGCAAACAGGGTGGCTCTTTAGGCGGTCGGTAACCGATACGCGGCTAACCTTGTCCCCAATTGCTTCCTTAATTGCGGTGAGAAGATCTTCATGCTCCTTGTTAGTTTCCTCATCCTTTTTCTCCTCCTCACCGGGAAGTTCTAAGTTTCCGGAAGAAACATTTTTAAAGGATTTTTCTCCGTATTCCCTCATAGCCTGAAGTGCAAACTCATCCACATCGTCGGCTAGATAAAGAATTTCGATTCCGGCATCCCTTAACCTTTCGGTTTGCGGTAGCTTGTCGATACGCTCTACCGAATCGCCGCAGGCATAGTAGATATATTTTTGTTCCTCGCTCATTCTGCCCTTATATTCCTCAAGCGTAGCAAGCTTCTTTTCGGTAGAAGAATGGAACAACAATAGATCCTGCAACAGCTCTTTGTTCATACCAAAATCGGAATAAACGCCAAATTTAAGCTGTTTTCCAAAGGAGGCAAAGAATTTTTCGTAGCCCTCACGGTCTGCCTTTTGCAGTGCTAAAAGCTCGGATTTTATCTTTTTAGACAGCCATTTTTCTATAACCTTAAGCTGTCTGTCCTGCTGAAGCATTTCACGGGAAATGTTAAGCGACAAATCTTCGCTGTCGATAAGGCCCTTCATAAATGCGAAATAGTCGGGCAGAAGATCGGAACATTTTTCCATAATCATTACGCCCTTTGCATATAGAGCAAGACCCTTCTCAAAGTCCTTGGTGTAAAAATCATACGGTGTTTCACCCGGAACAAACAGCAATGCAGTAAAGCTTACAGATCCATCGGCAGAGCCGTGAATAACCCTAAGCGGTTTATCGAAACCAAAGCGACGGTCGGTATAAAAACCGTTATATTCGTCCTCGGTTATTTCACTTTTTTGTTTTTTCCATAACGGAATCATGCTGTTAAGCGTTTCATCCTCACGAACCTTTTCGGTAACAGCGTCTTTACCCTCGCCACCCGGCTCGATAACGTTTGTTTTCTCAACCTCCATTAGAATGGGGTAGCGAATATAATCGGAATATTTTTTAATTAAGCTGCGTAGGCGATATTCTTCAAGGTATTCTCCGTATTTTTCCTCCTCGCCGTCTTCAATAAGTGTTAAAATAATATCAGTACCCTGATTTTCTTTATCGCACGGTGTGATGGTGTAGCCGTCTGCTCCGGAAGATTGCCAGCTAAACGCCTCTTCGCTTCCTCTTGCACGGCTGTTTACCGTAATTTGTGACGAAACCATAAATGCCGAATAAAATCCAACACCAAACTGGCCGATTAAATCTACTTCATCCTTGCTCTCTAACTGCTTTTGGAATGCAAGCGTTCCGGAAGAGGCAATAACACCAAGATTTTTTTCCATATCCTCAGCGGTAAATCCAACTCCGTTATCGCTGATAGTTAAGGTTCGAGCCTCCTTATCAGCGGTTATTCTGATTGAATAATCAGATCTACTAACGCCCTTACCGTCGGATAACTCTAAAAAATATGCCTTATCTATCGCATCAGAGGCATTACTGATAAGCTCGCGTAAAAATATTTCTTTATGGGTGTATATAGAGTGAATCATCATGTCTAAAAGACGTTTACTCTCTGCCTTAAACTGTTTTTTTGCCATATTAAATATCCATCCTTTCGATTTTTGCATTTTTGGCACTCTCTACCTTCGAGTGCTAAAAACAGTATATCACAACGAAAAAAAAAGTCAATAGTTTTTATGAAATTTTTAACACAAACATTTACCTTTACATTCTTCTTCGGGTATGGTATAGTTTTACTAAATACATTATTATTTAAAAACACAATGTACGAAAGGACTTTATTACACAGATGAAAAAACTACTTACAAAATTTGCAGGCTTTGCGGCGGTGTTTGTGCTGTTTTTGGTGCTTATGCCCACCGGAGTGTTTGCGGATCATACTGTTAACCTAGGCACGCTTACCAACAACCTGCATCTGCAAACAGGGGGGAATTATTCTATAGACGGCGGATCGACTTGGCATCCCTACACAGGCACCATGATAATCACCGGCTACTCCAGCACAAACACCATTGTGGTGGAAAGTGGTGAGCACGACATCAATTTATATAACATGGAAATCAATGTTTCAAGTAATGATGATGCTTGTGCTTTTGACATACAAGGCACGGCTACAGCAAATATATTTTTATTCGGTTCAAACACCTTGAGTAGCGGAAAACCTAAACCCGGCTTGCAGGTAGCCAAGGATGCCACCTTGAATATAAAAACCTCGACAGATTCCGCAGGTGAACTAACCGCAAATGGCGGCCTAGGCGACAGCACTACTGCAGGTGGCACAGGCATTGGCGGCACTGCACGCAACCAACCCGGCACAATAACCATTTCGGGCGGCAGCGTTATCGCAAATGGTGGCCACGACTCTTCGGGCATAGGCAGCGGGGCCAACAGTGAGGGTGGCACGATAAATATTTCCGGCGGCACGGTTAAGGCAACCGGCGGCAATAGAGCCGCCGGCATCGGCGGCGGTCTCAATGGCGGTAGCGGCGGCCTCACTGGTGCAGGCGGCAACATTACAATTTCGGGCGGCGAGGTTACGGCAATCGGTGGCTCCAACGCCGCAGGCATCGGCGGTGGCAGTTTTGGTGCCGGCGGCACAATAACCATTTCCGGCGGCAAGGTTACGGCAACCGGCAACTTAGGTGGCGCAGCCATCGGCGGCGGTGGCTCTGGCGCAGGCGGCAACATAACTATTTTGGGCGGTGAAGTTATCGCTACCGGTGGTCATACCGGCGCCGGCATCGGCGGTGGTAACGAAGCCACCGTCGGCAGTACTATAACCATTTCCGGCGGCATGGTTACGGCAACGGGCGGCCACGGAGACCCCGAAGCCGTTGACAGCCATGGTGATGCCATAGGCGCAGGCGGTCATAGCTACGCAGGCGGCACCTTCACCACAACCTACACACCAACCGGTGGCGGCACACCGGTTATCGGCAACGCCTTTATTATAACAAACAGCAACAACAGTGGCGTTGCTATTGCAGACACAAGCGGCAAAACAAGCGGTTGGAGCGGCATCATTTTTGAGAACGCCGACGGCAGCGTATACGGTACGCAGGCGCTAAAAACAGATGCAGAAATACCGTCCGGCAAAACCTTGACCATCGCCGCCGGCAACACTTTAACCATTGACGCAGGGGTCACGCTAACAAACAATGGGACATTTATTAATGACGGCACACTAACCGGCACAGGCACACTGGACGGCGGCGGAAGTTTTAAAACAAATGTGCTAAAAACTGAGTATATCTCACGCGTACAAAACAGCTATCCCCACACAGGCAGTGATATAATGGTTACTCCCCGCATAAGTGACCCAATCATTTGGGGAAATGAGTTTATTGTGAATACTTATAGCAAATCGCTTCAAAAAGAAGGAGCGAACAACACATGGTCTAATGTTTCAGAGGTGAAGGATATCGGGAACTACCGTTTTCTTTACGAAAGAGCAGGTTATCCGAACGTTGCAAAGACATTCAAGGTGGTGGGGACACCCAATATAACAGCCGGCGCACAGCAGACGGTGGCAAGGGGGCAGAGCGCAATTTTTGTCTCGGACGCGGATTTTGTCGATTATAATGCCACAGACATCACCCTAAGTGGCGCAGCCGCACCCCAAAAAATACATACCGCCGGTCCTGACAACCAAAACGTAAGCGTGCAGAGCGGCAGTATAAGAATAACCCTAAGCAGTGCATATACCGCAACCCTGCCACTTGGCACACACACAATTTCAATAAACAGCATAGGCGGCAGTGCAACCACAACCTTTACGGTAACAGAACAGACAACATCCACAAACACAACTGTGACGGAACAGACAGCCGCCACAACAACATATAATCCGGCGATTTCACCTCTCACCGGTGTTTATAGCAAATAAAAGTAATTGCATACTATTTGATGCAGGGGGATTTGCAGAAAGTCCCCCTGCGTTTCTCATCTATTGAATAATTTTTTAACACAGATAAAACAAGCGTTGCATTAACCTTTTTAATATAGTATAATTAATAGGAATTTGATAATTACAAATGAGGAGGGGAAGGTTGTGAGGGAAGTTAATCGAAACGTTATTTTAGCGGTTGGTTCGGCGATGCAGCTCTTTTTGGGTATTATTTATATTTTTAGTATATTTGTAATCCCCGTATCGGAATACTTTGCAATGGATACTGCCGATGTTAAGCTTACTTCATCATTTATGCTTTGTTTCTTTGTTGTTGGAATACTTTTTGGCGGTAAACTTCAGCTGAAAATAACGACGCAAAAAACTGTTCTTATCGGAGGATTACTGCTATCCATAGCAATGTTTAGCTCCTCATTTTTACCGCAAAACCTAGGAATGTTAATCTACTTCACCTATGGCATTGTTGGTGGGTTTGGTGTGGGAATGGGCTATAACGCTATAATTACAACGGCGCAGCGCAACTTTCCGGATAAACGCGGGCTTGCAACAGGTATCTCGGTTTGCACCTTTGGTTTTTCTACCGTTATCTTTGCCCCTCTTGCCGAAAATCTTGTTAGGATGATAGGGTTACAGTCTACCTTCGTAGTTTTGGGAACTGTTTTTTTAGTGGCAACCCTTTGTTGTTTTTCCTTTATTCGATTGCCTAAAGAAATGCCGGCGGCAGCTACTGCTGCGGTTGCAAAGGATTTTAGCCAAAACGAGATGCTTAAAAACAAAATATTTTATATGATAACCGGTGCAATGATGCTTGGAACTTCGGTTTATTTTATTATGAACCCTTCCTTTAAATCGCTTGCGTTAGACCGCGGACTGTCTGACTCTATGGCAACATTAATGATTATGTTAACCGGCATCAGCAACGCAATAGGCCGCCTTGTTTTCCCTGCTATCTCGGACAGAACAAACCGTAGCTTTGCTTGTTTTTTAACGGTTGTTGTTACCTCTGCAGGTGCATTTTGCATGTTGTTTGCCGAGGGATATTTTTTAATGGTTGTTGTAAACCTTGTTGCATTTTGCTATGGGGGAACGGCAGGAAGTTTCCCACTTATTACCGGCAAATTTTTTGGGTTGAAAAATATAGGCTCTAACTACGGCTGCGTCATGGTTGGCTTTTCCATCTCTGCACTGTTAGCACCGATAATTTTAAGCCCCATACAAAATCAGATGCTACTGTTCTCAATTGTGGGTATTCTTTCACTAATAGGCTCACTACTACTTCTCCCACTTATTAAAACCGAAAAGAACGTATAATTTACGAGGTGTTGCATGACGGTATCGGAACTTGGGCATTTAACTTTAAATTTAAAACAGAACATTGAAAGGCATATTTTTGGCAAGGATGATGTTATCGAAAACATTTTAATCTGCCTATTTTGTGGTGGGCATATTTTACTGGAGGATATTCCCGGAACCGGAAAAACTACGCTTGCCAAGGCGGTTGCAAGCTCGCTTGGCTGTAGCTTTAAAAGGGTTCAATTCACGCCGGATTTACTCCCGTCTGATTTAACCGGAATTAGTTTTTTTAGCCAGAAGGAATCGGAATTTGTGTTTAAAAAAGGAGCTGTTTTCACCAACATTCTTTTGGGCGATGAAATAAACCGTGCAACCCCAAAAACGCAATCCAGCCTTCTTGAGTGTATGGAGGAGCGGCAGGTTTCGGTGGACGGTGTTTCCCATGTTTTGCCTCCGCCTTTTTTGGTTATTGCAACCCAGAACCCTATAGAAATACAGGGAACATTTCCGCTTCCCGAGGCGCAGCTCGACAGATTTTTTATGCAGCTATGCGTCGGCTATCCCGACACCGAAAGCGAAGCGACAATGCTTAGCGGTATTATTAACAGTACCGAACGAGAAAAACTATTGCCGGTTGCACAGCCGGACGAAATTCTTGCCGCAACCGAGCTTATAAGCCGCATCGGAGTATCTCAAGATATAATTGATTATATAATCAAAATAATAGCTGCCACACGTGACGACGACGACATTCGCTTAGGAGCAAGCCCCCGTGGCTCGCTCGCCCTTCTTCGTGCGGCGCAGGCAAAGGCGGCAATCTCGGGCAGAGAATATGTTATTCCCGATGATGTTAAGGCTGTTGCCTCACCCGTGCTTTCCCACCGAATAATAACTAAGGGGTATGCGGTATCTCAAAGTAGCGCAGTTGCCGCAGATATTATAGCAAGAATACTTAAAACAACACCCGTTCCGACCGAAGATATATAGGTTCGTTTTATATGGAGCTTTTCGCGGTAATTGCTGTTATTTTATCCATACTTTTCCTGCAGAACAATCTGTATGGGAGGTATGGTTTTTCTCGCCTTAGCTACCGATGTTATTTTAGCACAGACCGTGCAACCGAAGGCGATGAAATTGAAATTATCGAGGAGGTATGCAATGCAAAATGGTTGCCTCTCGCCTGGTTTAAATCCGAGATAACTACCTCTAAATGGCTTGATTTTGCCGGCGCACAGTCTGAAATTACCGATGATAAAAGATTTGTGCCCAGTTTTTTTATGCTTAAAAGCTACCATAGAGTAAAAAGAAGCTGGCATGTTAAATGTTTAAAAAGAGGGAAATATAAAATCGACAGCGTAACGCTTGTATCTACCGACCTTTTTGGAAACGTTACCCTTTCAAGAAGCGGAACGGCTAACGGGCAGTTGCTTGTTCTTCCCCGACCTGTAAGTGAGGGCTATTTTACCAATGCCCCGAGATACATTAATGGCGACACCGTGGTTAAACGTTACCATCCCATAGACCCATTTGAGTTTTCCGGAGTTCGCGAATACACCGGGCGTGAAAGCTTTAGGGATATCCACTGGGCGGCAAGCGCCAAGGAAAACAAACTCATGGTATATAACAAGGATGCAACCTCCCAGCGCAACCTTGCAGTAATATTAAACCTTCAATCCCGTGAGCTACAGTATGTAACGAGCGTTGACAGGGATTATATTGAGGTTTGCATTAAGCTTGCCGCCGGAGTTTTGCAACAAGGCTTCTTCGAGTGTCTACCCATGCGGTTTTACACCAATAGCTCCTTCGACGGTAGCCGAGACACCATTGCAACCACCGAGAGCAAAGGCGTGGGACACTACGAAAACCTTTTAGAGTTGCTTGCACTTCTCCCCACCGATTCTACCGAAAAGTTTCCTATTTTCTTACAGAATGTTGGTGCATCAATAACCGCAACCGATATAGTTATTGTTACCTCCTATCCCGATGATGCAATGATTAGCTATGCGAAATTGAAGCGTTCATCCGGCAGTAATGTTAACATTCTCTCGCTTAGCGATGCCGAATACCGGGATGAATGCCTCACCGTATTAACCCACCACAGGGACGATATGACACAGCCAAACGGCAGTTTGGGGGTATAGCGATGAAAAAAAATATTTCTCGGTATGCGATGATACTTAAAATAACGGCTGTACTTGTCCATCCGCTTTGGATGTTTTCATTGTTTTTAGCCATTTCGGCATTTCCACTCGGCAAAAATCAGGAAAGCTATCTTATGCTTTCTGAAGTTATTATATTTACCCTGTTAACAATTTTTTATGCTTTTCTCGGCTTTAGCGTAAATCACCTTGTTGGTATCATTGGCAAAAAAAGCGAAGCTAAATCCTTTTTAAACCTTGTTAAGCGAGCGATATGGCTACTTATTATGCTTGTTTTTCTTATCGTAACCTTTATCGTTATTTCCCCCTTATTGCACCACCGCTATATGTCGGTATTATTTATACCCTGTATAGTTGTATATATAGTCGGAGGAAAACAGTATTACCATGCCTACAACGAAATTTTGGGACAGGTTTGGTTGATTGTTAGTGGCACTTCATCAATAATAATCTGTTCTGTGCTTAGCCTGCTCGGCATAGAAACACCTGTTTTTACGGTTGCTACTTTGTTTTTAATACAGCTTTCGATTTTTCTGCTTGTAAAAGGACAGAGCAATATCGACTTCATGATGGAACGGCGAAAACATAGATTTGAGCATCTTCCCAGCAATATACGCCGTTACGTTTTTTTATTAACCTCAGCTGTTATTGCACTGATGTTTGGAACCTTGTTTTTTTGGGACGGCATAGCTACCGCCTTTAGGTTTATCTTAAATTTATTTGTTATCCTGTTGAGATTTTTATTTTCGCTTATCCCTTCATCGCAGCAGGAGGAGATACCTGTCGAAGAGGTTGTAGAAGCTTCGCCCGGGGGAATGCCGATGGCGGAGGAAAATCCCTATGCCGAAATAATAAACACCATAACCTATATTATCACTGCTCTGGCTGCGTTAGCCGTGATATACAAATATCGTCGGCAGATATTATCGGCAATTGCTTTACTGATAAACAAGATAATAGAACAAATTGCTAAACTGCTACGCCCCACCCCGATAGCGGGATTATTAACGGCACAAAAATCAAACTATTACATCGATACAGAAAACAAAATATTGCCGCAAAAAGTAAAGGCAGAGCGAAAAAACGCAATAACTGCAAGAGAGTGGCGACGAAGCTATGCAAAATTTATTAAGATGCCGCCTTCGGCTCAGAGCTACCGTTTCGGATACAGGTTAACCCTGCTATGGCTAACCATGCGCAGGGCTGAGTTTGGCGAATCTGATACGCCGCTTGAAATGTTGGAAAATGTTAAGACAATTCTACCCCAGCAGGAGTGGGCCGCTATAATCGACTGTTATAACAGAATACGCTATTCCGATGATGATAAACTAACCATCGATGAACTACGAGAGCTAATTTCATGCATGGATAAAAATATTGTTAAAAAGTAGGCATTATGTTGCGGCATTTCACCTAACGGGTGCTACACACCGCAATGTCCTCTATTCCGGCTTGACGCAGAATTTCTACATGTGCCTCGGCAACAACCTGACCTGAAAACAGAACTACGGTGCCCGGAGGGCATGGTGCTATAGTGTGTGCCGATGGTCGCCCTACTGCCTGCTCTATCGGCAGAACCTTATAGTCGTTACTAAAGGTTTTATTAGAGGGATGTGCCATTCTGGGCAGTGGTAGCACAGCCTGTTGTCGTGCTACCGGAACGGCCTTGCTGAATATTTCCTCCAAAACCCTATCAAGCGCTGTAAAATCTTCTTTCGTATTAAATGCCGAGGTCATAAACAATACTCGTTGAGTATTGCAAAGCTCCGGCACAATGTTAGCACTTTTAAGCTTTATTGCAATATCTTCATGGTTTAAACTGTTAGGCGAAGGTGCAAAAGCTATCTTTAACGGATCATCATTTCTTAATAGAAATGATGAATATTTCTTTTTAAGTAATATAGTGTTTTTTAAAGCTTCGGCAAAATCTATGTCGCCATGCGCCAGCGCATGAACAACATAGTCCATAGAATACATAACGGTGTAGGGCGGGCTGGTTGTGGAGAGGATATTAAGAAACCGTCTGAGGTCGCTTGTTGCCGCCTTATCCTTGCTATGTAAAAAAGCTGCAGGGGTAAGTGCACCCAGGGTTTTACTTGCAGAGTCTACAACAAGGTCGGCACCCATTAAAACCGGATGATAAATTCCATACTCACGTGGCAGAAATCTAAAGTGTGCGCCATGGGCATTATCCACTATGGTTATTACATTAAGTTCCCGGCAGATTGGCAGAAGTTCCGAGAGGTTAAGGATATTTCCGTCATAGTCGCTGTAGCTAAAGAAAACAGCCCTCGGTCGATTTTGAAGCAGATTACTTCTAAGCTTTTCGGGTGTAACCTTGTTTTTATAGGAGCTTACAAAGGATAATGATAAATCAAATATGGCGGCGGCATCGGCAACGCACCTATGAGCCGGAACAACAGCGGTGAGGGTAGAACCTCGAGGGCATACATAACCTATTGCCGCCTTTATTGCGGTGGAACATCCGGAGGTGCAATACAGCGTATCGCCACTTTCAAACAGCCTACTGCAATATTTTTCGCTTTCACGAAGCCCTTTGGTAGGGTTGGCGGCATTATCGGCACCATCAATCTCGGTTATATCGAGATTATATAATCCTATCTCCTCGCCTTTCCCCTTGTGTGCCGGCACGCAAAACAAATGTTGCTGTTCACTAAGTTTTTTTATCTGCTTATAAAACATATATTTCCCCTATCTACCCTTAATGATGCTTAAATTTCTTCTCAAAACCATCTCGCCTCGGTATTCCGGAGCTCGACCCTTTATCTGTGCACCAACACCCATCATGGTGTAAATTGGATTTACGTCATCACAAAAGCAATTAAGTCCTCTTTTTATATCGGTATTTGCCGGACATACCCTCTGGCAGATATCACAGCCGTAGGCGCTTGCGGCTTTTTGAACAATTTCGGCCTGCTCTGCACTGAGTTCGCCTTTTTTTTGTGTTATATAGGAAGCGCATCTCCCACGGTCGAAAAAATCTCCCAGCGCACCTCCGGGACATGCCTTGATGCATCGATTGCACTCACTACAACCCTTTCTTACACATCGAACCGGCGATAAAAGTTCAGGCGCAACCGAGCTTGCTATTATTGCTATGTAGACATAGCTTCCGTAATCTTCATTCTGTAACAGATTGTTTTTGCCCTGCACACCCAACCCTGCCTCCTGTGCCGCCGCCACTTCATTAAATGGCGAATCATCTACAAAAAGAGTGAAAAAATCCTCTTCATATTCCCGAGAAAGCCTGTCTATATCCGGCTGAAGCTGCTGGGCAATAACCCGATGATAGTCCTGCTGGGCGCCAAAAATTGCAACATTTCCCTTGGCTGCTTCTTCGCAGTAGTAGGGAAAAAGCGAAACAATAAGGGTTTTAACCCCCTGCGGTATTTTCTTTTTATTTGCACTTTCCCTAATAAGCCCGCTCCAAAAGCCGACCGATGCATGAGGTATAGGTAAGGATAATACTTCTATTTTTCGACTCCTTTCGAGCAATTTATCGTTACAAAAATATCGAACAAGTTTTACAAAAAGTTTACATTTTTTTATTGCAAAAATTGTTGTTGAAACCCGTTTGAGATAAAATCAATACTTTTCAACCTTTTCAACAGGGTTTTCAACAATTGCAAGTAAAGTTGAATATACAATCAGTTATTAAAGCTTGTCATCCATTGTACCACAAATTTTTATTTCTTGCAATTCTTAGGAATAAAACGATTAAGAATCGTTAATAATTTAGTTAGCAATTTAATGGAGATTCTAACAATGAATACCGATCAAAAAAGCTATAATGATATGGTGAAAAAAAATACTCCACCATCAAGAAAGGTTAAAAATTTTTTTGCCTCATTCCTTGTTGGCGGCTCTATCTGCGGCATTGGTCAATTAATGCACAACGCATTAATGATGCTGGAAATAGAGGAGGAGCGGGTAAACCTTTTGGTAAGCGTGGCGTTAATTTCGCTCTCAGCTTTGCTAACGGCACTTGGATTATATGCAAAGCTTGCAAAGTTTTCAGGAGCGGGGTCGCTTGTTCCGATTACCGGCTATGCAAATGCGGTAGCCTCTCCTGCCATAGAATTTAAAACCGAGGGTTGGCTAACCGGAGTTACCGTTAAAATGTTTAGCGTAGCAGGTCCGGTTATAGTATTCGGATTACTTTTCACCTCGGCAGTTGGCGCAATATATTATGTATTTCTATTGTGGGGTATATTATGATAGTATTAAAGCATCCGGTATCCATAGTTGCGGCGGCGGCAGTAGGCGGAAAAAAAGAAAGCCGAGGCCCATACGGTATGGGTTTCGACGTCTGCTACGATGATGACCTGTTGGGACAAAAAAACTGGGAACTTGCCGAGGCGGAATTTCAGTATACTGCCGTAGAAAAATTATATGAAAAAACCGACCTTCGCCCCGATATTATGTTTGCCGGTGATCTACAAAGCCAGTGTACCGCCTCTTCGGCAACCGCACTTAGATTGCAGCTACCTTTTTGTGGCCTTTACGGAGCTTGTTCTACCATTGCACAGTCGATAGCAGTAGCCTCTTCATTTGTTTGTGCAGGGCTGTCCGGTGCGGCTATGTGTTTAACCTCCAGCCACTACTGCAGTGCCGAACGGCAGTTTAGAACTCCGCTAGACTACGGTAGCAAAAGACCCTCTACAGCGCAGTGGACCGTTACTGCGGCAGCGGCACTTCTGATAGCGCCGGCAAAAGAGCCGCCCTTTATTCACCGTGCCATGTTCGGAAGAGTTACCGACCTTGCAATAACCGACCCTGCAAACATGGGAGCGGCTATGGCGCCGGCGGCGGTAGACACCCTGATTAGATATTTAAACCACACATTAAGTCGCCCCGAAGATTATGTAGCAATCTATACCGGCGACCTTGGAATGCATGGCAGTGATATGTTCTTAAAACTTGCCGAAAAGGAAGGGGTTAAAGTAAATAATCATATAGACTGCGGCTGCGAGATATATGATGTTGGGCAACAGGGGGTAGAATGTGGCGGAAGTGGCTGCGCCTGCAGTGCTTCACTGCTTGGGATTAAAATAATTCCCGAACTGTTAAAAACGGGTGGTAAGGTTTTATTTATTGCAACCGGCGCACTTTTAAGCCAGATATCGGTAGGCCAAAAAGAAACAATCCCCGGAATAGCCCATCTGGTTGAGCTTTCTGCGTAGCCGGCTTATTAGACATGAATTTCTGGTTGTCCCTTTTTGTTGAAACTTTACTATAAATATGGTATAGTAACTGTATTATCAAAGGAGAAACCATGGGCTGTTTAGTATGTGATAGAATTAAAATGATAGAAAAAGGTATAAACCCTTATTTTGTACAAGAGCTGGAAACAGGATATGTTGTAATAGGTGACTATCAACTTTTTAAAGGATATACATTATTTCTATGTAAGTATCACTACATTGAGCTACACGAATTGCCACACGAAATAAAAATAAAACACCTAGAGGAAATGAGCATTGTTGCCCATGCTGTATATAATGCCTTTAAGCCCAATAAAATGAATTATGAATTACTGGGTAATAGCGACACTCATATTCATTGGCATTTGTTTCCAAGATTCGATGGCGATACTCCTCAAAATGGGCCTGTTTGGTGGGTTGGTAAAAATAAAATGTATGATAATACCAATAAACCTACACAAAAACAGCTAGAAGAAATGATTTTAAAGTTTATTTGTATTACGATAACGGGGAAATTAAATTATACGATTGTAGTTTTGTTTTATCAGGGCAAAAGGCATTTAGAAAAATAAGTGAAACAAGCGATTTTAAAAGACTATGCACTATAATGAACAGAACCTTAGCATTCGATATTTCCGAAACACGTGACCCTTCAAACTGCATCGATATCTGCCCCGATACAATTTACATGGAAAGCGTTAATGTTTCCTTAGATGTTTTAACTGCATAAATATAGTCATTCAACTTGAACAACTATATAAGTGAGATAATTATAATTGCTGCAAAGTAAAACTGTTACTATCAATTTTTGATAGTAACAGTTTGTTTCTTTATGAGTATCAGATTTAATAGATGCTATTTACTCTTCGGTTGTTTCGGCTACTGCATCGGTAGCTGCTGCTTGCGATGTAGCTGTTTCTACCGGTGCTTCTGCAGCTGTTGCTTCCTGGGCTGCCGGTGCCGCTTCCTCAGCTACCGGTGCCGCTTCCTCGGTTTGCGGTGTTGCATCTGCAATCTCCGGAACCGGGATTAATGCTTTAATAGAAAGGCTTATGCGCTTTTTAACCGAATCAAGCTCGGTAATAACAACGTCTACCATCTCGCCAATCTGAAGTGCATCTGCTACACGGTCAACACGTTCGTGAGAAATCTCGGATATGTGAACCAAACCGTCGATTCCCGGCAGAACCTGTACGAATGCACCAAACTTTGTGATGGATACAACCGGCCCTGTGAACTTATCGCCAAGGTTAAAGCTTCCTGCAAGACGTGTCCAAGGATTGTCCTCTTCCTTACGATAGCCAAGGCTAATCTTCTTGGAGAGCGGATCAAGCTCTTTAACATATACATCAATTTGCTCGTCTACCTTTAAAACATCGCTGGGGTGCTTAATTCTCGACCAGGATAGCTCAGAAATATGAACCAGTCCATCCACTCCGCCGATGTCTACAAAGGCACCATAGCTTGCAAGGCTTTTAACAATGCCCTTATAGTAATCGCCAACCTTTGCCTTGCTCCAGAATTCATCACGTGCCTTGTTTGCTATCTCGGCAAGAACAGCACGGATGGAACCGATAACGCGGTTTCCGTTAGCTTCTAAGATTTTTAGCTGTACATTTGTTTTTACAAGGCTTGCAAAGTCTTCACCACGGCGTAGGGTAGCCTGCGATGCCGGGATAAATACCTTTGTTCCTTTTACCATACCAACAAGGCCGCCCTTTACTACCTCGCTGATATATGCCTCTACAACAGAACCATCTTCTGCGGCCTGCAGAATGAGGCTGTTACCCTCACGGGCTTCAAGGCGCTTTTTCGAGAGTAATGCAATACCCTCAAGATCATTTACCTGAATTACCATTAGCTCGATTTCATCGCCTTTTTTAACGATGTCGTGCGGTTTAAGTGTAGCATCGTCGGTTAACTCGTCAAGAGGAACAAACCCGGTATGTTTCGTACCGATGTCAACGGTAATTTCGGTCGGTGCTATACCCGTGACCACTCCTTTCAGTACTTTTCCTCGGAAGATTGGTATGAAGGATGCATTTAACATCTCCTCAAAAGTCATTCCATCCTCGATTACAGGTGCTTGTTTTTCCATTTGTTCGTTCATTAGTTTGATAACCTCCTCAATAATATGCGACGGTGTTGACGCTCCTGCCGTAATGCCTACCTCCCGAACATTGCCGATATCAACCTTTTTAAGCTCGTCGGCCGTCTCTATCCACAGGGCACGGGTTAGCCTCGATGCTACCTCATATAGTTTTTTTGTGTTGGACGAATTTCTCCCTCCAACCACTACCATAAGGTCGCAGACTTTGGAAAGCTCTTGCGTCTCGGATTGTCTTTTGCAAGTCGCATTACATATTGTATCAAAAATTAAAGCATTTGTATATAGTTTTTTTATAAACTCTATGGCATTTGCCCAATTTTGTTGCAAAAATGTGGTTTGAGCCACTAAAAGCAGTGGAAAATCCGTCGAAATGCCCAATAATTTTTGCTGTAAATCGTCGTTATTCTCAAAAATTATTGCTTCATGGTCCTTCAAATCATAGTGACTTACTATTCCTTGAACCTCGGGATGGTTCTTATCGCCGGCAATAATAAACAGTCTTTTTTCATTTGCCGCACGTTCGGCAAGCAAAGCAATCCTCCTAACATATTTGCATGTTGCATCATGGTAGGGGATGTTTAAATCATTTATTAACTTATAGCACTCCTTGGTGATTCCATGTGAACGGATAATTAGCTCATAACCTGCTGTAAGCTTTGTTGGATCATCAATCTGCAAAAGGCCACGCTGCTGCATCATCTGCGTCCACTGTGGATTATGCATAAGAGGGCCGAGGGTTGCAACCTTTTTTTCGCTCTCAATAAGCTTTTCTGTTATATTAACAGCGTTGGCTACCCCAAAACAAAAGCCGGCGCTTTTTGCTACCTTAATCGACATCTGCAAGCTCGATTAGCTTTTGTTGCAGAAGTTTTTTTGCATTTCGAAGGGTGGACTTATCCTTCATATTCAGCGCTAACATCTGCGGCGTTAGTGGTTCTCCGTATTTAATGTAAACTCTGCCAAACACCTTAAATTTACCCCCGCCATAGCTAATGTGGCAGGGAAGAATAGTGGCATCGGTTGCGGCGGCAATAACCAGTGCTCCGGACTTTAGCGGTAATAGTTCACCGGTTTTACTTCGTGTTCCCTCCGGAAAAACAAGCATGGGACGACCGTTTTTAAGCTGGTTTTGCGCATCCTCAATAACCTTCATATCGCCTCTGCCCCTATCCACCGGCACAACGCCGACACGCCTAAAAAACCAGTTTCCTATCGGTGTTTTAAAAAGCTCTGCCTTTGCCATGATTAAGAATTTTTTTCTAAACGGTCGCTGGATTGCAAGAAAAACAGGATCACACAGGTGAACATGATTGGGACACAGAATATAGCGAGTACCCTCTAATTTATTAAGATTTTCTTTACCTGTTACCTTAAATCTAAAGCCGATATAGCTGATTATTAATACAGCCGAAAAAGCTATTATGTAAACCATTATTTCCTTTCCTTTATGAGATCCGCTATAATAGCAGTGGTTTGCTCTAAATCGTAGTCGGTACTGTCTACTGTAACAGCATCATCTGCTGCCTTTAGCGGCGCCGTTTCCCGTCCTGAATCCTGAGCGTCTCTTGCTAATATATCACGGTAGACATCCTCAAAACTAACCGTTTCTCCCTTTTGTTCCAGCTGTTCCACTCTGCGCCTTGCACGTTCGGCGGCATCAGCGGTTAAAAACACCTTTAAGTCAGCATTTGGAAGGATAACGGTTCCTATATCTCGCCCGTCCATAATAACATCGTTACTGTTAGCTATATCGCGTTGTAGGTCAAGCAAAAAGCTTCTGACCCTCGGATATCTCGAAACATCAGATGCCGCCATAGAAGCTTGTTCGCTACGGATAAATCCGCTAACATCCTTACCGTTTATCAACACAAGTTGAACCCCATCACGATAGCAAAGCTCAATTTTCACCTCGCCGAGAAGCGAGCATACAGCCTCCTCGTCCTTGGGGTCAACACCGGTTATTATGGCATGGTAGCCTATTGCACGGTAGAGCGCTCCGGTATCAACATAGATAAATCCAAGCTGTGCCGCAAGCTGTTTTGCTATTGTGCTTTTCCCCGCTCCGGACGGGCCGTCGATTGCTATTTGCATAATAATGTTTATTCCTTTCCGATGTTCTGTTCGTTTTATCGTTTATCATTCGTTTTTTTCGGTTATGGAGGTTGCCGCCGCATTAGCTGTACTAAAAGCTATATGTAGATTATATCCGCCGGTAACCGCCGATAAATCTAATACCTCGCCAATAATATAAAGATTATTTATTAGCTTTGATTGCATATCAGTCGGCGAAACCTCGGTAAGCTTAATGCCACCCTCGGTTATAACCGCATGGGAAAGGCCGTCGGTTCCGTTAATCTCTACCCTAAAATCCTTTAAAAGCCCTACTAAATCCCTGCGCTCCTCCCTCGTTATACGGTTCGCCTGCTTTGTTGGGTCGATTCCCCACCTATTAAGCATAATCGGAATTAGCCTTTTAGGTAGCAGGGCATCCAGCGAGCGAGCAGCTGTTTTGGCTCGCAGTAAAGTTATGTCACCGTCTATTCTATCAGATAATTTTTTTTCGTCAAGTGCCGGCTTAAAGTCAATCGAGATATAAGCCGATCGGAATTTCTGCGGTAGTTCACAGCTCGCCGACAAAATAAGTGGACCGGAAAGCCCAAAATGGGTAAACAACATTTCCCCCTGTTCCTTAAAACAGGACTTATCGTTAACAAAAAGAGATGCCGAAACGTTTTTAAGTGAAAGCCCCATAAGTTCCGCACAACATTTATCGGGCGAGCGCAGTGCAACAAGAGATGGTCTACAGGGCTCTACGCTATGCCCTAACTCCTTTAGCATTTTATATCCGTCTCCGGTGCTACCTGTTCCGGGATAGGAAAGACCACCGGTTGCAACCACAACCGACTTCGCAAAAAAATCCCTACCGTCTGCAAGCCTTACCCCGACTGCGGTGGCTTTATCATTTGAAGTTGAATATTCGGTTATTATCTTTTTAACCTCACACTCCAAACGAAGCTGCGCCTGCTGTGACGCCTTCATCAGCGTTTTTAAAACATCATGCGAGCGATCTGAAACCGGAAAAACCCTTCCTCCTCGCTCGGTTTTAGTGTCGAGTCCTAACCTATTGAACCATTCTATCAACTGTTGTGGCGGTAGGCCATAAAGCGCGGAATACAAAAACTTTTTCCCTCGCTTTACCTTGGGAATAAAATCATCTACCGAACAGTTGTTAGTTATGTTGCACCGACCCTTTCCGGTTATAAGCAGCTTGCGTCCTGCCGAGGGCATCTTCTCGAGTAGTAACACCTTAGCACCGTTATTAACCGCAATTCCTGCGGCATAAAGCCCTGCGGCTCCCGCACCCACTATAATAACATCAAATTTATTATCTAACATTGCTTTGAAACGCAACAGCTTTACCGATAATTCTTATGTTGTCGTCCTCCCCTATTTTAACTTCAATATCCTTATATGCAGAATTTTCGGGGCGCAACACCACCGTATCACCGTATCTGAAATAACGCTTTAATGTTGCTTCATCTCCAACTAAAACCGCCGCTATCTCACCCTGTTCAATGGTATCCTGCTTATGAATAAACACTACATCTCCATCACGAATACAGGCGCCAATCATGCTATCGCCCTTAACCTTTAATGCAAAATCTGCCTTTATGTTATTATCCGCTTCTATATAGCCTTCAAAACCCTGCTCTGCAAAGGTAGGCTCTCCACAGGCAATTTGGCCTAGCAAGGGAAGCTTTCTTTTGTTTATCGCTATAAACTGACCTGAAAAAAAGGAAACGTCCTCCGAACTGTCCCACCCCATGAGGAAAGCGGGCGAAACATCCAGCATATCGGCAAGCAACTCAATCTTATCGGAGGGGATATTTGATATCACCCCTGTTTCGTATCGGTGTATTGTTTGACGGCTTGTATTTAAGCGTTTTGCAATATCCTCTAAGGTATACCCAAGCTCTAAGCGTTTTCTTTTTATGTTTTCTCCAAGCGACATATCGACTTCCCAATCTTTCAGTGTTGATTCTTGCATAAATGTTTAAACTATTATAGCCAAAAACAGATTCTAAATCGCAAGCTTTTGACTAATTAATATTATAACACATTTCACCTAATATGCAACATTATTTAAATAAATTTTTAAAAATCACTTGACAAGCAACGACACAAGATGTATTATAGGGTTACATATTAAGTGACGTTATTTGGAGGTTGAGCTATGGTTAACAGTTATAAACTAATGGTCGCAATTATGGAAAAAAACATGTCGGAAGAAATGATTGCATCCGCAATTGGCATTACTACACCAACATTTAGGAAAAAAATGAGCAAGGGTGTTTTTGGAAGCAACGAAATAAATCTTATGCAGGAAATTCTGCAATTTCAAAATCCAACCGAAATATTTTTTGCGAAATTTGTCACTTATTAGGTGACAAATTGTTGCTATTTGTCGAATTTTACAAGAAAAAAGCTCAAAATTAAAATGATGGGGTAAGGGCATATATTAAGGCGCTCTTACCTAACCAATATGTTTTGAAGTGCTACAGCGTTACGCCATTTTTAAAGATTGCAATTTCTTTAAACCCCATCTGCTCGTTTTTTGTCTGCTCGCCTGAGGCAATATTTAAAACCTTGTTAAAAAGAAGTTCGGCAACCTCCTGCATCTCTACGCCATCCGCAACAAGCCCTGCGTTAAAATCCATCCAACCGGGTTTTTTGTTATATAAAGGTGTGTTGGTTGATATTTTCACGGTAGGAACCGGTGCGCCAAACGGAGTTCCTCTACCTGTAGTAAACAGGATAATTTGAGCGCCGCAAACGGTGAGCGCTGTGGTGGAAACGAGATCGTTTCCCGGCCCGTATAAAAGGTTAAGACCTGATGTTTTAATGTTGTCGCCATATTCGACCACATCATTTATTACTGCACTTCCTCCCTTTTGGATACAACCACAGCTTTTATCTTCTAAGGTTGTTATTCCTCCCTGTTTATTGCCGGGAGAAGGGTTTTCGTATACCACCTGTTCGTGTTTCGTAAAGTAATTCTTAAAGCTGTTTATCATTTTAACCGTTTTATTAAATATCTCGGTGTCGACACAGCGATTCATCAACATCTCTTCCGCGCCGAACATCTCGGGAATCTCGGTTAATATCGCACTGCCGCCCTGTGCTGTGAGCGCGTCGGTAAACATGCCTACAACCGGATTAGCCGTTATTCCCGAAAGCCCGTCAGAACCGCCGCATTTTAGTCCAACAACAAGTTTATCGGTGGATATCGGCTGTCTTTTAAACTGCTTTGCATATAACGAGAGTTCTAATAATAAATTACTGCCGATGAGATACTCATCCTCTTCGTCCTGACAGTTTAGAAATTTAATTCTATCTTTATCATATTCGCCAAGCTCCTCTTCCAGCTGTTCACGGGTAAGGTTTTCGCAGCCAAGGCCCACGAATAAAACTGCGGCGGCGTTGGGATTGTTTGCAAGGCCTGCAATTATTTTTCGTGTTGTTGCATGATCTTCCCCCATCTGGCTGCATCCATACGGGTGCGAAAAGCTGTATATACCCTCTAAGCTTTCGTTGATTAATCCGGCATTATCGCGACAGAGTTTTTCGGCAACTTTATTTACGCAGCCAACGGTTGGAATAACCCATACCTCATTGCGAACCCCTGCCCTGCCATCACTGCGCAAAAAACCGTTAAAGGTAGCACTTAACCGAGGTGTTGGAATAATATAATTTTTATTGTATTTGTACTCTGCCGTTTCGGTTAGAGCTGTTTTTGCATTGTGGACATGCAGATGTTCACCCGGCGCAACAAACTCGGTGGCAATGCCGATTTTAAAGCCGTATTTTACGACATCTTCTCCTTTAGCTATTGCCTTTATTGCAAACTTATGGCCAAAGGCGATATCGCTTTTTAAAACGACTCCAAAATGTTTTTCATTACAACTAAGGGGTTGCATGGCTACCGCAACATTATCGCAGGGGTTTATAATTACTGCTCGTCGCACAATATTACCTCCCTCATTACGGCATATACTCCCATTTCGTCGAATCGGTTTAACAGTGTGGTTACACTGTTTTGAAGGTTTGGAATTTGTGTCAAGTCGCAACCCCAAAGCTCGGATGCACCGAGAATTTTTTTGGCAACCTCGGCATTATTACAGCCGGAAATAGAACGGAATTTTTGCAAAACCTCCTCGTTATCTTTAGTGTTTATATCAAGCTCTCGCCGGTAAAACTCTATGTAGGCCGCGAGGCTGAAGGTTAGGCAGGGAGGCAGTTGATTAAATTTGTTTTGATACCCCGTTAGGCTCGGCATAACGCGAACTTTCCATTTATCGGTACTGTTTAGTGTTATGGATAATAATTCATGGTCGATATAAGGATTATTAAATCGGTCTACCACCGAGTTTGCAAAATCGGTAAGCTGTTGTTTTGGAAGCGTTAGGGTTGGAATAATTTCTTCCTGCATTGCCTTGGTAAGAAATCGATTTACAACCTCATCCTGCATACACTCACGAACAATTTTAAAGCCGCAAAGATGCGCCGCAAGAACCATAGAGGTATGCGCACCGTTAAGAATTCTAACCTTTTGTTTTTTATAGGGTGTATGGTTTTCGGTAACCTTAATAGGCAGCTCCGCTTTGTTAATCGCAAGCTCCTCCGCTAACCATTTTGGCCCCTCAATTACCCAAAGAGCGAATATCTCGGCAGTATCTATAGCTTTATCAATATAGCCATTTTCGCTGTTAAGAACGTCGGCTTCGCCCGAGGGATAGCCGGTCGCAATTCTATCAACAAGGGTAGAACAAAACAAATTTTCCTGCTCTAACCAGTTTATAAACTCCTGCTCCAAGCCCCACTGATTTGCATATTTTATAACATATTCACGAAGTTTTTTTCCGTTATCATCTATTAATTCGCAGGAGAGTATAACAAAGCCCTTTCCCTTAATATTACCCATAATTTTAAATCGCTCATGCATAAACCTTGCAAGTTTAGCTGGAAAGGATTTAGGCGGCGTATCGTTATAACTGCAATCGGGATCATAAGCAATGCCCGCCTCGGTTGTGTTAGAGGTGATATAACGAAGATCTTCATTTGACGCACAGTCGAGCAGTGATTCAAAATCCGTATAGGGGTTTATACAGCGAGAGACAGAGCTTATAATGCGTTTTTCAACCACTTTTTCTCCGCCCTGTGTGCCTCTAAGATATAGTGTGTACAACCCTTCCTGTTCGTTTATAACCTCGCCTGTTCCCTTGGCAGTTGGGTTACATATAACTATTTTTCCGTTAAATCCTGCACGTTCGTTAGCAATGTCGAAAAAATAGTCGACAAAAGCACGCATAAAAACTCCCCCGCCAAACTGCAAAACACGCTCCGGTGCGTTTTCTAAAAGATAACCGGTATAGCCGATTTCGGCCAATCGCTTGTAGGACAATCTTTCCATGTTTTTAACCTTTAATACTGTTCTTCGCCTAAATCTTAGCATTAAAAAAAGAGGGTGTCAATAGCTGTAATAAAAATGAAGAAGGTGCCGTAATTAATAGAATTACTACGATATACAATTGATAATTGAAAATGCTTACGAGATGTGCTATACTGTTAAAAAATAATATTTCTTTATGTGAAAGGAAAAAAACATATATGAAAAAGCGGATATTTAGCGGAATTCAGCCAACCGGAGGTTTTACCCTCGGCAACTATCTTGGGGCGCTTAAAAACTGGGCAAAGCTTCAGGAGGAATATGAATGTATTTACTGCATAGTTAATCTTCATGCCATAACGGTGGACCAGGATCCAAAGGAGCTAAGGGAACATACCCGAGCTTCGGCGGCTCTTACTATAGCCTGCGGGGTAGATATTTCCAGAAGCACGCTGTTTGTTCAGAGCGATGTTTCCACCCATGCCGAAGTTGCCTGGGCGCTTGGATGTTTCACCCCCTTTGGCGAGCTTTCCCGCATGACCCAGTTTAAGGAAAAATCGGCAAAGCATAGCGACAACATCAACAGCGGCCTTTTTACCTATCCTGTTCTTATGGCATCCGATATTCTGAGCTATGATAGCCATCTTGTACCGGTAGGTGCCGATCAGCGCCAGCATTTAGAGCTTGCTCGCAACATAGCACAGCGAGTTAACCACCGCTACGGTGATACTCTAGTAGTGCCGGAGGGGTATATACCAACGGTAGGCGCAAGAATAATGAGCCTTTGCGACCCCACCGCAAAGATGAGTAAATCCGACCCTAACGAAAACTCACGGGTTCTTTTAAGTGATTCGCCAGATGTTATTATGCGTCGTTTTAAAAGAGCGGTAACCGACAGTAGCGGACTTATCACCCTACGAGAAGACGGCCCGGGAATTGCCAATCTTATGTCTATCTACAGCGTAATAACCGGAAAAAACTTTGATGCTATCGAGAATGAGTTTGACGGCAAGGGATACGGGGACTTTAAAAAGGCTGTAGGTGAGGCGGTTTGTGAGGAACTACTTCCAATTCAGCAGGAGTATAAAAGACTGTTAAGCGATCCCGGAACTTTGGACGATATCCTTAAAAAAGGAGCCGATAAAGCGCGGGAGATATCAACACCGGTTAAGGAACGACTTTATAAAACTATAGGTATTAATTAACATGAATAATATTACATTAAAGGCATATATTGCCGCAACGGTATTTTTTGTTTTCAACATTATTGTTTCATCACTCAATCTTAACCCTCTTTATCCCGCAACGGCATTTTTCTACTGTTTTGTTATTACTGTTTATGTAGTAATCTGGGCAGTTAGCAAGGTTGGCAAAAATCTATTTGTTCAGGATGCCGCCGGAGCGGTTAAGGTGGACTACGAGGTTGGCAAAAAAATGGGCAAACTTCCCTTTATTATTTTAGGGGTTATTTGGGCGGCCTATTTTATAGTAAACATCATCTCTTCGCCACTTTTTAACTATCCTGCCTACCGAGACCAGATGTCGGAGTATGCGGTTGGTGATTTTAACGAGAATATTCAAGCTATCGACACCTCCCAGATACCCATTGTTGACGAACAGCTTGCAATGGTTCTTGCAGAAAAAAAACTTGGTGAGCGCCCCTCTCTCGGCTCACAAGCAGAGCTTGGAGCTGCAACAATACAGACGGTAGACGGCCAACTTATGTGGGTTGTTCCTCTTTATCACTCCGGATTTTTTCAATGGATTAACAACATTGAGGGAACGCCGGGCTATATTACAGTTTCGGCAACCAACACACAGGATGTTGAATATATAGAGGATTATAATGTAAGATATCAACCCAACGCCTATTTTTTTGATACCCTTACTTTCCACACACGCTTTACCGCAGCGTTGTTTACAGGAGTTACCGACTATAGCTTTGAGCTAAATGATGAAGGGGTTCCGCACTGGGTTATTACCACCTACAAAAACAGGTGGGGCTTTTCGCTTCCGGAGGCTACCGGCGTTATTGTTATGGATGCGGCTACCGGCGTGAGCGAGCATTATGGGTTAAACGAAGTTCCCGAGTGGGTCGACCGAGTTCAGCCGGAAAGCTTTATAATTAACCAGATTAACAATAAAGGCCAATATGTCCACGGCGTATTTAACTTTTCAGACAAGGATAAATACCAAACCTCGGACGGACACATCATTGTTTATAACGATGGCCGTTGCTACCTATTTACCGGTATAACCTCGGTAGGTGCCGACGAAAGTGCAATCGGCTTTGTTATGGTTGATATGGTTACCAAAGAACCTATTATGTATCAGATGGCGGGCGCTACGGAATATGCGGCACAGGGCAGTGCAGAAGGCAAGGTTCAGCAGTTCGGCTACTATGCAACCTTCCCTGTTATTATTAACATGGATTCCGTTCCCACCTATTTCATGACCTTAAAAGACCGTGATGGACTTATAAAGCAGTATGCAATGGTATCGGTTAAAGACTTTTTAGTTGTGGGTGTTGGCGAGAGTATAGATGAGGCTCGCCAAAGCTATCGCGAAGCTCTCTCACAAAATCCGAATGCCGACCTTTCTCTGGACGAGTCTATCGAGCCGGAAGAATTAACAGGAAATGTTCTTCGTATAGCTCCGGAGGCGGGCACCGAACTTTATTACAGAATGATTTTAGAGAACAACGATGATCTCCTGTTTAATATCGCCGCCTCGGTTTCGGCAGAGCTTGCAATCACCCAGCCGGGAGACAGGGTTAAGATAACGTTCAGCGAGAGTCTCACCGGAGTTACCAGTGTAGAGGAGTTCGACAACCTTGAGTTTAATCAACAGCCTCAGGAATAATTTATTTACTCGGGATATTCCAAAATGGCTTTACTTTGTTATAGCTTTTGTTGCGGTCTGCGGCAAGTTGATTCTTGCCTTGGTTCAGCATATCTACCTGGCACTGCCCGCACCTATTGACGATGGGTTAATGTATGAGGCGGCTCTTTCGCTAACCAAGGGAGATTGGCTCGGCGAATACGGTCACCTCACGCTAAGCAAGCACATGGGCTTTGCTTTTTGGGAGGCCTTGTTACACACTCTATCTATACCTATATTGGTTGGCAACCAGCTGTTTATTGCTATGGTTTGTTTATTAAGTGTGCTGGCTTTATCGGTAGTTGTCCATCAACAATGGCAAAAACTCTGCCTTTTTATTATTCTGCTTTACAACCCTGCAACCGTAGCGGAATTTACCCTTCGCCCATACCGAGATAGCATTTTCGGCTATCTTTGCCTTGCAATTTTTGTCTGCTTTATTGCGGTTGCTCTTCGAATTAATCAGGACATAAAAAAAAGTCTACCCTACCTTATTATAGGGGGTTTGACTTTAGGATGGGCTGTTCTTTTTAGGGAGGACGGCTACTGGGTTTTCCCCTTCACGATAGTAGCGGGGATTATAACCGTTATTTATCTTATTAAAGAGAAACGGGCAACAATTAAAAGGCTGGTTTGTTTGCTTATTCCATATGTTATTACGGCAGCTTTAATCCTTTTATACTGCGGTATGAATCTAATTTATTACGGCAGGTTTATAATAAGCGATTTTTCCTCGGGTGAATTTTCGGCTGTTATAGGCGCTATGACCCGCGTTGAACCGGCCGACGAGGAAGTTTTTTGGAGCGACGAAAAGATAAGTATCCCTTACTCGGTACGCCGACAGCTATACGACAATGTTCAGCTTTTAACACCTTTTGAAGAACATCTTGAGAGTGAAGACTTTTTTAACCGCTACGGCTATGTTCAAACCAACCCCGAGACGGGAGAACAATATATCGACTATTCTTCCGGAGGATTTTACTGGGCGCTGCGAGATGCCGCTAACAGGCTCTCGATATATGAAGATGCAATAACGGCACAGCAGTTTTGGCAAAATGTTGCCGATGAAATTAACTATCTTTGCGACGAAAATATACTGCCATCACGGTTCGGCGAGCGAAATTCCACCATGCCCCCCATACGCAGCAGTTATATACTTCCGGTTATAGGGGAAGCTGTTAATAGTTTTTGGTACACCCTAACGTTTCAGGATACCTCCTGTTATATGAGTGAACACCGAACTTTTGGTGAGCCGGCTGATATTGTTGCAATGGAAGAATTTTTACATAGCACCGCTAACGTAGCGGCAGTTGCCGGAGGAACAGCACCCTATTATCACCCAATTTCCCTTTTAATTTACAGGGTTTTTGATGCCCTGCGACTGCCTTATATGTTTTTAATACCGATTGCCTTTTTAGCGGCAATTGTTGTTCAGATTAAACGAATTAAAGATCTTAAAAACGGCCTTACCCGGGATACCTTGCTCTGGCTGATATCTTTTGGCATAATTATGATGGCAATTTTCCGCTGCTTTATTATTGCCTTTGTTCAGGTTGCAAGCTTTACCATAGATACCTATGTAATGTACCTATCCACCATTCACCCACTCATACTGTTGTTTATATTATTAACATTTTTAGCCAAAACGAATTTTAAGGTTGAACCTTATTTAAAAACGCCTCGCAACCGATAACTACATCTTCGTAGGTAATATCGAAATTGCCGGTATACCATGGGTCGGCAATGTCCTGATTCTTGCCCGCAAATTCCAGCAGTAAAGTTATTTTACTCTGTGGATCGGCAGGAATAATTCTGCTTAAGTTTCTTATATTGTTTTTGTCCATACATATAAGATAATCGTAGTACTCATAATCACTTTGAGTTACCCGAACAGATCTTCGAGATTCAAAGGGGATACCCTGTTCACGTAGCTTTCT
Source organism: uncultured Oscillospiraceae bacterium (assembly GCA_964368815.1). GTDB lineage: Bacteria > Bacillota > Clostridia > Oscillospirales > Ruminococcaceae > CAYJBH01. The sequence continues at coordinate 27,310 of CAYJDA010000021.1, forward strand.
TTTTGTTCCGGGGTGAATATCGTTCCCCAGCTCTTCACGGCTGGTAGCGGCTGAATTTATAACAAACCTCTTCGACATGCCGCGCTTTTCAACCATATCCTTTAAAACAAATTCCGCCATGGTACTGCGGCAAATATTGCCATGGCAAATCATTAACACCTTTATCATATAAATATCCCCTAACCTAACACCCTACGAAATACATTGTAGGTGGAGATTATAGCATAAATCCTTTTTAAAATCAAATTTTGCTTATTTTTTAATCATAACGCTAATTTTTTAATTCTACCGGTCGATATGATATATAGGTAGTATATATTTTTTTAAAGGACAGTTATGAATATTTTAAATACACAAGGCGTAACTGCAGTTACTTCTTTAAACCAAAAAGATGATGTAAACGCTAATGTTAAGAGTGCAAACTCTGCTAAACGGTACGACACCTTTAAGTCTCAGGGTGAGGTTAGCGAGAGCGTTACCTACGAACCGCCCAAGAGGCTTACCCAAGAGCAGGTTAACGAGATTAAAAGGCAGCAGATTGAGTCCACCATTTTGATGATGCAACAGGCAATAAGTAAAAACCTTGAAGCCCAAGCAGGTGTTACCGCTGAATTTGAGTTGAGCGAAGATTCCTCAAACCTGTTAATCGACATTTTCGGTAGTATCGATGCTGCATACCCGCCTCCGGCAACAACTCCCGAAGGAGCTGCTGAGGCAATAGCTGCGGGTGGTGCTTACTCGGTTGAATCCGTTTCAGAGCGACTATTAACTATGGCAACCTATATTGCCGGTGATGATCCCGAAATGCTCGCCGAAATGAAGGAAGCCGTTATGCAGGGGTTTGCCGCTGCAGGGCTTAACCTCGAAACAGGCGAAGGTATGCCACAGATTACCATGGATACCTACAACCATGTTATGGAGCAGTTCGACAGGCTGTTAGGGGTTGACGCTTAAGCATAGTATTAAATCTGTGCAGATATGTAAAAAAAGATAGCAATACCTTGATTTTGTATTCTGCACAATTATTATTACAATTTGTTTACAAATCATTGACAAATGCTAAAATGTAGACTATACTAATATTATCGTCGAAAAATGGTGTTATAGATGAAGCTTGATAATGATACGGTCCGACGTGCAAAGTCCGGCGACATAGAGGCGCAGGAGGCTGTAGTTGTTGCAAATTCAGGTAGAATTAACCATCTGGCTTCACACTACTCAGGTTTCGGAATTGAATTTGATGATCTTGTGCAGGAGGGGTTGATAGGGCTTTTCTCAGCGGTAGAACGCTTTAACGAGAAAGAAGAGGCCCAGTTTTCAACCTATGCTTATCGTTGTATTACTAACGGTATTCTGTCGGCCGTGAGAAGTGCCGGCCGTAAAAAGCACCTACCACTCAGCACGGCTTTACCGCTAAGTGAAACAATCACCACGGTAAGCACCGAGCAGATGGCAATTAATAACGAACAATATCAAATATTACGCAGACGTATCGACGAAGAGCTAACAAGCCTCGAGAAACAAGTTCTTTTTGCATATCTTGATGGGGTAGATTACAGCAACATTGCAAAACTATGCAACATATCGACCAAATCTGTAGACAACGCACTTTACCGAGTACGCAAAAAACTGACCACTAGGATTTAGGCAAAAGTTGCCTGAACATAAAAGCCCGAGTAGACGAAACCGATTCCCGGCGTAGCTTTCGGCCTGAAAACCCCCAAAGGAGAGATAACCCATGTTTGAAGACAAGACCTTAGTATGCAAAGAGTGTAATGCAGAATTCGTATTCACATCAGGTGAGCAGGAGTTCTACGCAAGCCGTGGCTTTGAGAATGAGCCCCAGCGTTGTAAGAGCTGCCGTGATTCCCGCAAGAGAAACAGCCGCGAAAATCGTGAGATGTTTGTAGCTACCTGTGCAAGCTGTAATAGCGAAGCAAAGGTTCCTTTTAAGCCTCGTGAAGACCGTCCGGTCTACTGTAGCGAGTGCTTCGCTCGTATGAAGGAAGAGGAGCAGGCTTAATCCCAAACAGGTATTTTTAATACCCAAATCTTTAAGAGTAAAAAAACACCTCATAAGAGGTGTTTTTTTATTTGAAGGTGTCGGCATTTCCGACGTGGTGAAAATTACAACAAAGACTCTAAAACTTATATATAGTAGTTCAACTTGAAAAAAATTATGTTTTTAAAAATCTTCAATTGCACACTTTGTGTGAAAAAAACAGTTGTAACGTTTTTCAAGTTGATTGATTATAGTGAGCTATCTTGCATATCTTTTTACAAGCTTGTTAATTTCCTTAGCAAGCTCCTTAGTTAAGCAATCGTTTTTCACTATTAATTGCCAGTTGCCTCCAAGGGTGGAGGGCGTGTTAATTCTCCCCTCAGACCCCATCCTTAAAAAATCGCCAATCGGTATAATAACAAGGTTAGCGACACTTGCTATGGCGGCACGAATTAAGCTGTTATACAGCGCTTCGTTATTGTCCTCACAGCCAAAATACTCAGCAATTCTTGTTCTTGTAGATTTTGGGGCTGATTTAATAAACTGCATAAGGGTAGCATTATCATGCGTTCCGGTATAGATTACCACGTTTTGTTCGTGGTAGTGCGGGAGGTAGGAGGAATCCACCGTGTCGTATGCGAACTGGATAATCTTCATGCCGGGAAAACCCGTGTATTTTAAAAGGTCTCTAACACTGTCGAAAAGATCGCCGAGATCCTCAGCTATTATTGACGGCTTTGAAATATTTTCAAATAATCGATCAAAAAACTCTCTACCCGGACCTTCTCGCCACTCGCCCTGCATAGCATTCTTACTGCCGTAGGGTATGGTATAGTAGGTGTCGAACGCCCTGAAATGGTCTATTCTTACGGTATCGTAGATGGTTAAAACCTTTTTAATTCGGTTTATCCACCAGCTGTATCCATCTGCCTTGTGCTGTTCCCAGTCATATATCGGATTTCCCCAAAGCTGTCCCGTTTTGCTGAAATAGTCCGGCGGACAACCTGCAACCACCGAAGGATTAAGATCGTCTCCCATCAACAGCAATTTTGGGGTTGCCCATGCCTCCACACTGTCGGAAGATACATATATCGGAATATCTCCTATAAGCTCAACACCCTTGCTGTTAGCGTATTCTTTTAGGTTGAACCACTGTTTATAAAATACATACTGACAAAAACGATAAAAGTTAATTTCGGTTTGCCGAGAGCGCCAAAACTCGCCCATAAACAACGGTTCATGTTTTGCAAGTCCGGGTTCCCACTCGGTATAGGGTTTGCCGTTATTCTCCTCCTTTGCTACCATAAACATTGCATAGTCGCTAAGCCAGTTTGTTTCCTGCTCACAAAACTGATAAAAATCATCAGGCAAATTTTTTAAAAATTTTTGGTAAGCCAGCCTTAAGGTCGCCTCTCTTGTTTCATAAAGTTGGCCGTAATCTATTAAATTACCGTCAACCTTTGCGGCATTAACCTCGGCGGCGGTTAATAGCTTTTGAGTTTTTAGAATATCGAGATCTATAAAATAGGGGTTGCCGGCGAAGCAGGAAAAAGATTGATACGGCGAATCCCCATATCCCGTTGGGCCAATCGGCAAAATTTGCCAGCATTTAGCGCCTGTTTTAACCAAAAAATCAACAAAGTTTTTTGCGGGTTTTCCAAGCGAACCTATCCCGTAAGGCGAATCCAATGCTGAGATAGGGTGTAGTATCCCAAGTTTTCTTCCCATGGTTTTCCTCCTTTTGTTTAATATTGTTTTATATAATCCATAACTTTTATCTTTTGATTTTCAATGTGTAATGGATTATTAAAAGTATAGTTTTCCTTGCCTATTGCATTATCAAAATCGTTTTGGGTTTTATCTAACAAATTTTTATCTATATCCTGCCAATGTTGCATGCTTTTCCAATATGTATTGGTATACACATTACCATTGCTGCCGACCCATAACTCTTTTTTAATAAAACCTATTTGCTTAGCTAAGGTTTTTGTCCATATTTGGGCGTCTAATTCTATGAATGTTTCTATAATTTCCGGCTTCACGGTAAAATGCAGTTGTTCTATTACCTGCCCCGGATTAAAAATTTCTTTTTTCATATTTTATATTATTGAGTACATGAACTCATATATTCAATAATTCCTCCATTATTATTTCAAAGTAAATGAAAACATACATGATTATTCATAAATTGTTACTAAATATTTTTGATTGCCCTCGTGATGAGCCGCTATAAATTTATAATTATCTTTGCCCATGGCGGCATCAAACTCTATTTGTGTTTTTGCCAATTCGTTTTCGGGTATTATTTTCCACTTCTCCAAGGTTTCCCAATAAATTATCGTTGTAATTTCACCTTTATTCATATCGTTTACCCACGTTTCTTTACGAATAAAGCCATCATATCCGGCAAGCATTTTCGTCCATATTTCATGGTCTAAACTTATAAATTTATCTATAAATTCCGGCGCAACCTGAAAAACCAATTCTTCAATCGCCTGAGGCACCTTTAATTTTTTCAGTTCCATTTCCCTGCTCCTTTCGCTCATCTCTTGTAACGATAATATTAAAAAATTTCGTTAAGCTCTGTGGTTAGTGTTGTTACTGTGTCGGCAGACCATTCCTCCAGCGTTAAATAGTTTTCTCGTATTAACTGCTCTGCCCTTGCTATATCTTCGGGCGGTGTGAACAACAACATGTCCTTCATAACGTTATCATTTTCGATATAGTCGGCAAGCTGTACCGAGAGGGGGTTTTTTGCTGTACTGTGGTTAATCTCTAAAAGTCCCAACGTATCTGTGATGTAGCTTTTACCGGTTTCGGAATAATAAAACCAGACCAAAAAGTCCATTGCCGCTTCATATTGAGCGGCATCTTCGGTGTTGGAAACAGCAAAAACAAATGGAGTTGTTACCGTTATTGCCGAGCTTAGCATATAGCTGTGGGTGCTGTCTTCCATACCCTCGATGGGAAGTTTGAGCGGAAATATCACCGTTTCTGCAAGTGTTTGCTCGCTCAAATATCTAAAGGCGGTAGACAGATCGGTTCTAAAAAACAGAACTTTGTCCTGTTCGTAAAGTGCGGCGGCAGTTTCTATGGTTAGCTCCTCAAGCGGTGCTCCGGGTTCCAGCAGACCGGTTGCAGTTGCCGTCATAGACGTCTCTGCCTCGATAAATTCGACATAGCTTTGCAGTACCATCTCGTTAGCATCCGGCTGTAGCTGTATTGCGTTTAAAGCCGTCGATAATGGTTTAGTGATTGCCGAGGGAGAGGATAGGTTTATCGCATAGGGGGCAACCAAATTTTCTATGCTCTCGGGAAGCTCGCCTGAAAGTGTGTATTCAGCTGATGAGAGCCGAAGAATGTCTTCCTCGGTTGAGCCTGTTATAAGCGCAAAAAGCTGTTCTACCGCTGTTTCCCATTGAGATACAGAAGCTTTGCGCAGATTGTCGGCAAGAGCATTTTTATCGGGCTCACCGAGAATTTCTCCCAACAAGGTGGTGTTGCATAGATATGCATATCCATCGATACCTACCGGTAAAAAAGCAACTTTTTCTCCTGAATAGAGATAGTCCGGAACCGAGTCGGCGAGGGCGGCTAAAAGCGGTGAAGCGAGTTCTGAAATAGGAACTATTCCATTACCGCGGGAAATCTCGTTAACATTATAAATGTTATCGGCGATAATTAGGCTGCCTTTTGCCGCTGCAAGGTTACTTTCGGTAATCTCCTCCACCGTAACCTCAACTCCCTCCAACGTTTCGTAGAGCATTAACAACGCAAGAATATTGTCGTAAACCGAGGAGGATACCGAAACTGTTAGTTTGTCGGCGGCCGGAACATAATCCTCGGTAGGCGCTGTTACCGGCGGTAGATTTTCGTAGCTATTATCCGCAGAGCAGCTAACAAGTGAAATTGCTAGTGTTATTGCTAAAATATATCGCACTATTTTCATATAATACCATTATAATATCTCTTTAGATACTATTTTAACATATAAACCTTTTTTTGAATAGACAATAATAAGAATTTGTGGTAGAATTATTCTATCCAAAGCCTTGCAAGGCTGATTCGGATTTTTATTTTCGGCTATTTATACAATTATAGAGCGTTTAACCATGAGATTAAGACATAAACCAAAGGCAGTGGCGCAACTTCCCGAGCATCCCTTTTTTGTTGCAAATCCTTTTGAGCAAAGAGGTAGCTGGCAGGAACTTTTTAATAATAAACAACCCCTTTCGTTAGAGCTTGGCTGTGGGTTTGGGAGATTTTCGGTTGAATTTGCAAAACGTTACCCCGAACAAAATATATTGGCCGTTGATAAAAGTTTAGATGTTTTGGTGGGTGGATGTCGGTTGATAACACAGGAGTATCCACAGACTTCTAATTTAAGGGTAACAAGCTTTGATGCTTATGCAATAGATGGGTGTATCGATATTGAGGATCAGATAGAAAATATTTTTATCTTTTTTTGCAATCCTTGGCCTAAGCGTAGCCATAATCGGCGCAGATTAACCTACCCGACGCTGTTAAATCATTATATAAACCTTACCGTGCCTGGAGCGAAGCTTTATTTTAAAACAGATGATGAACAGCTTTATCGGCATTCGCTAAAATATTTTGAGCAGTGCCAGCTTGCCGTACCTTTTAAAACCGAACAACTTTCCGAGAATAGCGGCTTTGAATATTTTTCTATTCAAACTGAGTATGAACAAAAATTTCGGGCACTTTCGCAAAACATTTATGCAGCAGTAGTTGAGCTGAAAAACGACTGAAAGGAATATCGATAATGGCGATTGGAAATAAAAGATATACCATAGGCGAAGAAATATTTAACTCGGTAACCCACGGAGTGGGTACAGTTTTAGCACTAATCGGAACAGGCATTTTAACAACCATTGCAGTTTACGAATCCGACTGGATTGGAATATTTTCGGCGGCATTTTTTGGCTTTGGAATGGTTTTGCTCTATTGCATGAGTACCCTTTACCATGCTTTTCCTATTCCGAGGGTTAAAAGTTTTTTCAGAATAATGGACCATTGCAGTATCTTTGTTTTAATAACTTCTACCTATGCACCTTTCACGCTGGTTTTGCTTCGTGGGAATAACATGGCTTATATTGTTTTCTGGCTACTGTGTTTTTGCACCGTAGCAGGAATACTTACAAACATCTTTGCTCTAAAGCGCTTTGAAAAACTCTCGCTTGTTCTATATATTATTATGGGCTGGGCGGCAGTATGGATGTTACCCGACATTATTGATTCGCTAAATATAATTGGGGTTGTGCTTTTAATTTGCGGTGGCTTATCCTATACAGGCGGTATAATTTTTTATGCAATAAACAAGAAGTTTATGCACTCAGTTTGGCATATGTTTGTATTGGCGGGAAATATTCTACACTATTTGTGCATTGCCATCTACATCTATTAGCGGAATTGTATACGAAGTTTATAGATTAATTTTTTAAAATCGTTTTGTGTTTTCCCCTAAATACCAATTAAAACAAAATAAAATAGTTTTAACTCATGCCGGCACTATTTAAGAAAGGAATGGTCATTAATTTGAAAGAAGGTGAGAAGTCCTTAACTCGAGCCTATGTTGATATACCGCTTTTTATAGCAGTAGTGCTTTGTTGCGGCATTTCGGTTGTAGTTTTGTTTGCGGTGGGACATTCGTTTTTCACCGATTATAGCGATGCATACACCCAAATTGCTGCAATAGTTGTAGGTTTTATTGCATCTGCCGTAGTGATTATTCTGGGGTTAGACAGACTTTTTAAGTACTGGTATGTAATTACGATACTAGCGGCTTTGGCGGTTGCCGCTACCTTTGTTGTGGGTTATGCTCCGGGCGAAAGTGATGCACAGGCGTGGATTTCAATACTGCCGGGGCTGAGCTTTCAGCCTACCGAGATGTATAAGCTTGTGTTTATAGCAACCTATGCAATACAGCTTAACCATTTTAAAGGTAAGATAAATCGACCGTTACCGATACTGCTCGCCCTTGCGCATCTCGGCGTGGTTATGGCAGTTGCTCATTTTCAGGGAGACGACGGCGCCGCTATTGTAATTGCGGTTATCGCTTTAGTTATGTTAATATCGGCAGGGCTGAATGTTTTTTTTGTTATCGGAAGTTTTTTTGCCGGCGCGATATTTATGGTTACAATCGGCTTCGACATGTTGCTACCCTATCAACAACAGCGCATACTCGGACTTTTTGACCCCGAGGCTTATCCCGATGTTATGTTTCAACAAACAAGAAGTCTAACTGCAATTGGGTCCGGACAGCTATACGGAGTAGGCTTGCTAAACACCGAGCACTACTATGTACCAAATAGCCATAACGACTTTATTTTCTCTTTTATCGGCCAATCGCTTGGCCTTATCGGCATGTTAGTAACCATATTGTTGTTGTGTATTATAGGAATCAGAATTCTAATTTTAGCACAGCGATGCACCAACACGAGATATAGGATAATGTGCTACGGTGTCTTTGCTCTTATTATCGGTCAGGCTGTAATCAACATTGCCATGAACCTTGCCGTGATACCGGTGGTAGGAATTGTTCTGCCCTTCTTTTCAGCTGGCGGTAGCTCTATGGTTGCGTGCATCATGGGAATTTCTATGGTTTCGGCAGCTGGAATGATTAATGATAAACAGGTTGCGGATAAATAAAAAATGGAAAAAATTTTATCCAACAAAACAACATTTATTGCGGCAATGGTTACCCTTTGTTGTTTTTTACTTTGGAGTGGCGGGTCTGTAATATCGGCAGTTATAACAACGGTTGCCTTTCTGCTCTACATTATTTTACCCGGCGTTTATATCTGTATGCACTGCGGAGTTAAGGACTGTTATTTTGCCTCAGCACTGCCGGTTGGTGTAACCTTTTTCACCCTTATTTATGTTGCATACCTTTTAACCGATATTTCATCACTATTTTATGCTTTACCTCCATTGGTTGGCGCAATGGGGTTTTTTACTCTTTATTCAAATAAAGAAAATCTAAGCATACCCTCCCTTAAGATGGTTAGTGTTCCGATTATAATATTCTCGTTTTCGATGCTTCCCCTCGTGGCTCTACCGGTATTTGCCCCACTTCCTACAGCGCCTGAGCATTTATATAATCATATAGCCTCGCTTACCACAACGCCCATAGAAGAACAGACACTCTACAACATTTTAGCGTCGGCACTCGTTGAGTTAACCGGAATTTCCACCTATTCAACCCTCGCCTTTTATCTTCCGATATTATCACTTATTATGCTGTGTGTATCGCTCTACAGTCTTGCCGACAGAATACTTAAAAACCGCAAAAAAGCACTACTTGCAACTGCAATATTTCTGATGGCCTCCCCCTTTACTTTTCCGGGCTTTGAGGGTGGATTTTTTACTGCCGAGGCTCTGCTAAGCTCGGGAGAGTTTAGCCTAAGTCTTGCGGTTGCGGCTTCTGTTATCCTCGCCTTTGAACGAGGATTAAAAGCCGCCGGTTATAACGGATTAATTCCGGCGGTTATCGGCTATGCACTGCTTTGTTTTTCAGGGCCTGAATATGCCGGCATAATGCTCTGCGCAATTGCCGCAGTAGTTATTGTTTTTAGCTTAACAGGTAGGTTTCGACTAAAGATATATCTTCTTTTTATAACTTGTTGTGCATTGTTTGGCGTACTGTGTTTTGATTTTTATTCAGCTCTTAACATATCAGATGGACTGCCACAGGGTGTTCAGCTGGACGGTTTGTTAAGGCAAAGCTACATACTATCGCCTATATTATATTATATTCTACTGCCAATTGGTTTTACTGTATCGGTGTTTTTTGCATTGCTACCCATAATTACCGCTCTGGTTAAGCAGTTTGTTTTTTCGGTTAAAAGATTAAAAAGCACCGGCTTTGCAAGCCTGATGCTTATTGCAACATCGATATTTTCGGTAATCGCAGCCTTCATATTAGAGGGAAGCTACGGATCGCTTTCCTCCCTTTCGTTGTTATGCGGCGCTATTATTGCAGCAAGAATGTTTAACTATCCCGGAATAATTGTTAAGTCAACGGTTGCGGTCTCGGTAATTATAGGTTTGTTTAACCTCTCATTTTTAATGTATGATGGAGTTACGGCTCAACTTCAAAGCTTCGGTTATATAGAAATGGAGGAGACCCAAATGGTTGAGCCGGCATTTATAGAAGCAACGCAATATATAAGACAAAATACGCAGAATGAATCGGTAATAGCAACCAATCACCCTCTGGGTAGCTTGATTGCCACCTCTTATAGCGACCGACACTATAGCGATGATTTTTTTAACGGTGATGTTAGTATCGAACGAATGCAGAATTTAAACATCGATTATCTTCTGCTTTACAATGCCGAAATTCCCTCCTCGGAAGGATTCACCGTTTTGTATGAGCAAAATGATTACGTTATTCTTGGGCGATAAAAAACATTACCCTTTAATAATTTTTTCAAGGCTTTGTGCCACAGCCAGCATATCCTTTTCGGTGCCTATCGAGATTCGCAGATATTCCTTTATCTTCTCGCTGTCAAACCGTCTCACCAGAATTTTATCGTTACGTAGGCGATTATATATATCCTCCCCCTTTATGTCGGGGTGCATGGTAAACACAAAGTTTGCTTTAGAGGGTAGGGTTTTAAAGCCGAGAGTATTAAGCTTTTCGGTAAACTTCTCCCTTTCATTTATTATTGTATTAATGCAGTTATTATAGTAGTCCTTCTCTTCTATAGAAATTCTCCCGAGAAACTGCGTCATGGCGTTAACGTTGTAGGGGTTAAAGGAGAATTTTATCCGGTTAAGGTCGCAAATAAGTTCGCTGTCGGCAACGGCATATCCAAGGCGCGCACCTGCCATGCTTCTGGACTTTGAAAAGGTTCCCACTACTATTAAATTTTTATATTTTTTTGTAAGCTGTAGAGCACTTTCAGCTCCAAATGCAATGTATGCTTCGTCGATAATAACAATATTATCAGGGTTACCGGCAACTATGTGTTCTATTTCGTTTACGGTTAAGGCAATTCCGGTTGGCGCATTGGGGTTTGCTATGAGAACGGTAGAATTATTGCCAATATAGTCCGATATATTTATTGTAAAATCGTCCTTTAACGGTATTTCCTTAGCGTTCACCTCAAAAAGCTCAGAAAAAACTCGGTAAAACCCATAGGTGATATCAGGGTAGATAAGAGAAACGTTTGTATTTAAATTATTGGAATTGTCGATATCTTCGCAGTAGCTGCTTCTCACCGAGTTGCAATAAGCAAGATAGCAAAAGGCTATAATCTCGTCGGAGCCGTTCGAAAAAATCACGTTTTGCGCACCAACATCATAAAGCCTTGCGAATGCTTCGGTTAGTGCAACGCAGCCGGTATCGTTATAAATATTAACCTCTGCGGCAACGTCGGCAACACCCATAACAGCCTTTATAGGAGGAGGGAAAGGACTTTCGTTTGTGTTTAACTTAATAAACTCACCACGGCGTGGCTGTTCGCCCGGAACATACTCCACCAATAAAGATTTAGAATCGGTTAAAAATCTACTCATAATAATTCCATCTCAAATATCCTAATACCATCATAGAAACAGCTCGATGATTAGCCATTATTATAGCATATCATCGGGCTGTATTTCAAATGGTTTAATCCTTGTCTTTTTCAACAGTCATAATAAATTTATTGGCAAATTTACCTTTACCCTTTGCCTTAACGTAAAAATAACCAATAACGCTAAACACAACAGCCCCAACAAAGTTTACAAACATGTCGAACATGGTATCGTGCAGGCCTATATCTAAATAACCGTTAACAGGTAGCTTTTCGCCGTTTACGGTAACCTCACTTATTCCGTCTATCGTTACCGGAACATTAACTCCTTCAGGGTTTAATTCCACCGAGCTTATAGTATCAATCACCGTATCTTTTTGCATATCGGTTTTTAGCAAAAGGTCTCCACCATATTCAAAAAACTCCCATAAAACACCTATGGTCATGGAAAAACAAAAGGCAGCTACCGCAACATATATTGGCGAGAGGTTGAGGCTCGTCTTTTTCGAGGTGTTTAACAGGTCGATAATTCCAATTCCAATGGCGGCGCATAAAAAGCCATTAACGGTGTGAAGCATTGTGTCCCATTCTTCAAACCTTAAATAATATTCGTTTATTTCACCCAAAATTTCTGCCGCATATATGAAAAACAATATAATTACGGTAAGGGTAGTTGGAAGCTTTATTTTCAGCCTTCGCTCAAATATTGCAGGCATCAAAAGCAAAACCGTAGTTAGTACACAAACTAACATACTTTGATATTCCTCCCTAAAAAAGGAGCGCACCATGGTTATTATTATTAGTATTTGCAAAACTACATAAATTCTAAATGCAATTTTATCCTGCTTTATGTGCTCAATTAATGGTTTTAATAGTTTTTTCATTTATTTTATACCTTCTTTTAATTCATTAACTATCTTTAGAACACCTCATGTTGATTTATATGCAACCCCTTTGAGACCCTTTACTGCAACACAACCCTCCTGTAACACATGAGTGTTCACTTAATATTGTTATCATAACACAAAGATAGCAACCGGTCAATAAACATCCTGCACTATTCACTAAGGTTTGTATATTTTATACTTAATACCAACAAAACGATTGACAAAAACTACAATTCATGGTAAAATTCAAATGCTGTTTGAAAGATATGTTATATATAAAAACAGCATACCAAAATCCGGGTGTGGCGCAGTTGGTAGCGCGCTTGACTGGGGGTCAAGAGGCCGCATGTTCAAGTCATGTCACTCGGACCAAAAAACTCAAAACCGATAGTCCGATGGACTGTCGGTTTTGCTGTTTTTTCCGAAGTGCAAGACTTGAACCGGCGTGGAGCAAAAAGCGAACAATGTGAGCTTATGAGCGACGAGGGAGGGCAAAGCCCGACCGAATATTTTTTGCGTATCGGCAAAAAATATAGCCTTGGGAGTCATGTCACTCGCTCCAAAAACCTCTGTAAAACACCCGTTTTACAGAGGTTTATTCTATGTGGAAATTATGTTTGACCATTGCCTAGACCACTACGGGGATAGACTTGGAAAGATTTAGCCGGCACAAGATAGTATGATACAGTATTTAGAACTGTTTATACAAAAGCACCTATCAACTGTACCGACCCCCAAACGTTAGACCTAAAAAATCTAACGATTGGAGGTCGGTATTTTCATGGCAAAATATAGTTATGATTTCAAATTAAAAGTGGTAAAAGAGTATTTATCTAGTATGTTGCATGTTGAGAGGCTTGGTTCTCGTCGTTTGATTTTTTGCGGC
>CAYJDA010000022.1:0-40559 GCA_964368815.1 uncultured Oscillospiraceae bacterium
GTTTTACCCCTCGTGAAATTCCAGAAAAGAAAAAAGAACTCGGAACTCACATGACTGACGACTACTTTATTACTGCAATTTTTGAGAGCAGTGAAAAGTTTAAACTCGTAGAGGAATACAGTCCTAACAGTTTTGAAGTCTTACAAAACGGAAAACTTAAAATTCACTGGGGATTTACAGACCCAGACAAAGCAGTGTTGTGGTTCTTAAAGTTCGGCGATAAAGTAGAGGTAACAGAGCCTATAGAATTTGTTGAAAAGCTTAAAAACACTGCTGAAAATATTTTGAATAAATACAAATGAACACGACATACAGCTGTCGTGTTAGTAGTGTTACAATAGAAATAAAACGGAGGGAATATGAAACTTACGTTTCATATATTAAGTTTTGAGCTTTTAAGTCTCACGACTTAAATTTTGACAAAACGCTCAAAACATTGTGCTAACAGGAAAGGTGAACGTATATGAGCGAATTTATTTTTACCGACAAAGTAGACTCACGTTGCGGACTGCACTGCACAGGTTGTGCTTGGAAAGACAGCCATAACTGTGGAGGCTGTATCGAAACTAACGGAAATCCATTTCACGGAAAATGTCCTGTCGCCGCTTGCTGTCAAAACAGAGGTTTTGTGCATTGCGGGCAGTGTCCTCAAATTCCGTGCGAGCTTTTAACACAATATTCATTTGATAAAGAACACGGAGACGGTGGCGCAAGGATTGAGCAATGTAGGATGTGGAAATCATGAACAATAAAAAATCGATTACTTCTTTAGGCTTTTTGAAATAAAGAAGCTTTTTGTGTTTCATAGCAATTAATGCAACCTATTTTTTAAGCATGTTTTTAATAGTCATAACTGCTTCGTTTTTGTCGCCACTCCCAGGGAACAATATATAACCGTAAAGAACAGCGCAAACAGTTTTTGCAAGTAATTTCGCATCAGTTGCATTTACTATACCTTCGAGTTGCCCCTCTCGTATCACTAACGCTGTAAAACAAAATAAATTATTCATTAATGCTGTGATTTTAGTTTCAGCAATAATACTTCTGGTACACAACAAATCTCTCATCACAATAGTACACAAATCTCGATTGCAAAAAAACAAATCCACATATTTGTTAACAGCTCTTTCAAAAGCGGTTGAGCTGTCGTGGGTTAGATGTATTGTCTGCATGACCTCTTGTTCAAAATTTGATAAACCATCCTCAACGATTGAACATAATATATCGACTTTGCTTTTAAAACAATAGTATACTGCACCTTTTGAAACTCCTGCCTCCTGCGCAATTCGGTCTACCGAACAATTTTCATAACCATGCACCGAGAATAACTTAGTTGCAACAAGCTGTATTTTTTTTCTTGTATCCATTGTGTAGTTCACCCTAAATTTAAATATTATATCTTCATACAAGTACCGACCGGTCAGCACATAGGCATTCTAACATAAAAGCTAAGTGCTGTCAATTTTCGGTTAATGGTTAATATGATGATTTACCTTATGAAGTGAATCAATAAATTATATTATCAGCATGGGTTGTTTACGCAAAGATGCTAACAAAGCTTTATGTGTGCAAATTGCACTAAAATTTATATGTTTTTTTGTTAATGTAGTGAAATAAGTTGCGAAAAGGGATAGAAATTTTATATAACTGTATAGAAATTTATATTCTAGAAGCCTTGTTTCTCTGTTATAATTTGAAAGTGATATAAATTAATACACAATTTATCACTTACGATAAAACTTTTTAGGAGGAAAGGATGAAATCATTAACCAAAAAGCTTTTTGCAATGTCTCTTGCAATCGTGATGGCATTATCCGCTGTGGCTTGTTCCGCTCCGGAGGAAGAGACTACACAAGCACCCGCATCGGAGGCTAGTACCGAGAGTGAGGCTCCCGCAGAAGCGCCACCCCCAGACAATGAAGATATGAATATCGAGTTTTGGAACCTTGGAACCACCGGCGTTGACAAAGTTATTTACGAAAGCATGACCGCAATCGCCAATGAGCTAGTACCAGAAGGTTATACAGTTACCATGGTTCCGACTGTTAATGACCAATACAAGGAGAAAATAGTTCTCGCAATGAGCTCTGGAGAATGCCCTGACATCTACACAAGCTGGTCCGGTGGCCCGATGATAGAGTACATAGAGTCCGGTTTTGCATTCCCGGTGACTGAACTCGTAGAGGCAAATCCTGTTGGCGAAATGGCCATGGATGCTGCACTTGCTCAGGGTACATACAATGGTGAAATCTATGGTGTTCCATTTATAAACACCTCTATCGTAGGCGTTTTTTACAACAAAGCTATGTTTGAAGAGTATGGTGTAACTATTCCGACTACAGTTTCCGAACTTGAAGCCGCTGCTGATACATTTGTTGCAAACGGAATTATCCCCTTTGCACTTGCTAATCAACCACAGTGGACAGGCTCTATGTATTTCATGTCTCTCGCAACTCGTTTTGCAGGCTTAGATCCGTTTAATGCAGCGGTTAGCGGCGAGGGTTCATTTGAACATGAATCATATGTATATGCAGGTGAAAAAATTCAAGAATGGGTTAACAATGGATATTTCCCAGAAGGCATGAACTCCATGAGTCCCGATGACGGTCAAGATAGAGCACTTCTATACCAAGAGGCCGCTGCAATGATGGTTCATGGTAGCTGGAATACAGGCTCACTTCGCAACGATAGCGAAGAATTTTACCAAAATATCGGTTGGTTCCCCTTCCCAGCTGTTGACGGTTCTGATGCTGATGCAAGCATACAGATAGGAACCATCGGCGACCAGTTCCTACATTTCTACTGTGAAGGAGAAAAACAGGAAGCTGCATTCGAGGTTATCAATGGTTTCTACACCGAGGAGAATATCCAGTTCGTTGCTGAGCAGGGCTACAATCCTCCGGTAAATAACATTCTTGACTATGTGACCGATCCGGTTGCTATCCAGATTATGGAAGCTGCACTCAGTGCCTCCAACGTTCAGCTATGGTACGACCAATACCTACCTCCGGCAGTGGCAGATGTACACAAATCCACTTCTCAACAAATTTTCGGTCTTGAGATAACACCGGAAGAGGCAAATGCCGCACTACAAGCAGAAATGGAAGCATATCTCGCAGGTTAATATTGCGTTTATGTTAATCGACTATGAGGCTCTCCCGGCTGTAGCCGTGGGAGCCTTGAGTTTAGAAAGGGCAATACGAAATGTTTAACAACTCACTAAAGGCAAAAAATGAACGCAGTATGCTTATCTCGGGTGCTGTTTTTTTGGCTCCTGTGCTGATAGTACTGATAGTTTATGTATTTTACCCCATCATCAATACTTTTTATGTTAGCGCATTTGATTGGAATGGCATATCTGCGGATATGGAATTTATAGGACTTGACAACTGGGCAGAGCTCGTAGGCGATGATATGTTTTGGTTTGCTTTTCGCAACAATCTTATTATCATGATATTATCCATATCAATACAGCTACCGCTCGGAATAGCACTTGCTACCTTTTTAGATGCGGGCGGAAAAAAGTTCAACATATTTAAGATAGTTTGGTTTGTTCCCATGCTGATGTCGAGTGTTGCAATTGGTTTTCTTTTCCGTTATGCGCTTGCAACAAATGGCGGCGTAATAAGCACAGTTTCGAAGTTTTTTGGCGGACCAAATATTGATTTGCTCGGAAGCCCCGACACAGCACTTTTTACCGTTATTGGAGTAATATGCTGGCAGTTTACCCCTTTTTATATGGTGTTTTTCGTTGCTGGCTACACCAACATCTCTCCCGATGTTTATGAAGCAGCAATTATCGATGGTGCCACAAGAGGACAATATTTTTGGCGTGTTGCACTTCCATTACTTGGACCTTCAATAAAGAGTGCAGTTGTACTTTCGATGGTTGGCTCACTAAAATATTTTGATCTTGTTTATGTTTTAACCGGAGGCGGTCCGGGAACCTCCACCGAGTTAATGGCTACATACATGTATGAAGAATCATTCGCAAACTTTAATATGGGCTATGGCTCAGCTCTTGCAGGTGGTATGTTTATCCTTATTACACTGCTCTCCCTTACTACGCTGAAGCTTACCAACAGAAAGGAGAGGTAATATGTCTGTTCAACTAACCGCAGTTAGAGAGAAAAATTCACGCAAAAAAAGCGTTGTCGCATGGGTTATAGCAATGATATTTGCTTTAGCATATTTTGTTATCTCTTTTCTTCCTTTTTATTTCATGGTTTTAAACTCCTTTAAAGAGCAGTTTGAAATGTTGCAAAAAGGCGTATTCGAGTTTCCCGATACATTTTTTATTTCGAACTACATCGATGTATTGCAGAACAACTTTGTAAACTATTTTATGAACAGTGTGTTTGTTCTTGCAATTTCGTTGTTCCTGCTTTTGATGCTATCAGCTTTTGCTGCTTATCCACTATCGAGGTTTAAGCATAAGATTACCAATGGAGTACTTGCTTTTATCGTTTCCTGCATGGCGATTCCGGTACATGTTACAATGATACCTATTTTCAAAATGTCGAAAGATTTCGGCACATACGATAGCATATGGGGCCTTGTAGGCCCATATATAGCAGTTGGAGTACCGGTATCAGTTTTTATACTTTCCGGCTTTATGAGACAGATTCCACAGGAAATTGAAGAAGCCGCAGCAATTGACGGATGCAACAGATACTCTATCTTTTTTCGAATTATGCTGCCACTTTCAAAGCCGGGTCTTGCCACCCTTGCGATATACAATGGTGTTGCCATGTGGAATGAGTTTATTTTTGCCTACACGCTTACACAATCGCCTGAATCGAGAACACTCCCTCTTGCAGTTTGGGATTTCCAGGGACAATATACAATGAATACCCCGGTAATCATGGCAATACTTACCTTGAGTATTTTACCTATGATAATTCTATTTATTATCTTCCAGGACAAATTGGTTAAAGGTATGACAGCCGGTGCGGTAAAAGGATAATTTTGTCGATTGTTTTAAAAGCCTTGCTCGATGCTCATAGCTGTGTTATACTGAGAATATTATGATGAAGTTCATCTCTCCAATAAAAAAATATGGATATTTTAGTCTTGATAGAAAGATTAAGATAATGATAAGCGTCTCTATAATTACAGTTACTGTTTTATTGGTGGCACTAAACAGCTTTGTGTTTAATAGGATGATCAACGAACAGACACGCGCCATTGTTAACGATGCTAATAGCGGTGCGGCACAGAGTACCTCGTCTTCACTTAATGTGTGCAGGGCTTTATACTACAGCATAAATATTAACGACACAGTTCAAGAGTTTTTAAGCCTTGAGAGCACCTCTGACGAACGGTACTGGGAGTTGACGGAGGACATAGTCGGCATACTGCAAAGTGCGGCTGAGTCTAACCCTGAAATAACCTATATTGCACTTAAAAATAACAGCGCGGATTATTTTGCATACTCCGGTAGATTGGAGAGCAACTACAGCCGCTTTATTTCGGCATTTCAGATAGATTATCAAAACGCAAAACCTGTAGGAACAAGTACATTTAGCTTAACTCAAAGTAATGCATATGTAGGTGGCAGCAGTGAAACAATCAACATATACATGCCGATGTATGACACAATGCATATAGCACAGGAGGAAGGGCTTTTATGTATCGGCATTAACAGTTCTGCCGCAGGTCTTGTTGAGGAAAGCGACCTTTTTGTTGACTATGACATTATCGACAAACATGGATATTTACTCGGAAGCGATGAGATTACATACAATTTCCTTGAAGAACCACTGTCTGCAGAATTTGGAAGCTTTACCTCCGGTGATATTTTGTATATCTACGAAGAGGTTGAAGGTTGGCCATACTACAGCCTTGCCTCGGTATCACAACAGGCGATGAACCGAACAACTTTTTTAACAAATATATTGGTGGTTATTATTGCAGTTATAATACTTGCAATTAATCATTTTTTGGTTGATAAAGGTGTAAGAAATTTATATACCCCGCTTAAAACAATTATCGGCAAGATGAATTTGGTTGCCGATGGTAACACCACCATACAGGCAGATAATATTCCTGTAGGGGAGGATTTAAAAACGCTAAACGATGGATTTAATACCATGGTTAAGCGCATCGATCTACTGATGAAACAAATTAAAGAAGAGGAACAAGAGATATCCGAAATACGGTTAAAGTTGCTGCAATCTCAGATACAACCCCACTTTCTGTACAATACGCTTGAGTGCATACACTGGCAAGCAAAGACAAATAAGGATGAAAAAAGTTCTACTTTAATTAAGGCTCTTTCTAAATACTATAGAATTTGTCTCAGCGAAGGGGAGGATATCATCAGCCTTGCGATGGAGTTGGAACATTCAAAATCATATATAATTATTCAAAATATACGTTACGGTGACATTGTTAAATTTACTATTGATATCCCGCAAAACATGTTAGATGCAAAAATACCTAAAATCACCTTACAGCCACTGCTTGAAAACGCTATATATCATGGAATAAAAATACAAAACGGGCGTGTGGGCAATATTGCTATTTCAGCTGAAAATGATATAGATGCAATCGAGATAAAAATTACAGACAATGGAGTTGGGATGTCTCAAAACAATGTTGAGCAGTTAAACAACAGTCTTTATCAAGACGAAACCGAGTTAGGTTTTGGGATTGCAAATGTACATCGACGATTACAATTAACCTTCGGTGAGCGGTATGGATTAAACTATAGCAAAAATGCAGAGGGAGGAATAACTGTTACCGTGCGTATACCGAGGGAAACAAGAAACGAGTTGTTAAATGCATAGAATATTGATAGTAGATGATGAAGAGATGATAAGAATGGGCATAAAAAACTCTATGCCCTGGGACGAACTCGAGATTTCGGAAGTGTACACGGCAGCTTCAGCCGCCGAAGGATTGCGTATAATTGGCGAATATAAGCCCGATATACTGCTCACCGATATTTATATGTCATCTATGAATGGGATAGAGTTGATAGAGCTTGCAAAAAATGTTAGTCCTCTTATACGTACAATTGTCCTCACGGGATACAACTCGTTTGATTATGCGAGGGATTGCCTGCGATTAAAGGTCGATGAATTTTTACTAAAACCAGTGGATGAAATTGAACTTGCCGATGCGATAAAAAATGTTAAAAACGATATAATGATTTCAAATGTAAATTTGACAGATCTGAGAGGCCGCCTACAACTTGAAAAAGGAATGCAGGACGCAGTTGCAGGTCGCCTTAAAAGTGTTGATGTTCTGTGGGAATTTTTTCCTAATATGTCTATATCGGAGTTTCAACTTGCAATATTTCCATCCGGTGTTGTTGTTGAGGCAGAAAATTACAGTTTTAACATGACCATGATACATAGTCTTTGCATCGATAGGTTGGATGGTTATGGTAAAGGGGCTACATTTTGTGATACAGACGGTTCAATATGTGTGCTTTTGTTTTCAAATGTTGACGGGGAAAAACTGCATGGTGAGTTAGAACATTTGCAGTCTCTACTTAAAAACAACTTTGACCTATCCCCTGATGTATTTTGCTCCCATAAATTTTCAGATATTAAAAGCTTGCAGCTTGTTTACACTGCATTGCGAGACGACATAGGCAAACACTGTACCATCAAATTAAATCATGAGACGAAAGAAAATAATATAACTGCTTTTAGACGCCTTTTGTCGAGATGCGTTGGTGACAGTGAACAGTTACTATATACCTTTAATAGCTTTACCGAGAGATTGGCTGAATCTGATTTTTCTGATTCTATGGTTCGCCGTCTTTGCTTTGAAACTGCTTGCGACATATATTTTTCCTATCTAAAATATGTGGGAGAACAGGATGGTGAAAGCCTAAATATGTTTGCATCGAGTATCATAAATATCCCGAAAGAGGAGCTGTTTGAGGCTACACGAAACTTTATAATGAACCTACACGAGAAGGAAACAGCAGACCATCATCGCCTAATCGAAAATGCGAAACAATATATACGTGAAAATCTTTCCGAAAACCTAACGGTTAAGGGAATAGCTTCACATCTTTTTATATCTCCGAACTATCTTTCACGGCTTTTCAAGCAGGTTTGCGATGAGGGGTGCAACGAGTACATAATACGAAAAAGAATGGAACAGGCAAAAATGCTGTTGCTATCTACCAATCTCAAAACCTACCAAATCGCACAAACGGTCGGATTTAACGACAACAATTATTTTTCCATAGCTTTTAAAAAGCACACGGGAATTTCCCCGTCGCAGTATAGAAACAGACAATGAAAAGGAGAAAACATGCCGAAAATTTATCACGTCAGCAAAAAAGGTCAAGATCAAAACACCGGAACCGAGACATCACCGTTTCTTACTATACAAAAAGCGGCCGATATCGCATTCCCCGGAGACACCATCATAGTACATGAGGGTGAGTATCGTGAGTGGGTTAAGCCCGCATATGGTGGCAATAGCGATTTTGAACGCATTACCTATAAATCCGCCGATGGGGAAAAGGTTGTTTTAAAAGGCAGTGAACGCGTTGAAACTTGGGAAAAATTTGATGGAGATATCTGGCGCGTTGTACTACCGAACAGCTATTTTGGCGAGTATAACCCATTTAAAGAAACACTTTGGGGCGACTGGTTAATACATCCGCTACCGTCCGAGCGCGTGTTACACCTTGGAGATGTATATATGAATGGTCGGTCATTCTATGAAGCATATGATATGGCTGACTTAAAAAGTAAAGATAAGAGATATGAGGGCTTTGCGCCACCTTGGAGTACTAAAAAAGAACTAATACCCGATCCTGATGGCACCCTTTATAAATGGCTTGCCGAGGTGGACATAAACAATACCGTTATCTATGCGGACTTTAACGGAAGTGACCCCAACAAGGAGCTTACCGAAATAAACGTTCGTCGTAGTGTATTTTATCCAGCTATAACCGGAATAAACTATATAACTGTATCCGGTTTTGAGCTATCACAAGCGGCCTGTGGCTGGGCACCTCCTACAGGCGACCAACCGGGACTTATCGGGCCTAACTGGAGTAAGGGCTGGATTATTGAAAATAATATTATACATGATGCTAAGTGCAGTGCGGTAAGTCTTGGCAAGGAAATATCTACCGGACATAACGAATCGACTATATGCCCACGCAAGCCCGGATATCAGTACCAGTTAGAAAGTGTGTTCCGTGCGCTTGATAATGGTTGGACGAAGGAGAAGATAGGTTCCCACATCGTTCGATATAATAAAATTTACGACTGCGGTCAAAATGGCGTCGTCGGGCATATGGGTTCTGCATTTTGCCATATACACGACAATCATATATTCAATATAGCAATGAAACACGAATTTTTCGGATATGAAATAGCCGGAATAAAGATGCATGCAGCCGTCGATACCAGAATTGTTCATAACAGAATAAATGACTGCACCCTTGGCATTTGGTTAGACTGGCAGGCACAGGGCACACGTGTATCACGCAATCTTTTCTATCGCAATGAGCGCGACTTGTTTGTGGAGGTCACCCACGGTCCGTGCACCGTTGATAATAATATTTTCGGCTCCGACTACACCTTCGACAATGCAGCACAGGGAACAGCATACATTAACAATCTCTGCTGCGGAGGCACACGTATGATTGATGTACTGGACCGCTCTACACCATATCATCAACCACATTCCACCCGTTTAATGGGCTTTGCATATACCTATAGCGGTGACGACAGGCTTTATAACAATATTTTTATTAATTCAGATGCAATACCGAAAAGCCTTGTAAGCGGTACTTCGGTATATGATGCACATGTGGGAGACTATGAAGAATACATTCGTAGAATTGATGAGTACGGAATACTCAACGATCATATGAGACATATCGATGTAAAACAACCTGTCTACATCGCCGATAATGCCTACTTTAACGGAGCTACCGTTTATAAATCGGAGGAAAGAAACTTTACAAGTGTAGTCAATCCAAACTGCATCGTTGTTGAAAAAGGAGATGAAGTTAATATCGAAATAGAATTCACCGATGAATTTGTAGCTTACGAAACATGCGTGAAAAAAACCGAAGATCTCGGCTCAACACGTATATCGCAAGGCATCTATGATGACTATAATGGTAACATGATTACATTTGACACTGATTATAACGCAAATAAACGTTCCAACAAAACTATAGCAGGACCGTTTGCAAACGTTAAGAGCGGGAAAAACATCATCAAGGTTTGGTAATTCACCGATTTGGATTACACTCGAACGGTTATATTTTTTTACTTTCTGAGGAGGTCGATCATTGTATCGGCCTCCTTTTTATCTGCTAGATACTTCACAAACAACGGAACCAAGGGTATTGCTTTTAACTGTAAGCTTTATATTGCCGGTTTTGCCTTTTATCGAGCGTAGGATAACCATGCATCTACCATTATAAAGGTTACAAAAATTTTCGGAAAATGTTCTGGTATCTGTGGCATCACCGTTATCACTTGCGAGATATTCTCCAACACCATCTACCACGAATTCAAGACGCATGTTTTCTCTCGGGCAAAGGTTGCCATTCCTATCAACTGCGGTGCATTTTATATATAATAGGTCATCTCCGTCAGCAGTTAAACATGTTTTTTCCGGTTCGAGAATTATTTTTGCCGCCTCTCCCGCAGTTCGAACAATGTCATAGACCTCACGGTTTTCGGTGGCAACCGCCATAAGCTCACCCTGCTCAAAAGGTATTCCTTTCCATATAATACGGTGTGAAAGGTCATCAAAAGAGTCATCCTTAACGCTGATACCAAGTGATTTTCCGTTGACAAACAGCTCGGCACTGTCGTAATTTGTATAACAATGAACATCAACAATATCCCCATCATTCCAGCTCCAGTGAGGGAAGATATGAATAACATCTTTGTTAGTCCATTGTGCTTTATACGAATAATATCTGTCCTTTTCCATTCCGGCGAGATCGAATATACCAAAATAAGAGCTTCTTGATGGCCACTCCTTGCGATAAGGGGTTGGCTCGCCCAGATAATCAAAACCTGTCCAAACAAATTCGCCGAATACGTATTCATATCGCTCCTGCGCCGCAAATTCTTTGTCGGGCGTATAGGCCCAGGGTGGTCCCTCGGTATCGTATGAATTAACCTGCAAATTATCTCGAATTTTTGCTGGGAATGACACCTCGCAGTCAAGAAAATATTCTCCGCGAGAGCTCACACAGGATGAGGTCTCACTTGCGTAAAGTATAGCATTTGGAAACTCTTTATGAAACTGTTCATAAAGATGCGGTTTATAGTTTATTCCCACAATATCCACATGGTTGCAAAGCCCGTTTTTAAAAGCGTTTGTCGGCCTGTTAAACCCACAGGTAGTCGGGCGAGTATTATCTTCTCTATGGCAGATGTCGTTTAAAAATTTTGCCGTCTCCCATCCATCTTCGTAATCCTGTTCCAAAATCTCGTTTCCAAGTGACCACATTATTACACTCGGATGATTTCGATCTCGGTGTATCATATCAACAAGGTCAACTTCAGCCCATTTCTCAAAATGTTGGGCATAATCATTCGCGGTCTTGTTACGTTTCCACATGTCGAACGCTTCGTCAATTGCTACTATACCATACTCATCACATAGGTCGAGTAATTCGGGGGCAGGTGGATTATGTGTACACCTTATAGCATTTGTACCCATTTCAATAAGTTTTTCGAGTTGACGGCGATATGCATATATATTTACCGCAGCACCGAGTGCACCGGCATCATGGTGTAAACAGACTCCGTTTAGCTTAATGTTTTCTCCGTTTAGGAAAAATCCTTTGTTAGCATCAAATGCTATGGTACGTACACCCAGACGTGTATTATAAAAATCTTTTACTAAACCGTCTACATACAGTTCAGCAGTGATCGTATATAGATAGGGAGCGAATATATGCCACCTTTGATAATTGTTAACAATAAGCTCACACTCAAGTTTACTGCCATCACCCGCACACTCTTTCGATGCGATAGTATCTCCATTTTCGTTTATCACGGTGTATTTAACAACATAGGGCTTGTTGTTTGTATTTACCTGTATGCAAGCATTAATTTTCGCATCACCTTCGACTGGCGTGCAGATAGCAAAGAGCGGGTTGCTTGGAAAGAACTCGTCTGCTTTTTCTACTAACCTGACTGCTCGATATATTCCTGCGCCGGGATACCAACGAGATGCCGAGCTTTCCGGCGAGACACGAATCGCAAGAAGATTTTCGCCCTCACATAACAGCTTAGTTATATCAACACTAAAGGAGGAGTAGCCGTAAGGTCGACCACCACATTCTTTTTCATTGACATAAACGGTGCTGTTCGACATAATGCCATCGAACTCCAAAAAAACATTTTTTGCTTCGGGCGATACGGTGAATTTTTTTCGATACCACGCACCCTGGGTTATCGGCAGGCCACCCGTTCTCGCCACGTGTGTTATAGGAATAGCAATACCGTCGTCGATAACACTTTCATTTTGAATATCATTTTCACGGTCGAACGGCCCCTCGATAGCATAGTCGTGTGGAACACGAACCGTTCTCCATGAACCGTCATTAAAATTCTCAAGATAAGCTTCATCGGTATCACAGCAACAAAATTTCCAATCATAACAAAGATTTGTGGTTTTCATCTTAACCTCTCTAATAATAAACAGAATATAATAAAGTCTGTTTCAAGTTTACGCTCTTCTTCTCGGCTTGTCAAGAAGGATTTAATGTAAACTGTGTTATAATAAAAAAAACACTTTTTATCCGCACATTTTTGCTAGTTCAAACGTTAAACAATATGAAAGGAGGTTTTATGTCTTTAGATTTAAAAGAGCAATACGAAAAAATATATGCGTTTTGCTATTTCAAGGTGCAAAGTAGAGAAGTAGCTGAAGATACAACGCAAGAAACATTTCTGAAATTTTTTGAAACAACGCAGTATCTCGAAAAAGGTAAAAAACTTGCCTTTCTTTATACTATAGCACGAAATTTGTGTAACGACCATTTCAGAAAAGCAAAGCAAACGCATGATATTAATAATTTGTTACAAACTTCACAAGAGGTAGCAGATAGCTTGGAAACTACTATTGCAGTTCGAACTGCTATATCAAAGTTGAATGTTGATGACCAAGAAATAATGCTACTTCGATTTACAAATGAACTCGGAATAGGGGAGATTGCAGAGTATTTAGGCGTTTCAAGATTTGCGGTTTATCGTAGGC
The DNA here is from genome assembly GCA_964368815.1 of uncultured Oscillospiraceae bacterium. Lineage (GTDB taxonomy): Bacteria > Bacillota > Clostridia > Oscillospirales > Ruminococcaceae > CAYJBH01. Next base: position 13,222 of record CAYJDA010000022.1, read on the forward strand.
TAAATGCAATCGAAAAACAGTTAAAAGATGTTTTAAGAAAGGAGGATTTTTATGAATAAAAACTGTACACGCAAAGTGCTGAAATCTGCATTAAAACAAAACTTTGCTCCACCACCCGCACAGCGAAGGGAACAATTTTTAAACAGCATTTCATATCCAAAAGCACAGCCGGGTGAAGTGCTAATGTCACAAATCGGTTTTATTCGAAAAAGAGTTTGGTTATTGTTTTTCATTTGTGTCTGCTTTGCTTTTTTCTACACAGAGCTTTCGAATGTACCGAAAAATATTATTTCGATTATTTCGGCAATTTTGCCAATCATTTCGCTCGGAACAATTACCGAGATCTATAAAAGTACAGCACACAATATGTGCGAAATGGAACTTGCGTGTAAGCACAACTTATCTAAAATTACACTTATGCGGCTTGGTATACTTGGCACTGTCAGCTTTGTAATGCTCTTGCTATTTGTTGCTATTGCTTATAAAAGCGACTTCGGGACACTTAGAAATACAGTTTATATCGCTGTGCCATACCTGCTTACAAGCTATCTAAGTCTTTTGATTATCTGCAACCTTCGCACAAAAGAAACGATTTATGTTTGTGGTGCAGTCAGCTTCGCTGTCAGTGTCTTTATTATGATAGCAAACAATAACTATAAGTTTATCTACAATTCGAACTTTACTTTTATATGGGTGATTACATTTGCAATGCTTATAGGATTACTCACATACAACTTTATTAGATTTGTTAAATTACAGGAGGAAATACAATGGAACTTGTTATAGATAGAATAACAAAGCAATATAAAAACAAAATTGCCGTTGATAGGCTATCTGTAAAACTTTCAAGTGGAGTTTACGGATTGCTCGGTGCAAACGGTGCAGGAAAAACAACACTTATGCGTATGATTTGCGGAATACTAAAGCCAACAAGTGGTGAAGTTAAGTTTAACGGCATCCCAGTATCGGAAGAAAACTATCGCGATGCACTCGGTTATTTACCGCAAGACTTTGGTTATTACCCCGAATTTTCGGCACAGGATTTTATGTATTATATGGCGAGTCTTAAAGGAATGACAAAAGCACAGGCAAAGACAAAAACAAAGGAATTACTCGAAATCGTGTCTTTATCAGATGTTGCAAAAAAGAAAATCAAGACATTTTCGGGTGGTATGAAACAGCGTTTAGGTATTGCACAGGCACTACTCAATAACCCTAAAATTTTGGTGCTTGACGAGCCAACCGCAGGGCTAGACCCCAAAGAACGTGTGCGTTTTCGTAATCTAATTTCGGAACTCGGAAAAGATAGAATTGTTCTTTTATCTACACATATTGTTTCTGATATTGAGAATATCGCAAGCACTATCCTTGTGATGAAAGACGGACAAATGCTTCATAGTGGTAGCTTAGATCATATTATTAAAACTATTGATGGCAAGGTTTTTGAATGTGTGGTTGACGGCAAAACCGGTGAAAATCTTATGTCAATTTACCCTGTAATAAACCTACGAGCAGAGGGAGAAAACACATTTTTACGCCTTGTTTGTGATGAAAAGCCACACGATACGGCGGTGAGTGTTTCAGCTACTTTGGAGGACTTGTACCTTTATTATTTTTCGGAGGTGAGTGGGGGTGAATAATTTTTGGAGTTTAGTGAAGTTTGAGTATAAGAAGTTTATTACAATAAAAACCATGATTGCATTTGCGGTTTTACTTTTGTTTACTGCTGTTTCCGCATTAGGGGTTGTAATAGGTAACACTTATGTGGATGGTGAGATTGCAAGCTCGAAGTATGAAAGTTTTATGATTGATAAAAGATATTCGATAGAACTGTCAGGTAGAGTGCTTGATGAAACTTTACTTAAAGAAGTGGTAACCGCTTTTGCTATTTATGATGAAGACGCCAGCATTGATGAAGCAAGGTACATATCAGATATTTATTTAAAGCCATATAATGATGTTTTAGCTATTGTTCGCAATGTCTATGGAATATTTGGCTATGAAGAAATAGGCGATATTACAGATGAACAAATTGCTAACTTTTATGAAATACGCCAAGAAAATGTGGGAAATTATATAAAGTCAATTCCATTAAATAACAACTCAAAAGAAATGCTTTTAGATTTATCAGAAAAGCGAGAAACCCCAATTGTTATGGGATATAAGGATTCCTATATATTATCAATGAGCATGATGGATTCATCGAGCTTAGTTATGGCTTTTTTTCTTGCGTTTTTGTTTTCCGGTATCTTTGCTAAAGAGTATCAAACAAATGTAATATCTTTGCAATTAACAAGTAGAAAAGGTAAACGTAGTTTATTTTTAGCAAAAATGTTTACTGTTTTTTCAGCGACTATATTAGTAGCTTTATTGGTGCTTTTGGTTAACTTCTTTACTTGTATGGTTGCTTACGGTTTTGAGGGCGCAAACACGGCGCTTCAAAATCATTTAGTTACTTCTCCATATCCGTTTACTGTGTTTGAGGCAGCAATTATTAATTTTACTGTGATATTTTTCGCATGTTTATTTTTAGTTTCGTTGATTAACATATTATCCTCTAAATGTAAAACACCATTTTTAGTACTTGCATTTTGCATTGTTGTAATACTTCTTCCCATTTTTATTCCAATACCTGAAACGCTACCTACACTTTTTAGAATAATGCAATTGTTTCCCAGTAATTCATTTTTATATCTTAATAATTTTTCTGTTTTAGTGTATGAACTGCCGTTTGTTTCAATGCCACCATATATATTTGTGCCTGTGTTTTATATAGTTGCTTCAACATTCATAGTATTTATTACGTATAAAAATTATATTAACCATCAAGTACGTTAAAGGAGGTATGCCAAAATGAATAATTTTTGGACTTTGGTTGGTTTTGAATACAAAAAGATTTTTATAAGAAAGTCGGTTATAATATCAATAATAATTGCCCTTGGACTCAGTGCATTTATAGCTGTTGCATTTGCATTCGGTACATCTTGGTTGGGAACTTCCGCCTATGAGTATATTATGATTGATAAAGAAAATTCCCTTGCCTTGGCAGGAAGGGAATTAAACGGTGAATTAATTTTAGAGGCTTCAGAAGCTTATCAAACGATACCAAATGATGTATATCCATATAGCTATAGTGATGAGTACCAGCAAAACGCACGACCTTACAGCTCTGTATATGCGCTAATAGATTCAGCTTTTGCCAAGCAAGGTTCAGGGCTTGATTTGAATGACTTTCAGAATATATCAGAAGAAGATGCAGGTAGCTATTACGATAAAAGAATTAGCCAATATAGAGCGAATTTAGAAAACAACTCTATGTTCACACAGGAAAATGTTGAACGGGTAATAACTATTGACGAAGAGGTGCAAAAACCTTTTGTTTTAGAGTATATAGACGGATATGACCGCTATATTGACCTATCACAAACCAATATGATATTGATTATTTTGCTTATTTGTTTTATTGTGTCACCAATATTTTCAAACGAGTATCAAACAGGTACAGCAAATCTAATACTTACTTCTAAGAATGGTAAAAAAACGCAAATATTTGCTAAAATGTTTGCTTGTATAAGTCTGACAATGATATTGGTGGTAGCAATTTTACTAACATGCTATATCTCTGTGATTATGCTTTATGGAAATCATGGTGGAAATGCACAGGTACAGCTTCTAATTCCGCTTATAACATACAATCTAACCTTGATAGAAGTATGTATTTTACTTTTTGCAACAACGCTTTTTGGTGCTATTTTAATGTCAGCGATTGCAATGTTCATATCATCGCTTGTGGGAAAAAGCTTTATAGCTTTGACTGCCTGTGTTGTTTTTAATATAGCAGTTATGTATAACCTGCCTATTAACAGTGATTTTTACTATACTGCATTAAAATTTTCTCCGAGTGCAATGGGTGACTTCAATGATATGCTTACGCAACTTTCTTTTAACATTTTCGGTGTGGATATATGGCTATACCAAGCGGTTTGCATTGCCTCTTTTGTAGTCGGTAGTTTGCTTTTACTACTTACTTATCGCAATTTCAGGAAACATCAAATAGTATAGGGGTGCTATAGTTACACCTTAACTTTGTTTTGCTTTAAGAATCTATCGCCAAAAATAAAGAGTATTCCACCAAGTGCGATGGGTATAAGTGACGTGAAATACATGCCGTGAATTCCAATTTCGGATATAATATAGCCCGCACATATTCCACTAAGTATTCCCGAAGCACTCACAGTCCATGCGTTTAACGTGGTTTGGGCATAAAACAGTTCTTCTTTTTTAACAATGCTTGCAAGGTATTGTACGTTAAATACGAACTGCAGTCCGCCACATAAAAGTTGAAGAGCTTGAGCCGCTATTATCAGGTTTGCGGTAGGTGCAGCTGCTGTTAATAGCACCTTAATAAATGTGGAAACAAAACATATTTTCATTAAGGTGCTAATGCTTATGTATTTTTTAATTATGTTTGCGCATATCATTGTGGGTATTTCAAAAATAGCACTAACAAAAAGTGCAATGCCAAGTACCGAGTTAGAAGCGTCTATATAGTAAAAAAGCCTTGGCAAAAAACTAAAGGCAGTGTTTGCACCAATGTTTACCAAAAACGAGGCAACCAAAAACAACATATAACTCGGATTTTTATAGATTGCATTGTAGTTTTGATGCTTTGCAGGTTGTGCATCAACAATTTTTGCCTTTGGTTCCTTAATTACTAAAATCATTATAAGAGTTAGGGCACAAAAAAGAATAAACGCATAGCTAATTATTGTTATTTCCACATGGTTGAGGATATAACCGAACGCAAGGGCAGTAAAAGAGTAGAGCAACGAGCCCATGCCTCTTGTAATTCCATAGTTTAACCTAACACCTGAAAGAGAAAGCCTTACCGTCCAAACATCAATTAGGCCGCCCAATCCTCTAAAGCAGGCAGATATTATAAGCACACTTAGTACTGTTGTGAATATCGTTTGTGTGCCGGTTCTAATTAATAGAACGGCTACTGCCGATATGGTAATCAGTACAACCAACAGAGGTTTAACACTTTGTAATCGTGAGGAGAGCAATCCGATTATAGGTTGTGCAAAAAAGGTAGCCGCCATCATAAGTGTGTTTACTAGTCCGATTGTTAAATCGTCCATACCAAGATAGGTGAAATACGTAATAAAATAGGAAAATGATACACATATTGAGGAGTAATAAAACCCCTGTACCAATCCAAATTGCAGATTAAGTTTAGCTGTCTTTTCCATTGTTACCTTTCGTGCACTCTTGACAAATAATATTCTATCATATAATTATATGGTTTACAATATAAAGATGAAACGCTATTGTGGTTGTGCTGTTGTAATCCGAGAAACAACTATATCAGCATATGTAACCATTGTAACATAGATAATTGACAGTGTTAGATGCTTCATAAGATAATGCTTCAATAAAGGTATTAATTTGTTTGATTATAGTTGTCATTTTTTCGTTAATGTACTATAATTTAGGAAAAACAAACCCGTTTGAGGAGGAAATATGTTTAAGCCTAACTACATGAACATTGTAAATGCTGCGCAAAACAAAAAATCCGACCGAATACCCTTATATGAACACAATATATCACCCATAATTATGGAGCGAATTACCAACAAGAATTTTGCACATTTTTTTAATGGGGATTACAATGATAAGCTACTCTTTTTCAAACATTACAATGAGTTTCAGCTGTCGATGGGTTATGATGCAATCACGTTTGAATGTTGCGTTTGCGGCGCTATGCCATTAAGTGGATGTTTATCACGTAACCAAAAAAGCAGACTGGTAACTATTTCCGATTTTGAAAAATATCCATGGAAGGATATACCCGACATATATTTTGATTATTACTCTGACACATTTAAAGCACTTCGTGCAACTATGCCGGATGGTATGCGTGCGATAGGTGGCGTGGGTAACGGTATATTTGAATGTGTGCAGGATATAGTAGGGCTTGAAAATCTGTGCTATCTGAAGATTGACGAAGAAGAACTTTATTATGACTTATTCGAAAAAGCAGGAGAGATGCTTGCTACAATCTGGGAGCGTTTCTTATATGAATTTGGTGATATTTACTGCGTCTGTCGTTTTGGCGACGATCTCGGATTTAAGTCAGCGACACTTCTTACTACCGATGATAACAAGCAACTAATAATACCGCAATATAAAAAAATTATAGATATTATACATCGTTACGATAAACCATTTTTACTACACTCTTGCGGTAATATTTTCGAAATAATGGAGGACATGATAAGTGTTGCGAAAATTGATGCAAAACACTCCAACGAAGAACAGATAGCTCCGTTTAAGGAATGGATAGACAGGTATGGTGAAAGAATAGGTAACTTTGGAGGCATTGATACCGACTGCCTTTGCGATCTGTCAATGGTTAATCTTGATGAATATGTTAAAGATGTATTTAAAATCTGTGAGCAGAAAGGGAGGGGAGTGGCAATAGGAAGTGGAAACTCCATTCCTGACTATGTAAGTACAGATAAATATGTACAGATGATTAATCTTGTAAGAAAGCTTAGAGGTGAGTAGCTTGCCATAGGTGAACCGATAAAGCCGGAACAATATATCAACAATTGACTATATATGAAACAAAAACAGCTATCAACATTTTATTTGTTAGCTGTTTCTGTTTTATAAAGGATAAATATATATTCAATTTATGTCGGTAATTTTACTATGATACTTGTCCCTTCGTTTTCATTACTTGTTAGTGTTATTTCTCCCGCATGAACCGCTACTGCATGTTTTACTATACTAAGTCCGAGACCTGTTCCCCCGTTGCTTCGGCAGCGGCTTTTTTCTACTCGATAAAATCGCTCAAAAACTCTTGTTTGCTCATCTGCAGGAATGCCTATACCTGTATCCTTAATTATTAATAAAATATTGTCTTTTTCAACCAAGATATCTAATGATACAGTTCCGTCTTTTTTATTATACTCAATTGCATTATCGATCAGGTTAAAAATGCACTCTTTTATAACTGTGGGAATTGCTTTTATAAATATTGGATTTTGCTGAGAAAAAACAATCTGCACCTGTTTTTTTTCGGCCTTTTGTGAAAGCTGTTCAATAACTGCTTTGGCAACTTCGGTTATGTTCGTCTTCTCCTTGGTAATTCCCTTTGCCGCCTCATCAAGCTGAGAAAGCTTGATAATATCCTGTATAAGCAAGCTCATTCTTATACTTTCATCATATATTTTTTCTATAAATCTGGGCTTATCTCCATCTTGAACCATATTGTTTTTTAGAAGCTCTGCGTATCCGGAGATAGTTTGAAGTGGTGTTTTTAACTCGTGGGACACATTTGCGGAAAATTCACGTCTCATTCGTTCTGCAAATCGCTGCTGAGTACTATCTACAAACATGATGATACTACCACCCGACTTGATGTTAGATATTGATACGTGATATATCTTGTTTCCCTCTTCAAATTCAAGAGCGGTATTTACTGCATTTTCTACAATTTCGTTCAGCTGTTCAAAAAACTCTCCACGATGAACCTCTAAAAGAAATTTACCTATGCAATCATCGGGTCTTTTTCCTAACAATGTTAATGCGGCTCGGTTAATGCTGATAATTGCACCATGCTTGTTAAGAACAATTAAGCCTTCCTCCATGTGCTCCATTATCCCGCTGAGCTCATCTCGCATGTTTTGCATTTCTGTTGTTTGAGATTTTAGCTGATTGTTTTGATTTTCGATGCGTAGAAGTAGCGGAGATAGCTCAATATAAGTATTGTTTTCGGTAGGGCTTTCAATGTTAATTGAATTTATTGGTTGTACAAATTTTTCGGTTATTCTTTTCACGAGAAGAAAGCAGATTGCCACTACAAATAAGAAACATAAAAAAACTAATGGAATACTTTCGATAAAGGTTCTAAAAACAGTGTCACTTGTTAATGAGATTCTAAGAACATTTCCGCTGTCTATCTCAACGGCATAGTAGTAGGTTTGATGTTGTATTGTGTCGGAATACCTTGTAGCACTACCCACGCCGGAGCTTAGTGCGGCTATAATTTCAGGCCTGTCACTATGATCCTCTGTAGTGTCGGAACGATTGTCGAACAGAACTTCTCCATTTGGGGAGATCAAGGTTATTCTAAATGACGCACTGGGAATGTTTTGAAGTAGTTCGGCGTTTTCCGTCTCGGATTCATCGAGTATTCTCTGGTAATCGATTGCAGTTTGCCTTACATTTAGCTGCATATTTTGCGTATATCCGTGATACATAACATAACTTATTAAAACACTTATAAGCAATGCCGTTAAGGCAGAGGTAAAAAACAGGTATCTAAAAATCTTATTTTTCATTTTAAGTTGCCCTTTGATTTGTTTATTTACTGTGGTTAATTGTCTTCCTTAGTTTTGCTGCAGATGCTGTAGCCGACACCTCGTATAGTTTGAATTTGGCTGCCCGCGCTTCCGAGCTTTTGCCGAAGGCTGCGCATATGAACATCGACTGTACGTGTTTCACCGTTAAAATTATAGCCCCAAACGGTATTTAGTAGATTATCTCGGGTAAAGACTCGCTCCGGTTTTTGCATTAAAATCCAAAGAATTTCAAACTCTTTATAGGTGAGCGTTATATTCTGCGTGTTTGCCATAACGGTACGTTTTGCGGAATCAATCAGTATGTTTCCCACCCGCAACGACTCATGTTTTTTTTCAGGTTCGTCGTCTGTTTTTCTGCGTAGCAAAGCCTTCACCCGTGCAAGCAGTTCCATCATGCCAAAGGGTTTAACAAGGTAATCATCGGCACCGGTATCAAGCCCGATAACTTTATCAAACTCGTTTCCTTTTGCTGTAGCAAGCATAATAAACACTTTACATGTTCGTGCATCAGCCCGAAGAGTTTTCAAAATTTCAATACCATCGCTTCCCGGCAGCATAATATCAAGAATAATAAGGTCGGGAGTCTGGGAGTAAACAACCTCATACATGTCCTCGGCATTGGAAAACCCCTTTGCCTCAAACCCGGTACTTTGTAGTGTGTATAGAATCAGCTCACGAATGCTGTCGTCATCCTCTACGCAATAAATCAAAACTTTACCTCACTTGTGTTTTGCTCATGTTCACCGGTAATGGAAAATAAAACCCACCCGGCAATATTTGTTGCATGGTCTCCAATACGTTCAAGATATTTTGCTATCATTAATAAATCTAAAACTCCCTCACTGTTTTCCTTTGTTCCGGCAATCAACAACAGGTCGTTTTTAACTTCTAAAAAAAGATTGTCGACAATATCATCATCCTTAATAACTGCCAAAGCAAGTTCTTTATCCTTCGCAACATATGCATCAATACATCTGCTAACCATGTTTATCGTAGCAGTGGCCATATCTCTGATGTGGTGAACTTTATCCTTAATTGAAATCTTTTCGGTGGTAACAATTTCGGCAATGTCCTCTGCCTGATCTCCAATTCGCTCCATGTCGGTTATTATCTTAAGTGCTGCGGAGATTAAACGCAAATCGTGGGCCACCGGTTGTTGTTGCAACAGCATTTTAAGGCAAGTTGATTCAATTTCTCTTTCCTTTTGATCAATTAGGTTTCCGTTTTCCAAAACCTGGCGCGCAAGATCAATATCATCCTCGGTAAATGCTTTTGAAGATTTTGCAATTGCTGTCTCACAAAGCGAACCCATAACAATTAACTCTTTATTTAAAAACTCCAGCTGCTCATCGAATCTCTTTCTCATTAACCAAATCTCCCTGTTATATAATCCTCTGTACGTTTTTCCTTCGGAACACTAAACAGCTGTTCGCTGTCGTTATACTCTATAACTTCACCAAGTAGGAAAAACGCAGTGTTGTCTGAGATACGTACTGCCTGTTGCATATTATGCGTTACTATAACAATAGTATAATCATCTTTAAGGCTAATTGCAAGCTCTTCTATCTTGGAAGTAGAGATGGGATCAAGTGCACTTGTAGGTTCGTCCATCAGCAAAACTTTTGGTTTTACGGCAAGTGCTCTTGCGATGCATAGCCGTTGTTGCTGACCTCCCGATAAACTCAATGCACTTTTTTTAAGTCTATCCTTAACTTCATCCCAAAGAGCTGCTGCTCTTAAACTCTCCTCTACCAACTTATCGGTCTGTGCATGAGTTAAGTGCCCGTGAAGTCTTGGTCCATATGCAACATTGTCGTATATGCTCATAGGAAAAGGATTTGGCTTTTGAAAAACCATGCCTACCTGTTTGCGAAGCTGAGTTACGTCGACCTCCTTACCAAGGATACTGTCCCCTTCAAATAAGATGTCACCATCGGTTTTTACGGAAGAAATAAGGTCGTTCATCCTATTGAGTGATTTAATAAATGTTGATTTACCACAACCGGACGGCCCGATCAATGCTGTTATCTGCTTTTCAGGTATATGAAGATTTATATTTTTTAAGGCCTGAAACTCTCCGTAGTAAAGATTAAAGTCTACTGCCTCAATAATTGTATTTCCTGTAACCATAAATATGATTATTCCTTTCTATCTATCCCTCTTTAGTCGCTTTTGAACAAGCTTTGTAGATATGTTTAAAACTAAAACTAATGCAAGCAATATGGTTGCAATTGCAAAACCAATTCCAAATTCACCACGTTCGGCAACGTACATATACAGTGCAACCGACAATGTGCCCCCACTGCTTGAATATGCTGTAAATATATTGGTGAGCGCTCCGGCCGCCAGTCCCGCCGTAAACAGCAAAGCGGCACTCTCACCTACGATTCTTCCAACAGAAAGAATACAACCGGTGATGATTCCTTCAAGACAGCATGGAAGAATGATAGTTCTTATCATATACCATTTAGTAGATCCAAGCCCCAAAGCTCCTTCTCTGTATGATTGAGGAACGGTTTTTAAACTTTCCTGTGTTGTTCGGATAATAATTGGCAGAATAATGATTACAAGTGTTAAACAGCCGGTTAAAAGACTTAGCTTAAAGCCAAGAAGCTGACCAAAAAACATCATTCCCACAAGTCCGTAGATAATGGAGGGGATAGCAGCCAAGACTTCTACCGTTGCTTCAATTATCATTAAAACTTTTTTACTTGTTACATATTCGCTAAGATAAATTGCGGCGCCGATTCCAAGCGGGAGAACTATAGCAAGGGAAAGAAGAATAACGTAAAGTGTATTTAGTATATTGGGAAGAATACCAATTGTTTTTTCTCGATGACTCGGCGCTGTAGAAACAAGATCCCATGTTATATTTGGAATCCCCTGTACCAAAATATATCCAATAATACCTACTAAAAATAAAACGGTAGCAATGGCGGCGAGATATACACAGCTCTTTAATATATTATCCTTAATAAGCCTCCTTTTTCTCATCTGTCTTTACCCCCGCTTTTAATAAGCACATTCATAACCGCATTAATTATTAAGATGAAAACAAACAAAACCAAACCTATAGAAAACAACGCATCACGATGTAATCCACTTGCATAGCCCATATCCTTTGCTATGGAGGTTGTTAACAGAGCAACACTTTCGAATAGTTTTGGCATATTTGCAACATTTCCTGCAACCATCATAATAGCCATTGCTTCACCAATAGCTCGTCCGATACCAAGCACGATGCCGGCGGCAATACCGTTTTTAGCGGCCGGAATTGTTACCTTAAACACTGTTTCGGTATGGCTGGCGCCAAGTGCTAGGCTGGCCTCCTCATATTCGCGAGGCACTGCGTTCAATGCAGTTTCGCTGATAGATATAATTGATGGGAGAACCATAATCATTAAGACTATTATAGCCGCTAATAACCCTGAACCCTTTGGCAAGTTGAAAAGATCAGCAATTGCCGGCACTAAAAACATGACACCTACAAGACCGTAAACAACACTCGGTATACCGGAAAGAAGTTCTACTGCAGGCTTAACAAGGGATGCGGCCAAACTTCCCGCATATTTAGAAAGAAATACTGCTGTTAAAACGCCAATCGGTATTCCAAGAAGTATGGCGCCGCCGGTAGCGTAGATACTGGAAAGCATTATAGGCCAAATTCCGTATTGCGGATTTGTGCTATTTGCGGGATCCCAAACAGTTCCAAATAAAAAATCAAACAATCCAATCTCCATAATAGCAGGAAGACCGGAAATGATCATATATATTGAAATGAGTGCAACAAATGCAATAGCTGTTAGCCCACAGATTAGGAATAATACATTCATAATCTTTTCTGTTATTTTTTTAACCTTCATTAATAGGCTGTTCCTCTCATTTTTTCGTATAAGGCTGTTGCATAAAAGTTGCAACAGCCTTATGTATCAGGTTGAATTATTAAGTTATGAAATCGGTACTGCTCCGGCATCACGAACAAGTTCTACTGTAGCTTCGCTTAATGCCCATTCCATAAATGCAGCTACAGTTTCATTTTCTTCACCGGTAAGTGTTGCGAACACGAATGGGCGCTGAATTTGATATGAACCGTCCTTTACTGCTTCTTCGGAAGGAGCTACACCATCTATAGAAACAACATTAACTTCGTCGGACACAGAGGAGATTGAAACGTATCCTATGGCGCCCTCTATAGACTGCACACTTGCCTTAACACCGCCGCCGGAAGCTTGCTCTTCATCGTATACGCATACATCTTCTACCTCTACGATGCTCTCAAATCCATCGCGTGTGCCGGAAGCGGAGTCACGACCGATAACTACTATTTCAGCATCGCTGCCGCCAACTTCACTCCAGTTGGTAATTTCACCCTTGTAAATGGAGGCCAGTGATGCCATGTCAAGGTCGGCTACCGTGTTAGAGCCGTTAACTATGATTGCAATTCCATCGAGGGCAAATACAGTCTCGGTAAGAGTTGCCTTCTCTTCGTCTTTAAGACCACGGCTGGAAAGTCCTATATCCAGTGTCGCATCCGCAGCGCCCTGTACTCCGGTACTGGAGCCTGTTGGGGCATATGTAATGGTAACTCCCGGGTTTTCTTCCATGTAAACTTCCATCATAGACTGGATTACTGCTTCAACTGAGGTAGACCCCCCGGTTGCAATAGTGCCGCCTGCCTGCTCACAGGAGGTTAGGGTTGTAATCGCTAATACTAAACATGCGATAATTGATGCAATTTTTTTCATATTTTTCTCCAAATTTTTCTTTTTATTATTTTGTCTTGTTTATATATTATTTTACTACTGTAAAGATTAAAAGGCTGTGAATGTAAAATCTATGTAAAATAATATATAAACAAAACAAGGCGGTTCGAACATCCTTTACTATGCAAAAGCTCTTTTTGAGAGCTACGCTTAATAATGTGATGCCTACTCTTGATTTTATTTTATTGTTAATGTATAATATAAATAATTAATTTTGGATATAAAGATTGATGTTGAGAAAGTTTTTACTATTATTAGTTCTGTGTATACTCCTGCCAAGCTGTAGCTTTTTGGGGTTCTTTTTCGACTCTGACAAGGAAGATGTCTCTTCAGATAAAGAAGAAATGCAGGAACAGACAGATACTACTCCGGCATTACCGATAAGAGAGGCCTTAGATGTTGCACCCAGTATTCCGTCTGCCGATGGAGTTGCGGTGTTTAGTTCTGCATATGTCAACATCGATTATTCTAACAGCTCTATGGGATATATAATGGTAGAATACGTCGGCTCACATACCGGCAAAATAAAATTTAGAGTTGTAGACTCATATGGAGAAACATACACCTACGATTTACATGATAAAACAGGCTACCAAACCTTTCCTCTTTCCTGTGGATCGGGAAGTTATACCCTTACAACTTACGAGCAATCTTCCGGAACGGAATATTATACTGTAGACACTCAAACCATAAACGTTACGTTAAATGATGAATTTGTTCCATTTCTTTATTCAAACCAATATGTAAACTTTACCGAGTCTTCCATAGCAGTTAAGGAAGCTACCGAACTATATGCCTATACCTCTAATGACATAGAGTTTATCGAAAGTGTATATAACTATACTATCAGCAACATAGAGTATGATTATCCCAAAGCTGAGTATGCTGTAAACGGTGAGCTTTCCGGCTACCTGCCCGACATAGATGAAACAATATCATCCGGAATGGGCATATGTTTCGACTATGCCGCTGTAATGAGCGCTATGTTACGTTCGCAAAATATTCCAACTAAACTTGTTATCGGTTATGCCGGTGAAATATATCATGCATGGATTAATGTATATACCGAAGAAACCGGATGGGTTAAGGCGATAGAATTTGATGGCACTGACTGGAAATTAATGGATCCTACTTTTGCCGATAGCGGTGGAGACACAACATTTATTGGAACAGGAGATAACTATGCAGAAAAATACACCTACTAAAGTATCAGCCCTTCAGGAGCTGAGCTTCTCAGACCTGTCCACGTTTTGTGAGCAGATAGGTTTAATACTCGGTTCCGGAATTACCGTGGTTGAAGGATTTTACATAATGCAGGAAGAGGCTGGAGATGAACTCACCAAGGAACTCTTTTCAACCATTATTAGTGAGCTGGAGATTGGATGTCAACTTTCAGATGCTCTGGAAAAAACAAATAGCTTTCCGAGTTATATGATTAATATGATAAAAATCGGTGAAGTGTCTGGACGGCTTGAATCTGTCTTTAACTCGCTTGCGCTTTACTACGCACGTGAAGACAATCTTCGCAAAACTATTAAACACTCGGTAACCTACCCACTTGTTATGGTTGCAATGATGTTGCTTGTTATTTCGGTTTTAGTAGTTAATGTTATGCCGATTTTCAACTCGGTGTTTGAACAGCTTGGAAGTGAAATAACAGGATTTTCAAAAATATTAATGGATATTGGCGCCGGAGTGGCAGATAACTTTGTAGTTATTTTAATTGTACTCGGTGTTTTTGTATTATTAGTACTGCTCGTGCTATTTACCGAAAAGGGACGAGCTATATTCAAAAAATTTAAGGAAAACTTTTTTGCTACACGCAATATTGTAGAAAATATTGCAGTCGCAAGATTTGCTGGCGGGATGTCATTAATGTTATCCAGCGGTTTAGATACCGATGAGAGTTTACAGATGGTAGAAAGGATGACCGATAACAGCATATTAAAAAATAAAATTGCAAAGCTTAGAACTGATATGTCTAACGGTATTCCTTTTTCTAAAGCAATGATAGAAAACAAAATTTTTGCCGGAATATATGCCAGAATGTTGGCGGTAGGATTTAAAACAGGTCAGGTAGACGGAGTTATGCAGAGCATTTCATCAAGATATGATGATGATGTTACCAAAAAACTTGAAAATATAGTGTCGATTATCGAGCCTACAATTGTTGCAATACTATCGATAATAGTTGGCGCGATACTTCTTTCTGTTATGTTGCCGCTAATGAGCATCATATCACACATAGGATAATAAAGGTGTTTATTAATGAAAAAAATATTATCTAGAAAAAATACAATAATAAACATGGTATTGATGGCTGTTATATTGTTAATTGCATATTGGGGATTAACATCCCTTGATAGCAAAAGTGATGAGCTACAGCTTCGTACCCTGTCGGATGCTATAACTCGCAGTTGTGCCCATAGCTATGCAACAAACGGTGCATACCCTGCCTCATTAGATGAATTAGTAGAAAACTATGGTTTGCAGATCAATGAAGAAAAATACATAGTGCATTACGACGCGTTTGCACCCAATATAATGCCCGACATACAGGTTTTTAACAGGTGATTTATGAAAAGCAACCTAAGAAAAAAGAATCATACGGTGGACATGCTGTTTACGCTTTCGTTATTTGCAGTGTTTGCAATTACTTCATTATTGATAGTTTTTTTCGGCACACAGGTTTACGAAAAAATAGCTATGGATATGGAAAGTGAATTTACTTCACGCACTGCAATTTCTTACCTAAAAAAACAGATTAACCAAAATAATGTTGTAGGGGCTATATCCCTTGGCGATATCGAGGGGACAGAGGCATTAGTGATAAAGGAAACCTTGCCTGAAGGCGATTTTGTTAGGTATATTTACCTGTTCGACGGATATCTTTGTGAGCTCTTTACTAAATCAGACATAGTTCCGACTAAGATAGCCGGCCAAAAAATGTTGGAAATATCCAAGCTGGACATTCAAAAAGAGGATGGTTTGTTTATTTTCACCGTTGCCGACCACAATGATTCAACCCTTTCCTTAGCAGTATCCACACTTTAAGGAGTCGTAATGAGAACCCACTCAAAATCCGGACTGTTTTTAATAGAACTTATAATTGCTATTCTATTTTTTTCCCTTTGCTCGGTTGTATGTTTAAATCTGTTTTTGGCGGCCCATAATATTGCTCTGGAAACCGAAAAAAGGAGTGGTGCAGTTGCTGCCGCACAGACTGCAATGGAAATTTATCGAGAGGGCGGATTGCCCTTGCTGATAGAGATGACCTCGGCTGAGGAAACAAACTGTGCATATTTTACAGGCTTTAATACAACAGGACAATTTTCTGTTAATGGCGAATATAATGCTAAGTTTGAAGAAACTGTTCAGGATGATTTGTACACTCTATCCATTGAGTTTTTCGACAGTGATCATGTAATATATGATTTAACCACAACATTTTATCAACCATACGGAAATAGTCAACATGAACAATAAAACACAAAACATGGGAGTTCCTATAGGTACAAGTCTTTTACTTGTTGTATTTGTTTTGCTTGCACTTATAACCTTTGCAACTCTATCCTATGTGTCTGCTAATACCGATAATAAGCTAAGCCAAAATGTTGCCGACACCACTACGTCCTACTATAAAGCTGAAGAAGCCGCACAGAAAACTTTGATGCAGATACACGAAGCAATTATGGCTGTATCTGATTCTGATATAGAGGAAATGCATTTAGAGTTGCAGGCAGGGCTTGATGGATACAATGTAGAAATGCGCAACGACAGCATATTTGTGTCGTTTGAAACGGTGGTTAGCGATCAGGAGAGTATTTTTAGTGAAGTCGAAGTGTTATCCGACGGTGAATACGAAATAACACGTTGGCAGCTACTATATACCGAAGAGTGGGAAAGCAGTACCGAATTTCCGGTTTTCATTTAGAAAAAAGGGGTTATTAATGGATTTTAGTACAGTGGTGCAGGATGCAGTACACAAAGGTGCATCCGATATATTTATTATTTCCGGTCTCCCAATTACTGCTAAGGTAAAGGGGAAAATGGCAATTTTTAGTGAAAATCTATTAAAGCCGGAAGACACGAAAGATATAATAGAACAGATTTACAACTACGCTAGTAGAGATATATCAAGGTTAATCACTCTTGGTGATGACGACTTTTCCTTTGCTATTCAGCACCTGTCGCGATTTAGAGTAAATACCTATAAACAACGTGGAACTCTGGCAGCTGTTATTAGGGTTATCACATTTAATCTTCCGCACCCTACCGAGCTTCATATTCCACAAGAAGTAATTAATATATGCCAAAACGAACGCGGATTTGTTCTGGTTACCGGATCGGCAGGTAGTGGAAAAAGCACCACACTGGCCTGTATGATTGATGAAATTAACCGAAGCCGTCAGCAACACATTATTACATTAGAAGATCCGATTGAATTTTTGCATCAACATAGTAGTAGTATAGTTTCACAGCGAGAAGTAAATATTGATACCGAAAGCTTTGTTATGGCGCTTAGAAGTGCACTCAGACAGAGTCCTGATGTAATTCTTATCGGTGAATTAAGAGATCGTGAAACAATTGAAGTTGGGATGACAGCAGCTGAAACAGGACATTTAGTTTTATCCAGCCTTCATACTACCGGTGCAGGAGCCACTATCGATAGAATTGTTGATGTATTCCCTCCGGATCAACAACACCAGATAAGATTGCAACTTGCAATGGTTCTAACCGCTATAGTTTGCCAACAGTTAGTGCCTACATTATCCGGAGAACGAGTTCCGGCATTTGAAATAATGACGGTAAATCCAGCTATAAAAAACTTAATAAGGGAAAATAAAATCCACCAGATAGACAATCTTCTTTCAAGTTCAGGTCCCGGAGAAGGAATGCAAAGCATGGATAAAAACTTATTGAATTTATTGCAATCAAAAACAATCGACAAGGAAACTGCATTAACCTATTCGTCAAATCCGGAATTAATGGCAAGAAAAATAACAGCGGCCGGAATATAAACAAAACAACCTTACTTATCACCTGTAACAAAAACTACCGTATTTTAATAAGCAGCCATATTCCTACATGTTTCTCTAATGAAATCTGATTAGATATATACATATCAAGGATTGTTGCTGCTTTTATATTAATTTAAAATTTTAGTTATTGGTAGAAAATATAATTTAAATTCTTGATAGTATTACTGCTTTAAAACCAAACACAACAATGCTCTGTTAGTTTTTTGTTAACGAAAGGGGAATGATGAAATTTTTTTTGTTTGCTGTACTTATTATAGTTGTGTTTATTATTGTGGGTTGCAGCAGGGATAAACAAACCTCATCAGTCAGTACTCCTATCGAGCAAACACCAAGAGATAAATCAGACAACCTTTTTGCGTTTGAATTTTATTACTATATACCAAGCCTTGGAACATATGATCTTTTAATAAGTCCGTCAGAAAATGGCGCCCAACTAGTTTTCAACAGCACCCATGACTCCCATGTGATTGCAAATAAGAGGGTAGATGAATCAATTGTTACCGAGTTAACTTTGCTACTTGATAAATATGATGTATACTCATGGGACGGCTTTGAAACATATTCCGACAAAGAAGTTTTGGAGACTAAGAGGTTTTCAATGCTCATTAACTACGGTGGCGGAGATATGTTAATTGCCGATGGTCGTGAAGAATTTCCGGAAAATTTTTATGACTTCTACGATGAGCTACACAAGCTTACACTCACGGCTGCTTTGATGCACACTTACACAACGCCGTTATCAGATGGGATTGATTATAGTAAATATGCAACCCTGATAGAGCAAAAAAAACAGGAGTACGGAAGCCTCACCACAGCTCCTACATATTCCTATGAGGATGTTGATCTGCATGAAACATATGGAGTTGTGTACACGCATTTACTAGACCTTGATAACAATGGAGTTTTAGAGTTGATTATCGTGTCTGCAAAAAAAGGAGAACTTTCTTACGAAAACAGATTTAATTATTCTGACAACAACATCGAAATTTATACTATAATCGATAAAAGTGAACTGCATAAGGTGGGTGAAATACCGCTGTTAATGCTGCCTTCAAAACATTTGTCCGGTAGTGCTGAATATGCGGTAAACTATGCATTTATAGATACAAAAGGGTATATCGGCACCGGAACCGAAGCAAACGATACCCATAAACAGTATATTAGCTATAACCCTGACGGATTGAATCCTACAATCACACTCTCAGCTCTTTTAATACCGGATGTAGGAACAAGTTTTTCTATCGATAACGAAAGTGTTGAAATTGAAGAGTTTAAGGAAGCCTATTATAACTTTGAGCAACATGCAATCACACACTCAGTTTCAGGAATACTGCTACAAGAACTGGAATGGATTAATAAGATAAACGAGCAAACCAATCAGTTTTTATCGGAATATTTTGCATCATAACAACATAAATGCTTTCTGTGAAAGCATTTATGTTATATATTTCGGAAATAAAAAGTAAAGTTTGGTTATTTTATATCAAGGTCGCTGTAGCATTCCGGCTTTGCAAAAAGATATCCTTGAGAATAGGTAATATTTTGAGCCAAAACAATATCCTGGATTTCATTGTTTTCAACAAATTCCGCTACTGTTTCAGCTTTTATCAGATTTGCCATATAACAAATAGAATTTAATATTGTTCTGTTGTCTTCATTGGTACTCAGCGTTCTAATAATATCACCGTCAATTTTAATAATATCAGGCTTTAGCGAAATAATAGAACTATACGTTGCATATCCCACCCCAAAGTCATCGACAGCAATAAGGCAACCGACTTCTCGAAGTTGTATCAAAAACTCAAAAAGAATGTTATTTTTACTATAGTTTTCCGATTCAACAAATTCAATAACTACTTTTTCAGGGGTTGGGTGCATTTTTAATCTATCTATCAGCCATTTTCTAAAATCTTCGGTTTGAAAATCATACAAGGATAGATTAATACTAACTGTGCTTTGCTTTCCTTCAAAAATTTTTAATGCTTTATCAATCAGTGCCTTACTTAAACTCAGGTAAATCTTGAGTTTTTTTGAGGCGTCAAGGAAAAATCCAGGTGGATATATTGTTCCGTCTTCTCCAACCACTCTCATTAGAGCCTCGTATTTATCTATAATACCGGTACGGTTGTCCTTTATTCCTTGAAAAAAAGGTACCACTTTATCGTTTTCAACTGCATAAGTTAGCAGCTCTAAAATTGTTACAAGCTCTTCACGTTCATGCGCCAATTGCTCCTTTTCATTCGTGACCACTATAAAGTTGTTTTGAAGGTCACTATTAACATAGTATGCACTTAAACAACGATTAACAAGGTCATCACCAAATGCTACCGCAAACCGAGAAACACCGCTCAATCCGGTCTGCTGCCCTCTAATAAGTTCATACTGTTGATGGTTCGTTTTCATCAACTGATAAAAATCTTCATCACTCATAGCATCATTTGCAACAGCCATAAAAGTTTTATATGAGTGAATATAAACATGAATAATATTATCAATGCCAATCTGTTTATAAGCTGCATTGCCCATTGCTAAAATTTCAGCACTGGTTCTGTAATACTTGTTTTCATCAAAGCTGGCTATCATCATGTCAGCGTTAACAACCTCGGTCATACATATTTTGTTAAACTTGTATGTCTCATTATCTATAAGAAATTGTTCATAGCTCTTGATGTTAAACCTAACATCTATTAGTGCGCTTTTCTCGTTTAAATTATTCATATATCCCTCTAAAATTTACAGTGTAAGTTCTAGTTTTTCGATTTAAATGGTGAATTTATTCTGGCGTTCATCCTGCCTTGTTTACATGCAATTTTATTGTCGTACATTTTTTTGTCTACAGTCTTGAAAAATTTGTTATAGCCGCTCAAGCTTTTTCCTACGAACTTATCAAACCCAAAGGCAAGTGAAAATGTAAATTCTTCATTTGTGTTTGCTTTTTGAATACGAGCAGTAATGGCATCTAACATGCTCTCTACTTCTTCTTTGGAACAGTTGAATAACAATGATACAAATTCATCTCCTCCGACGCGGAATGTTTTACCATATTGTTTAAATATTTCATTTAATGAGTAATAGGAATTCCTAAGTGCATTATCACCCTCCATATGACCTAAGTGATCATTGATTAATTTTAGGTTGTTCATGTCGGATACTACACACCAAACAGTTTTTTCCTCGTTTTCATTGATGAAAACATCATTTAGTTCTTCATAGTATGCTTTTGCATTTAATCCGCCCGTTAAGGTGTCATTGAAGGAATATTCTAACAGCATACTCTTCATTTGGTTAGCCACGCTTGCTATTCGTCCAATTTCATCATTTGTATATAGGTTAGTCGGGATTTCAATCTTCATATTGCCTGTTTCGGCTATTTGAGACATCGATTTTTCAAGGCTAATTAAGCTAGCGCTCATATGTTTTGCAAAAAATCTTGAAAAAATAATAACACCTATAATTATCGCGATACTAATTATTGCTCCGGAAATTAAAATAGTAATAACCAACCCATCATTTATGTCAAGCGCTACATTCATAAGCCGTTCTTCTTCGTTGGAAAATTCATCTATGCTTCCAAAAAACTCATTTGCAATTGGGGTTACTACCTGCAATGCATAAAGTGCCTCGTCGTAATTAGCTTCTTCTATCCATATATCTGCCGATAGAATCATGCTGTCTTTGTAAACATTTTTTTCTTCAATAATACGTGTAAAATCTTCCAGTTGATTTCCGCTTAAATGCTTTGCAAAATCATCCATTTTATTGTCAAGTTCATTAAAGGCAATAATATAGTCGTCGTAATAGTCGTTTTTTACCGATTCATTTTCGGCAAACAAAATATCTCTACCAAGTACACGGCAAACATACATACTTCTTATAATCGAGCTGAGAGCTTCTTTGTTTCGTACATTTTCATCAATAATTCTCTCGGAGGAAATGTTTACTGCTATTAAAGAGAAAATTGAAAATAAACTTATTGCAATAACATTGAATATTACAAAAAGTTGTAACGGGAAGAATTTTCTTAAAATAGTGGCATTGTTCAGCCAAAGAATAAATTTTTTCATTAGTAGCTCATTATGGAAAATGAAATGTAAACGTTAAAATCAGTATAATTTGTTTTTATATATTAATTATACTTAATATCGCCTCATAATGCAATAGGAATCTTTGTTCTAATGAAAAACTCGAAATTATAATTCACCGTGCTCATACATTTCTCGGTACGGTATGTAATTCTCATATAGGCTATCATGGGTTCCGGATGCTGCTATTTCGCCATTATGCAAATAAAAAATAATATCAGCTTCACGAATAGTGCTAAGTCGGTGAGCTATAATAAATGTTGTTCTTCCTTCTTTCAGCTTTAATAATGCCCGCTGTATTTCTTTTTCCGAAAGATTATCGAGCGAGGAAGTAGCTTCATCTAATAACAGTATTGCAGAGTTTTTTAAAAATGCTCTTGCTATCGAAATTCGTTGACGTTGTCCGCCGGAAAGAGTCATTCCGTTTTCCCCTAAAACAGTATCATAACTCTCGGGTAGTTTTTCAATAAAGCAAGAAGCATTAGCCATTTTTGCTGCTACACGTATTTCTTCTATACCGGCATTTGGGTTACCGCATGCTATATTATCCCTTATTGATAACTGAAAAAGCAGCGGCTGCTGAGACACTATGGAAACATGCTGGTATAGCGAATCGTTATTTACATCTGAAAGAGGAATTCCGTCTATAAATATTTCTCCCCGGTTGGGTTTTATTAGTTTTGCCATTAAATTAATTAAGGTTGTTTTGCCGGAACCGGATTCCCCTACAAGTGCAACCGTGCTTCCTGCCGGTATTTTCATTGAAACTCCATTTAAAACATTTACTTCACTCGATACATCACAATAAGAAAAATGCAAATTATCAAACTCAATCTCTCCACGTATATTTTTAGGCAATTGTACGTTACCGTTTTTTTCCTCCTCAACATCGAGTATGTCAAATACACGTTTAATAGATGCAAACGCTGCTTTAACATCAACTACAAGTGATGATGCAGAATTTAGAGGACCGGATATAGCCTGAGCATAGAGAATAAAAGCAGTCAGTTGACCAATGGTTATATCGCCTGCATTCAGCTGTAACATTCCAACAAAAATAAGTAAAACCAGCTGTAAAGCAGAAATTATTGACACTATAAATAATACGCGTGCGCGAATTTTAACAAGCCTCATGGAATTTTTTTCGTATGTAATATTTGCATCATGATGTAGGTTTTGTGCAATCTGCTCTAACCTAAATGTTTTTAAAATATTTGCCCCCAAAATTCCTTGAGAAGTAAGAGATGTTAGTGTTGCAAGACTGGTTTGTGTTGCCATTGATACAGAAGTCACATCTTTTGAAACTGCATTATTTACATAAAAAAGCACTAAAGTTGTAGTAAGTAAAACTAATGTCATTACCGGACTAATTAGTATCATTATAATTATTATAGCAATAAAGCTTACAACTACTTCCAGTAAATAAACCACTCCTCCACTTAACGCATCTCGAAATTGATTTACATCATTACTGAAAATTGATAGTAACTCTCCCGAACTTGTTTTTGTAAAAAATCCATGTGGAAGTTTAAGTGCTTTTATCATTAAATCCATACGAATATTTACAGCAACTCTGTTGCTGATTTTACCAATAGCGCGTGTTTTCAGAAAATTTACAAAAGAGCTTATTAATAAAACCCCCAGCAAAATAAAGGTGTACATCAAATATTCATTTGGGTTATCAAACACACTACCAAGTACTGTTGGAACAAGTAGACCTGTAATACTACCCAAAAGCATGAGGATATTCGCTATGGCAAATGTATAGCGCAATTCATCTAAATAAAGAAAACTTCGTTTAAATATTTTTTTCATTAACAACTCCTGCCGATTTAACTTTCAACATACCGACTGGTCAGTATGTTGAAAGTATATCATACATAATACATGCTGTCAAGTTTTAACAAATAATAAACAAATCGGAGTAAATTGCGTGAAAAATATGAACAATAGTTGTTTGGACAAGCGTAAAAAAATATTGACGAAGTTGTAAAATCAAGTTATAATAAAAGTAAGCATTAAAGATGTAATTATAATAGTTTTGTTATGGCTCGTTATTAATGAGATTTATTAATTTATTAAATAATTTCTTAATAAAAGTTCACAATCTCAAATAATATTTCTGCTGAAGAAACGCTGCCCTTTTGAAGATTATAGTAGTGTAAAGGCTGTAAATAATCGGTTTTAACGAAAGAGGAGGGGCGGCAGAAAGAGCAAATGATTACTAATTGACTACTGATTTCAGCAAAACCCAAAATTAAATAAAAATGTCAGCCGCAAAAGCGGCTTTCAGATATAGGTATGCGCCTGTGGCCCAATGGATAAGGTATCGGCCTCCGACTACTCTGACCGGGTGTGGGGGTGAGGCGGCATAAAGGGTGTAAACAAGCGGATTTAGCGGCAGAGGAGGACAAACAGAAAAGACAAATGACTACTATTTGACTACTGGTTTTATTAAACCATAAAATTAAATAAGATTGACAGCCGCAAAACGGCTTTCAGATATAGGTATGCGCCTGTAGCCCAATGGATAAGGTATCGGCCTCCGACGCCGAGGATTGCTGGTTCGACCCCAGTCAGGCGTACCATCGATTCCCTTAAACGAACTAATATCGTTTAAGGGAATGTTTTATATTCCAACGCAAGCACTTGCACTTGCAGTATAATAAATATATCAAATTATTATTTTCTGTTACCACATTCAAATTAATATTGCATACTATGTTCACTCATTGTATTGTTGGTTAAACCAATATAAAAGAGTGTAGTGCTTCATCAACACAGACGGAAAGGTGAGTTCATGAACGATTTTCAAATATCATTTTTAGGAGAAAATGACCAAAGCACAAGTGAAAACATATTAAAACTCACGGCTGATTTAAAACTTGATGTTGCAAAAGTTTCTTTTGTGGAGGGTATGCGTTTAAATTGGGAAGAGTTATTTTCAGGTTTCAACACCTTGTATGCAATTACTTTTTCATCGGGTATAGATTTTATAGCTAAGGCACTCGACCTATTTGATGAAGGTGAAATTATTTTTGGATGTGAGCATAGTTTTATAAAGTCTATATCAAACTTACCGCCAAAACCGAAAAAGGTTCATCACCGGGTGAAATCAGAAAAAAATCTAAAGAATTTTACAGAATTCATGGCAATAACAACTGCGTGGTACTTACGGACATATCCTATTCCAAGGGGATAGGAATTCTCTGTGTTGTGATAAAAAGCGGTGTTTTGGATAAAAGTTTTATTAAAAAATTTTTACTGCACATAAAGATAAACGCCGTGATATCAACCACGGCGCAAATTTCACATACAAAGTGTAGACTGCTTTTAAACAGTGCTGTTCAAAAGGGGTACTCTGAGGATATATTATATAAAAGCTGTTTACACTCTAAGCTACGGGGTGAATTCACCTTTGTGAATACCGATTTAAAGCCACATTCAAATCCTCCCGAACATCCTCCACCAACTTTTTCGGGGAGTGGATTGTTATGTGTACTGCGTATTGGAGTGCCCATTTTCTCATTGCTTCGAGGTTTACAATCACCGTAGCTGTCACCGTGTCCTCGGTCTCGTCGCAAAACTCGATGTCTTTGCCGAACCAGTCCAGCACATCGCCGACCATGTTTTTGTTTAGGCTAAAGGTCACACGTTCGCTTTTGCCGGCA
Organism: uncultured Oscillospiraceae bacterium; assembly: GCA_964368815.1. Classification (GTDB taxonomy): domain Bacteria; phylum Bacillota; class Clostridia; order Oscillospirales; family Ruminococcaceae; genus CAYJBH01. Next base: position 39,152 of record CAYJDA010000022.1, read on the forward strand.
AACATATAGATGTGCTCCGCCATGTGCTTTGGCAGATCTATGCCGTTCTTCTGCCCGGTTACCTGTTCCAAAGGTTTTATCGGGGTGTCGGTCAAATCTATGTTACTTATCCTGTCGAGGCGATAGTGGATTATGTTGTTGTGATTACTGTTATTACATATCAGATAATATCTGCTGTTTGCGACAACAATCTGATAGGGTGACACCTTGTGTAGTTTGGGGTTGCCGTCCTCGTCCCGCCTAATATGCAACTTTTTGTCGGTGCCATAGCTATTGTAGTAAAATTCCACCTGACGTGAATTTGCAATTGCCTCGTCTAACTTTTCTATTACCCAAAAAAGACTGTTGGTTACCGGCAGTCTTTCCGATATGCTGTGTATATGCCGAACCGTGGGTTTAAAATATTTGCTTGAAAGGTTGCAGATTTTATCAATCAGCTTCTTTCGCTGGCTGTTAGGAATATTCCTAAAAAATAACAAACTATCGATAAGCAGGCGCAGCTCTGCATCTACAAATTCCGACTGTAAACACCAGTCGGTACACACCGTATCCTTTTCGCCGTTTTGGTTAATGCGCGGTTTCTCTTCGTAAATAATATCATATCCGGCAGCGATAAGGTTCATAATGTTGCGCTTTATCGACTTGCGATCTGCATTCATATCGTATTCGCTTTTAAGCAGAGTAATAATTTGCTGTGTGCTCAATCTATGTTCTTCATCGGAATGTTCTTTTAAAATATGCAAAATATAGATTATCAACAATTTTTTGGGCTTATTATCGCTCATTTTTCACCTCGTTTATTTAGCTCAATTCTACCCTTTTAAAACCTAAAAGTCAACCGTTTAAAAACCGCTTGCCTTAAAATTGTATATAGGCTTGATTATCCTGTCGACCGTCACGGTGTCCTTGATGTTTTCAAGGATATATTCCATGCTTTTGTATGCCATCGGGCACTCGTCCAAGGTGTCTTTATTTACCGAGCTTGAGAATATGCCCTCCATCTCCTTTTTGTAGGACGAGAGGGTAAAGTTCGCCTCGACATCTCGTCTGCTAAACTGCCTGCCGGCGCCGTGCGGTGCCGAGAAATTCCAGTCCTCGTTACCAAGACCGGTGCAGATAAGACTGCCGTCACGCATATTTATCGGGATTAACAACTTCTCACCGGCATTGGCAGACACAGCCCCTTTTCGCAAAATCATGTTATCGGTGTCGATATAGTTGTGAACGGTTTCAAAAGATTCTAATTCTTTCAACTTCATTCCGTCAAGAATTACCTCCTTGATTATCTTGCGGTTAAGCGAGGCATATTGCTGCATTATTTTTATGTCGTGCAGATAATTGTTAAGCGGTTCGCCGGACAGCGGTGCAAGCTCATAAGGTATAGCGGTTTGTTCTCTGCCACCTACCA
>CAYJDA010000023.1:0-39437 GCA_964368815.1 uncultured Oscillospiraceae bacterium
TAATAATATAGACACCTCAACGCTCACCCTTGTCGGACTTTCAAAAGGTGCGGAGCTTGCACTAATTCTGACAAACTACTATGAAGAAATAGATAATGTGGTGCTGTTTGCGCCGGCTTCCTATGTTTTTCAGGGTGGCGACATGATGGCAAATACATCATCGTGGACTTATGATGGCGAGGAGTTACCCTACATAAAATTATTGCCTAACTTTTTTGGTGTAGCCAAGCTTTTTGCACCAATGGTAATAAATTACCCCGTAGCATACCGAGATTTTCAATATAATATGATACATGAAGATGATAATGCCGAGAAAGCGCTTATAGATGTATCAGCCTTTAACGGGAATATCCTTATCTTTGCCGGAGAGGACGACCAGGTTTGGCCGGCGGATATTATGGGGCAGATGATAAAAGATGCCGCACCTGAACAAACTGAACTGATTATCTACCCTGACACAGGACATGCTTTTATGCCTATTGTTAATATGATGGGAATGGCAAACGGCGGCACGATAGAAAACAATGTACAGGCGCAAATTGATAGCGATGCAAAACTGCTTTTATTTTTAGAACAAAATCATGGTTGATTATAACCTGATAAAACAAAACTTGCCAAAATTGAAAAATATGGAGCTATTAGAAATGTATGTTTATTAATCAATATTTTTAATAGCCCCATATTGGCCTTTCATGCTAAAAAATAATTGAATAAGATTTTTATAATAAGGTATGAATGAGCCTTCATCAATCATGTTTAAAATATCGCTTTCAGTTGCCCACATAACATTTTGCACTTCTTCATATTGCAATACTAATTCGTTGATATCAACATCTTTTTCTATTAAATAAATATCATCAAATCCAAATTTAAAGTTTATAGTTAGATGCGGCCTAACATTATGCAAATCAATTTTAAAGCCGATTTCTTCAAACAACTCTCTTTCGATAGCTTTTTGACTTGTGTCGCCTGAAACAGAACTCCCACCTACTGTTATATCCCACATGTTCGACCAACCGAGCTTAAACGGCTGCCTTTGTTGAATTAACATTTCACCTTTAGAATTAAAGATGCAGGCATGAACAATTAAATGATATGAACCGGCTGCAAATTCATCTCCTCTTACCATGGTTTTATCTGTTTTAATTCTATCCCGCGTATATATGTCCCAAAGTTCCAATGTAATTACCTCCATTCATCACTTAAAGATATGGTTTAGCAGCTTTTACTGCTTTTTCTTGGATTTCTTCGGCTTTGGCAGGGGAGTTATGCGCTCAAGTAGTACAGCTACCTCTTTGCAAAGCTCGGCATTGTCTATATCCAAGATATAGTGTTCCTTTGCGCCGTTATAGGGTGAGTCTTTTTCGGCATCGTCTAATAGTTCGGTGGTTTCGGCTTTAATTTTCACAAAAACCGTGTCGTTGCAAACAAGCAGTATCGGTTTATCGTTGAGGTATACCATATATTCGCCAAACATCTTACGGTAGCGAACATCGCCAATTCCTCGTATCTGCTCACATACAAACTCAATAAACCCCTGTGATGTTGCCATTTAAATACTCCTATATGGAAAACTTGTTTTCATTGTGTTAGTTTATAGTTGGTGTTTTTACAATTATATCATAAAATGAAAAACTCAACAAGACAATAGATTAAGTCTATTTTTAAAAACCAAGCAAAACTATTATAAAGGCACAGCTCGCCATTAATAGTGAGCTGAGTAGGAGTAACCGCATCTCTGCTTGGAGGCTGTGTTAAACTTTCTCAATAATATTAAAGGAGGGCGGTTTGCCCTCCTTTAATATTAAACTCTTTTTTATATTTGCCGATTAATCCACCTCATACTCCCAAACAGCACCGTCGGTAGCACTAATAGTGTATTCATACTCTATTCTTCCGATTTCCCATTCTACCTCATATTCGGCATATCCATCGTCGAAGTCGAACTCACATTTAATGTATCCGGCATCGCTTTCAGCCACGCCGGCATGGGCAAGCGCTATGGCTATTGCCTCGGATTGGTCGATATAATTTTCGGTTGTAGTGTTTGCTGTAGCTGGGGTGGAGGGCTTTGCCTCATAGCTTTCCATGTCGTAATCGAAGCCAATAATATCGCCACTAACGGCATTTATCTCGTAGTCGTATTCTTTTGTGCCGTCCCAAAACTCGACTTCATATTCCGCTATGCCATCGTCATAATCAAGGTTGCAGTGCAGGTGAGAAGTGTCAGCTTCAGCCACGCCGGCATGGGCAAGCGCTATGGCTATTGCCTCGGATTGGTCGATATAATTTTCGGTTGTAGTGTTTGCTGTAGCTGGGGTGGAGGGCTTTGCCTCATAGCTTTCCATGTCGTAATCGAAGCCAATAATATCGCCACTAACGGCATTTATCTCGTAGTCGTATTCTTTTGTGCCGTCCCAAAACTCGACTTCATATTCCGCTATGCCATCGTCATAATCAAGGTTGCAGTGCAGGTGAGAAGTGTCAGCTTCAGCCACGCCGGCATGGGTAAGTGCTATGGCTATTGCCTCGGATTGGTCGATATAATTTTCGGTTACACTTTCCGCACCTTGATTGGATAAATCGGTTGCTGGTTCAGTTTGCGCTGCAATAGAGGGCTCGGGTTGAAACATATTTACAGGTCCTGCAAATGCCATAACACCAACTGCCAGTATTGCCACAAGAAGAACAGAACAAGAGATAATGGCGATAGTTTTTAATGTGATTTTCGATTTCATAATAAATACCTCCTCGTATTTTGGTTTCTTTGATGTCTTAATTCTACATTCTTAAAATTAAAATAACATTAAAGCTGTGGATTTTTCTTAATTAATTTTGCTGCTCAGTAATTGTAGGTAGTGTTTGTTCTAATTCTGTTGATGTGTCGTTGCTTTTATTCGCTATCTGCGCTTTGTTATTGCCCATAAAACCTTTAACAAATGTCCATATTGCCGCTATTGGCAGTGCTATGGCAAGAATTAAGAAAATTTCTTCTTCATCGGCTAAAACAAAACCTCCCACGCTCATTATCGCTAAAAATATGCCGAGAAGCATGAATTTTATATCGTTTGTCATTTTTAATTTCTCCTTTACTTAGTATGGTTTTTTATGTTACTAAAAACCACTGTATAACTTAGCTTCAATAACTAAACTATACAGTGGGAAAATTAAAGTAACATTAAAGCTATAAAACTTATTTTGGAAATTTTACAGTAAATATGCTGCCCTTGCTTAGCTCGCTTTCAAGCTCGATTTTTGCATGATGGAGCTTTGCAATCTGCGCCACCATAGATAGCCCTAACCCCATGTTTCCATGTTGGCTTGCCGTTCGCGAGCTGTCTACCTGATAAAATCTATTCCAAACTTTATCTTGATGTTCTTTTGCTATACCTATGCCGTCATCTTTTACCGAAAGTACAATTTCCGTAGCTGTTTCAGAAAGTATGACATGGACATTGTTATTAGTGTTTTCTTTTTTGTAGCAAAATGAGTTGTTTATTAAGTTGGTGAGTAGTCTGCTAATCATATCATGGTCGAACATTCCGTTTATATTCGGTGCAATATCATAGCTTAGTTTAATGTCCTGAGTGGCAATTAGTTCCTGCTCCTCACAAATTTCTCGAACAAGATCACTGAGATTCATCTGACGAATTTCTACTTTTTGAGCGCCCCTGTCAAGGCGTATCATACTTAATAAATCGGATATAAGGGTTGACATCTTTAACGCTTGCCTTTGAACCGTTTCAAGCGCATCCTCTTTATCCTCCGGCGTAATGTTTTCACCAATCGCATACTCACATTGTGCTAAAATAACGGCGGTTGGTGTTCTTAGTTCATGAGAAACGTCGGAGGTGAATTGTTTCTCCGCCTCAAAAGAACGTTCTAAACGCTCAAACATTTTATCAAATGTATCCGAGAGATTGCACATCTCGGGACTTGCGTTTTGTAAGCCTATGCGCAAAGAAAGGTTTTCGCTTTCTCTTATTTCCTCAGCTGTTTTTACAATTTTGTCTATTGGTCGAAAAGTTCATTTGGCAATAAAGTAGCATCCAGCCGCACCCAAAATCACAAAAAACGGTAAAGAGAGTAGCGCTGTTTGTAAAATGCTGCTTGTAGCACTTGCAACTTCGTCTACCGCTATAATTCCACGCATCCAAACAAGAGAACGTGAATCCTCAACCGGCGATAATCTATCGTAGATATAATATAGCGTTCCATCAACTGCAAACTCGGTTGTTTCTTTGTCGCGAAATGGCTGTTCAAAGATGCCGTCTTCCGGAAAATCACCCGCAATATGCTCTCCCTCCTGTGAATATAAAAGCGTATAGACGCCTTTTTTAAAAAAATCCACATCGTCGGTATCAAGTTTGCCATCATCAAACTCAAGCTCGTTGGAATTATCATCAACCACCTGCGTTAACTGATCGATGCTGTTTGCCGAAACAATGTCATCACTAAGCGTGAACATCAGCCCAATTAAAATACTTGCCATGAGTAGCAAGAGAAATGTTGTGAAAAGGGTGAGCCTTATTTTTGCTGATACTTTTTTCATAAACCCTCACGAAGCGCATAGCCGCTTCCTCTAACTGTGTGAATCAATTTTGTATCAAAATCACTGTCGATTTTTTTTCTTAGGTATCTAATGTATACGTCAACAACATTTGTGCCACCCTCATAATCAAAGTTCCAAATGTGGTTTTCGATTTTTTCTCTTGATAGTACGATTCCTACATTATATAGCATATATTTAAGAATTGCATATTCCTTAGCCGATAAATTTATAATTTTATCTCCACGTTTTACAAGGTGAGAGTTTATGTCGAGCGACAAGTCCCCAACAGATAGTAAATTTGTGGAATTCCCCGATTTTAACCTTGTCATAACGCGAATGCGAGCCATAAGTTCCTCGAATGAGAATGGCTTTACAAGGTAGTCGTTTGCGCCTAAATCAAGTCCTTTTACTCTGTCTGAAACAGCATCTCTTGCGGTTAGAAAAATAACGGGAGTTTCTATACATTTAGAGCGCATCGTTTTAAGTACCGAAAAACCATCCTGCTTTGGCATCATAATGTCAAGTATCGCAACATCGTAATCAGTGTAGCTAATATAATCAAGTGCCGTTTCGCCGTCAAAACAACTATCGACGGCATAACCCTCAAGCACCAATTTTTTTGTTATAATTTTATTCATGTCTCGCTCATCTTCTGCAAGTAAAATTCGCATAAGCAATCCTCCGTAGAAGGGTTTTGTTTGTATTATAGCATAGATTTATTAAAATTTGATTAAAACAGTGATAATATTAACTAAAAAAGGCTTGCACATATTGTACAAGCTCAGAGTGTCAAAAAACCTTGCAAGACTCTTATAAAAGTGAAATTTGGCGACATGTGCGGCAAATTTCACATCAACAAATGGCTTCGCAAAGCCATTTGTGGGGGAGGGTACCGGGAGGGGATGCATCCCCTCTCGGGGCTGTCGAACTTTTTCGACAGCCTGGGCTTGCACATATTGTACAAGCTTTTTTTGTTTAAATGGTTATAAACGCATGCTTTTAAAATAACTATATTAGTGCAACACTGCCTTTATCCATGTCGGCAATATCAAACAAAAAATCCTCTTTGTTGGCAGATTCTTCCATCGTTGCCATGAAATTTTTATATACATTTGAGTTTAGGTATTCATCATAGCTATAGTTTGAAACAGGGATATCATAATCAATCGACAAAAGTCCTTTATTTTCTAAAGAGGTTAGGATTTCGGCTCGATTTTTAACATCCTGAACATCATCTTCAAGGCTCATAATATAGACGGCTGAGAGTGCTGTTGACACAAAATGGGAGGATTTACTGCTTTTCATTACAAAACGAACAATCGGTATGCAGCCGGATTCTTTAATTGCCGATAAAACCTGTTGCTCTTCTTTGGTAAGCTCGGCGGTTTGTGTGTCGCTATGATGGTGGTTGCCACAGCAACCGCTGTGTGCATGATGAGCATGGTGTTCTTCGGAATGGTGGTGTTTGTGCTTGCCACAGCATTTGTGTTCCGTCTTATGGCCGCCACAGCTGCTGTGGTTTTTAAGATCTGCAAATTTGTCTGTCATTTTTTTCACTCCTAAATCCTTAATAATCGAATAATTCCGTACAAGCTGCTGTGGGTGCCATGCTTCCTTTTTCTATGGTGGCGGTATCTCCCATAAAAGCGGCCTGATTTGATGATATCTCGTTAATCATGCTTTTGTAAAATGCAAAAATATCGCTATTAAAATATTCAGTATAATCACAGTTTTGCAACTCAACATTAAAATCAAGGGTTATAAAACCTTCGCTCTCTAACTTATCAAGCATAGTTCCCGTTAACTGAATTTTTTCGAAAGAATCGGTTATATCTTCGATATATGCCGGCGAAAGTGACACTTTTTTAAATGTTGGATTTTCACTGCTAAGCATAACAAACTGAACCATAGGTAAAAACTGATGCGCCACAAGGTAGGATAAAAACTCTATTTCGTTTTTGTTAAGGCTATCAATCGAAAGCTCGCAGTCCGGCTCTTTTGGCGTGAATACCTCGGTACGACGCACTGTGCACGCTGTTGGCGAATTGGCTTTCATCGGGCAGGCACACTTTTCACAGCCGCCACCGCATTTTTCATTCATAGCTACATATATTCCTTTTATAATTTATAGGTTAAAATCATGGTGCGATTTTTGCTATCGGCAACATGCATCGCAATTCTTGTAAATAGTTTTAATTTACCTTTTATCTGTCCCGCTTTATCGAAAAAACCGGACCTCGAAATAAGCTCGGCAGATGCTTTTTTTGCAAATTCCTGTGGGTGGTCTATGCAAAAATACATCATGGCATTGCTATTACCCGTCTTTTTTACATAGTTTTGGGCATATTTTAAACCTACCGAGTTGGTGGCATCAAAAAGAAGCAGGGCATCAGTAAATTCAGCTTTAAGTTTTTTTATCAAATTAATAACTTCAAATTCTTTAAAATATTGGAACACTCCCGCAACAACAAAAATTGTTGGCAGGGTGCAGTTGATGTGCTGCGCAAAGTTCAGATCGTTCGCATTGCCGGCAATCAACGTTTCATTTTCTCGAACTCCTAATATCTTCTCCCTGTTTTCTATAACCGAGGGAAAATCAACCTCATAGAAATGAGCGTTCAGCGAACTGTTTTCAAGCCGCCAAGGCATTGTTTCAAGTCCGCAACCAATACAAACAACGTTGCAGTTATTGTTTTTCGAGATAAATTCGCTTACAACCTTATCCATCATCACAGCGCGGGAGGTTGATGCCATAAAAGAATATTCGCTACTTTTGTTTGATATTGATTGCACAGAAAGTTTATCATCAAGGCTTAAAGCCTTTTTATCGCAAAAATACCCGGGAAACTTTTTCGATATCTCTATTCTTGCAATCAGAGGTATAAACAGTGTATCCTCTACACCGCTAAAAATATTATCGGCCATATTAGTTCCTTTTTTAAATTAAGTTAGCGAAAACTAACATAGTTAAAATATCATTTTTTTCTTTATTTGTCAAGTTAAATATTATGCTGATACAAGTAACCTCACCCCAACAGCAATAAGCACAGCTCCACCGATGATTTCCGCCTTGTTATTAAGCCGTGTGCCGATTTTCTCGCCCAACCTCACCGCACCAAAGCACATAGCAAAGGTAATTGTAGCAACAATCAACACCGATACAAGTACAAAATCAAGACCTTCATTACCAAGGGTAACTCCAACACTTAGTGCATCTATACTGGTTGAAAAACCCTGCACCATCATTATTTTAAAGGTTAAGTTTTTTTTGCTGGTAGTACCCTTTGGACATAGCTCGTCGAACTGGTTCGTTCTTATTGCGTCTAATAACATTTTTGAACCTACAAAAAGAAGTAGTAAAAATGCAATTACATGATTGTATTGAAACAATTCGTGCGGCAAAAGTCCTATACCGAAGTATCCGATTAAAGGCATAACACCCTGGAATACCGCAAATGGAAGTGCGATTTCAAGTGATTTAAAAATATTTGGGCGGTACACAAGGCCGTTTGTAGTACATACACAGCTTGCATCCACTGCAAGCCCTACACCGAGAAGTGCAACTTCAAATATCGTCATTTTTTTATATCCTCATTAATATGAAGAAGCGGGAGCAAGCCCCCGTTCTTCATTCGTAATAAAATTATTTTGCCAGCTCCCATGATGCCGCAGTGGTACGTTTTTCCCATAGTTCTTTGTAAAGGCCGTCTGCTTTAATCAGCTCGTCATGACTACCCTGTTCGCTGATTTCACCGCCATCTACCACAACAATATTATCGGCATGTTTAATGCTGGAGAGCTTATGCGCAATTACTATCAAAGTTTTTTCTTTAACAAGCTCGTTTATCGCTTCTTGAATATATCGTTCGTTGTCGAGGTCGATGGAAGCGGTTGCCTCGTCGAGCAGGATTATGGGTGCATCTTTTAAAATAGCCCTTGCGATGGATATGCGCTGTTTTTCACCACCGGATAGAGAAGAGCCTCCACTGGTAACCACCGTGTCGAACCCGTCCGGAAGTTCCATGATGAAATCGTAACACCTCGCTTTTTTTGCCGCCTCGATAATCTCATCTTTTGTGGCATCCTCTTTTCCGAGGGCTATGTTATTGTAAATCGTGTCGTTAAAAAGATACACCTTTTGAAACACCATGCTGATATGTTTGTAAAGCTCCTCGGTGCTTATTTTGCTGATATCTATGCCGCCGATAGTAACCACGCCGGAACTAACGTCCCAAAATCTTGCAATGAGGTTAGTTATTGTTGTTTTACCGCCACCACTTCTACCGACTAACGCTGTCATCTTGTTTTGTAATATTTTAAGATTAATGCCTTTTAATATCTCCTTTTCGCCATAAGAAAAACGCACATCCTTAAACTCAATATCAAAATCTGTAATTTTTTTGTTTTCAAACACTTCATCGATTGCTTTGATTTTTGAGAGATCGTCGTACCTATCGAGTGCCGCCTTGGACATGTTTAACAGCGAAACCTGCATGCCTATAGCATTGATTGGCGCAAAAGCACCCATAGAAAAAATAATAACCATAACCATATAAGGAAGTAGCTCGGCACTATTGCTGCCACTATATGCACTCATGGCAACCACCGCAGCAGTACCAAGGCCGGTTAAGGAAAGAATGGCTACTACATAAGGAACAGCAGTTTTTTCGAAGCCTATATTTAATACTTTTGCCCTTTTAAATGCGTTTTCGGTTTTGGCGAAACGCTCACCCTCCAAATTAAACGCCTTGATAACCGGCATACCACTAACATATTCTATTACCGCCTCTGCCAAATCTTTGGTAGCTTCCCGCTGTTTTTGCCCCTCAACTATTGTTTTGTTATAGTAAGCCCTTAAAACAAAATAGGAGATTATACTCATGATAATATATATTATAGAAAGGCTTGGGTTAACAAATATCAATACCAAAATTGATACTGCAATGCTAAATAGTGACGAGGTGAGTATACCCATTGCACCCATACCGTACTGCTCGATAAAGCTTAGGTCGTTTGCAAATACCGAAGTTAGATTTCCAACGTTATTGTCTGAGAAAAAGCCCATTTCAAATCGTTTTACACGCTCGCCTGTTATGAGGCGTTGCTCCGCAAAGGTGAATATACCCATGCCTTGTTCTAAAATGTTGTTAATATATTTCAGTATTGTTCTTACAACTACCCCGATAATTAGCGCAACAAGCAGTATAAGCCATGTGTTATCGGATAGGTTTCCACCAATTATTAAATATAGCGCATAGCCTATGGCAAAAACCGGAAAATTTGCTAAAAGGCTGTCTATAAAGGATAGAAAATAAGATGCAATAATTTTCTTTTTCCGCTCACCCGAGAGCTTTAATACTCCTTTTATTAGTTCAAACATTATTCATTACCTCCGATAGTCCATTCTACCGTTTTTACGCTCTGCTCCCATAATTTTTTGTAGGTTGCCGAGGTGGTTAGCAGTTCATCGTGTCTGCCCTGAGATTCCACATCCCCTTTGTTTATCACAACGATATTGTCTGCCTTTGTTATGGTTGTGAGGCGGTGGGCAATTACTATTACGGTTTTATTTTTTAGAAGATTTGATAGGGCTGTTTGAATTAAATCTTCGTTTTCTGAGTCGGTGTGTGCGGTTGCTTCGTCTAAAATAACAATAGGTGCATCCTTTAACATCGCTCTTGCTATGGTTATGCGTTGGCGCTCACCCCCCGAGAGCTTGCCTCCAAGCGTACCAACATTTGTATCATAGCCATTTTCAAGTTTTGAAATAAAGTCGTGGCAACAGGAGTTTTTGCAGGCTGTTATAACCTCCTCTTTGGTTGCTCCCTCTTTACCCATTAAAAGATTGTTCATTATGCTATCGTCAAAAAGTATGTTATCCTGCGATACATATGATATCATAGACATTAGTTTTTTGCCGGTAAACTCTCTTATATCAGTACCACCTACCGTGATTTTTCCGTCCGAAACATCCCAAAAATGCACAATTAGTTTTGCTATGGTGCTTTTACCGCAGCCGCTCTCGCCAACCAATGCCGCAAGCTCCCCCTGTTTAAACTTTACATTCATAGCGTGAAGAACCTCGGTATCCTCGTTGTATGAAAAACGAACATTTTCAAAGGCAATGTCAAAGTTATTTGGGCTATCGGTTTTTTCACCGGTTGCTATAGGTTCTGCGGCAAAGGTGGCATCAATTTTCTCGATAGCATAACCAACCTGTGGTATTACCGGTAAAAAGGACATTAATTTTATCAGCGGTGTGGAGAGTGACAGATTCAACAGCATTGTTAATATTAAAGCATTTAGGGTGATGCTACCGTTTTGATAAAATATAATACTTATAGGCAGTGCAAGCAGTACAGTGCAGGGCATAACGGCATTCATTATCGACATATCACGCCAGCAAGCTATATACCAGTTGTAGGTTAAATCCCTTGCATGTAAAACCGCATTTTTTAGTTTTTCGAAGGAACCGGATGTTTTGCCAAAAACCTTTACAACCTCCATGCCACCAACATATTCTATTATATTGCCGTTCATGTTGTCGAGGGCGGCAAAATATTTTGGCATTCTTTTCATGCCGACGCTCATCATGGACATCATCGGGATAATGCCTGCCAAAATAATGGCGAAGGACAAAAGGCCGAGGCGCCAATCTAACACAAAAATATAGATGTAGGTTACAAGCACTATAAAAATGTTGGGAATACCCTCCGGTATCATGTGGGCTACAAGATTTTCGAGAAGGTCGACATCCTCAACAAACCCTTTTTTGTATTTGCCGACACCGTTGTGTTCGATAAAGCCGAGTGGGTGTTGTACCATGTCTTTTGCCTTAGATTTTCTTATATTATATAGAATACCGAAAGCGGCAACATGCGAGTTTGCAAGACCTATTCCCATGGTTACCGCCTTTAGGGCAAGTGCTCCGAAGATTATGGCACATATTGCCAATATATAATTTAATTCTACGGCAGAGCCACCTATAAGCAAAACAGCTATGTTGCTTAGTGCGAGGTACGGCATAACGCCAAATATTACGCTTAAAAATAAAAAAAGTAGGGCACTGTACATATTCTTTTTAAGTTTGCCGGCATAAGCGAAAACTTTACCCATTATGAAAATTCCTTTCTAAAATGTAGCTTATGTGAATTTTAAGTTATACTATAAAATGCAGACACATTAGACTTGCCGAAATTTATCTCATAGTCGCAACATCGGTTGATAAACTCCCTGTCGTGGGTTACGACGCAAACTATTTCGGCTGTTTTTGCAACCTCCTCAATCAAACCCGATACCCTAACCATGCTCTCAAAATCAAGTCCGCTTGTCGGCTCATCAAAAAACATATATTTTTTGTTTAAAAAGAGGGCGGTAGCAATCGCTACTCGCTGTTTTTGGCCTCCGGAAAGGGAGAAGGGGTGTTCGTCTTTTTTATCAAGGAGATTGAGTGACTCCAAAATTTTAAGTGCACGCTGTTCGTTTTCCGGCGTGTCCTTTTCTACCAGTTCATCATAAACAGACTCACAGGAAAGTTGGCTGTTTACGTCCTGCATAACAATAAAACTACGCTTAATTCGCTCTCTTTTCGAAAGTACCTTTTCATCTGTTATATTAACATCTGCCTTCATAATGCCGGAAAAGGTTTTAACGAAGGTGCTTTTTCCCGCGCCGTTAATGCCGGTTATTGCTACTATACAGTGTTTTGGAATCGTTAAATTTGTGATATCGAGCAATGTTTCATTTTTTCTTTTGCAAAGTATTTTTTCTACAGTTACAAACTCCTTGCCAATACCGCAATAAGGCTCTCTTGTTATGGTTGGTGTGGTTATACTGCGCAGTCCCATATGTTGGGATTTCTGCTCATCAAGATATAAAAACTCGTCTTTAGTGAAAATTTCGTCTATCCTGCCGCTGTCCATATGAAAAACTCTGTCGCATAACTCTAGGAGATAATAAATTCTGTGTTCTGCAATTATAACGGTTGCACCGCTGTTTTTTATCGTTCTTAATGCGTCTTTCAGTTCTTCAATTCCGGTGGCGTCAAGATTTGCACTTGGCTCATCCAACACATAAATATCCGGCAAACTCATATGCACCGAGGCACAGGCAAGCCGTTGCATCTCGCCACCCGAGAGGGTAAGAACATTTTTATGCAAAATGTTTTCTATCTTAAATTCCTTTACCGTTTCTTTCTCTCTGTGCTTTATTTCATCTAGCGGTAGCGCTTGGTTAGAGGGGCCGAAGGTAAGCTCATCCTCAACATTCAGATGAAAAAATTGTGATTTCGGGTTTTGAAAAACGGTGCCGACCCTGCATGAAAGTTGCTGTACTGTCTGCCCTTTTATATTTTCATTATCGATAAGTATTTCACCGGACAAGTTACCTTTGTAATACTGCGGTATAATGCCGTTTATCGCCTGTAGCACGCTCGATTTGCCACTGCCGCTTTTACCTGTAAGCAGTAAAAACTCGCCCCTTTTAACGGCAAAGTTTAAATTGTTAAGCGCACCGTTCGAATTTTCGCCATATGAATAGCTGACGTTTTTAAAAATTATCATTATACCACCTCAACACTATCAACGATATCATAACGAGTAGCGCGAAATAATCGAACAGCCGAAACCGTGAATCATGCATTATCGTGCTGTGTTTACTCAGACCCATTCCCTTGGTCATGGCTGCAATGGTTAATGATTCGCTCGTTCTTACAGAGCTGAACAACAACGGCACATAGATGTTCATTATCTTGGTGAAAATATTTGTTGTGCGTCCTCGCAAGGTCATGGAGGCTCTGATGTTTTGCATCTCGCTGTATAAGGTTGGAATAAAACGCACCACCACTATAATCGGAATAAGTACCGCCTGCGGTATTCTCCATCTTGAAAAAGCGGAGATGGATTCGCTGATATTTATTGTCCCTATAAAAAGTATACCGTAAAGTATTGTTGGGTAGAAAACCAGAATACTTGTGAAGGCTGTGCCGATGGTTGAAACGAATTCTGTTGGCAGTAACGGTAACCCCGCACTTAAAACCTCAACAAATAAAAACAAAACACAGGCATTTATCCCTATTTTTATATGCCCTGAACAAAAAATAAGAAATATGGCAAACAAACTTGCTATCGACACATAGATGTAATCACCGCCCATATAGTAAAGGGCATTTATCATAATTATGAGCAACAGCTTTGTGCGTGGGTCTAGTTTAAACAGCGCTTTTTGCATTAAACAATACCTGCACGCTTAAAATGCTTTTTAAACATTGCCTTTGCAACAAGTCCGCTGATGGTTGCAAAAACAAGGGTAACTATTATTGCTATGATTAAACTTGTTGTGGTTGCCATGGCGAATATAGCGTTTGCAGACTCCGGTGTGTAGCCGGATTGCACTGTTTTTTCCAGCATCCAATCCTGAGCCACCCAGTACGCGCCCGACTCGCCGAAAACCCAAAGCGACAGAACAATATAGCTGATTAAATTTATTGTATAGCTTTTGTATTTTCCGAACGATGCAATTATATCGGCAATAACAAAAAACACTGCGTTAAATAAAAATATGTAGATGCTTCCGAAAAACAACAAACCGATTATCAACGAAACAATCAAACCCATTATAGATATAGCAAGCGGCTTTCCTACTCTTGCTACAAATAACATATAAACCGGTCCCGTGAAAAGTGCCACCATTGCCGGCATACCGAGCGATAATATGGGTATTACCTGTAATATTGATACTAACACCACAAACACCATGAACAGTGCACCGAAAATACCGATTGAAACGAAATCCTTTACCTCTAATTTTTTCATAATTAACCTCCATAATCAACTTGTTTTGTTAGCATCAACTAACCTGTATTTAAAAAATTTTAGTCATAAACCAATTTACGATAAAGCTATCGGAAATCGGTTTTAAAAGCCTAAAATTTTACTCCATCCACACATGAAAAATTCCATTATGTTCGCAATCTGTTTTTTCGCCTCGCAGAGCGGTATATCGAGATTGGATATATCAAAAAGGGAACGACAATGGGCAGCGGCAAGAATATACAGTGCATCGCCCGACACTTTAATACGCCCTCTTTGCTCTTCGCTCAAATTGTTGATGTAGGTCAAGGTGTCCTGCACTTCTATTTTTATTATCCTGTCGATAAAGTTTTCCTCGGAGCTACCAGCGGCACAGCTGAAAAGAAGCTTAAAGGTATCTTTATCAGCGTAGATGTGCTCGATAAGTGCGTTTCCGGCATTAAATTTGCGCTGCCAAAGTTCGGCAGGCGAAATTTTCCACTCGGTGTCTATTCTGATAAACTCCTCGGCGAAAGGCTTTACAAGTGTGGCAAAAAGTTCATCCTTGTTTTTAAACCTTGTGTACAAAGCTCCCGTTGTTACGCCGGATTTTTTTGCGATAACCCTCATGCTTGCCTTTTCAAAGCTGTTTTTTAAAAATTCCTGCTTTGCGGTTATTAATATTTTATCGGTCAATTCGTCCGAAATCAGCATATAACACCTCGAATAACAGTGTTATTTAGTTTAGCATAGCTAATAAGGTTTGTCAATACTAATTAAAAAAATTTAATTAAAATATTGAATTTGTATTTTTGTTGTGATACAATACCATAGAAGTTAGAATATACTAACTTGAAATAATGGTGAAAATATGAATGCATTTGAGCAATACTGCAAAAAATACCCTTTAGTTACCGAAAATATTGATGGCGGTAATTTTAGTTATAGATATTATAAAAACGAAATTTCAACCGAAACGATAGTACTTTTGGTTGGCGGTATCGGGATGTCTGATTTAATCTACACACATTTTGAAAAACTCGCAGAGCATTTTTCGGTGATTACCTTCGACTACTGCATAGATTATGACACAAACGAAAAACTTACAGCGGCGGTTGCAAAACTGCTGACAGAGCTTAACATAAAGGCGTGGTTTGTTGGGCAGTCGCTCGGCGGCTTCGTGGCACAGCTTATGGCGCAAAAACACCCCGAGGTTACAAAGGGTTTAATATTGTCAAACACCGGGTGCCTTTCGGCGGATATGAGTAAGGAGGCTTATGCTTCATTAACCACGATGCTAAAAAGTACAAGTAAGGCAAAGAAAATGTTGAAACTGCTTCCGCTTTCGGCATTAAAAAAGCAGATAAGTGGTGCGGTGTTTAAAAAATATGCCTCCGATTTTAGTGAGTCTGAAAAATATCTTTTGCGTGAGCTGTGCGATATTATGGAAAAAAAGCTTACAAAAGCATACGAACTGCATATGTTAAACCTGCTTATCGACATGGAAAACCATAACGGAATGACGAGTGCTGAGTTTTTATTCCTAAACGACACGGTTTTATTGATGTTATCGGAGGATGATAAAACATTTAGCGACGGTGTAAAAAATGCACTTATCGAGCTTATGCCAAACCCTACAATGATAACCGACCTAGAGGGTGGGCATCTTGCGCTTATGGTAAACTGTGATAGGTATGTTGATATTATAGTTGATTATATCGGTAAACGAATTAAACCAATCAGCTAAGCATGCTATCATCTTGGTTGTTTGGATAACGCCAGGCACTGGATTTTAAAAGGTGCGCTAACTACATTCCTTTATCAATCTTCTATAGTTTCCCGGACTCATTTCGAAGTGTTTTTTAAAAACGGTTGCAAAATAGTTATAGTCAGCAAAACCGGTTTCATTAGCTATGTCAGCAATAGAGTGATTTGTTGTTTGTAAAAGTATGCCTGCCATCTGAAGTCGGTAGATGGTAATGAATTTTATTGGTGAAATATTAAAATGCTTTTTAAAAAGCACATACGTATGCTCTCTTGAAATGTCGAGATAATCTGCAAGAGAGCTTACCGAAATGTTGCTATTATTGTAGTAGCTCTTTATATACTCAATTGCGAGCGACATATGCCCCTTCGTGTCGGAATACATCTCTATATTCGAGTTTAACACATCAGTGTTTGTTAGATAAATATATATTATATCAAAAAACAAGGATACTACCTTTATTTTGGTTGCATCATGATCATCGTTTGATAGATTTATTATCTCATGATAGAGCTCGCTTAATCGTGTGTCTTTTTCGGTAACGCAGACCGGAGCTTTAACAGATATAGAGTTTTTAAGAAGAAGTCCATGGATATCATAAATGTCATTTTTGTTCTTAAATCCAATCCAGTAGTATTCCCACGGGTCCTGTTCATCGGCTTGATAAAAGGTAACTTCACCCTCGAAAATAAAAAAAGTTGAGCCGGCAGATAACCTATAAAGCGTATTATGTGTTCTAAATATACCTTTGCCTTTATGAATATAAACCATAATTGTATATGCTCTTATATACGGACCGTAGGAGTAGCCGGGGTCACATTTTTGAGTTCCACAAAATAATATGTCAACGGTGGGTATGTGCAAATTGCGAAAAAAAAGCTCCTCAGCCATGGTGAAATTGTTCATTACACTAATCCTTATCTAACAAATTTAAACATTCTAACAACATTATTATATATTATTCATGCTTTAAAATCAATATAATTGTTTACATGGATGAATGTTCATAATTTTATCACAAATTTTATTACAACTTTTGTTAATTATGTATTTGTCCGGAAAAGAATTCATATACGGAGGAAGATGGATGAAAAGAATAGTAGCACTTTTACTGTCACTTATTATGGCGTTTAGCTTTGTGGCATGTTCAAGCGACACCGGCACAGATGCACCGGCAGACGACGCGCCGGCAGGAGATACCGAATCCGGTGATGCACCGGCAGGCGAAGTATCGGAGGGCGGATACGACACCACTCCGATTACACTAAGCGCATTTATGAATCAGGTTCCAAATCCACCCGACTGGGAGTGGGGACAGGATCCATCTTCACAGAAAATAACCGAGCTCACCGGAGTGACGATAGAATATACCTACGCCACTACAACCGATAACACCGAGCTTAATACCTTGCTCGCTTCGGGACAGGATTTACCCGACTTTGTTGTAACTCCTTTAACCGGTACAGTGCGTAGCACCCTTGTTGACCAAGGTTTTGTTCTTCCGCTAAACCAGCTTGCCGATGAGCATTTTCCACAGTTCTGGGATAACCTTCCGCTCGATATGGACAAGGTTTATCAGGAAGAAGACGGTAACTTCTACACCATAGTATCCTGGTATGGAGACCCAAGCAAATATGATGATCAGATACTTAACACCAGAGGTCCTGTAAGTATTACTATTAAAGAAGAGTATCTTGAAGAGGTGGGAAATCCTGAGATGGTTACCTTGGATGATTATGCGGCTGTTATAACCGAAATTTCCGAACTTCACCCCGAGATAACCCACCCAATATATGATCATTACCCGAATAATCCAAAGAGTAATAGCTCTTTTATTAACCTACTTGCAAGAATGTACGGCGCAACGAATAGTTATTTCCACTGGGATGGAGAAACACCTACATCGGTGTTTATGCAGGACTACTATAAAGACGCTTTAAAGCAATATAACGACTTCTATCAGCAGGGATTGATTAATGCCGAGCGTTTTGCCTACAAAGCAGACCAAGAAAAAGGTACATATCAAGAGATGAACTTCATCAGCCATGTTGGATACTACTGGAATGTTATTGACGGTATTGGTAACACAACCGACGTTATTTACAAAACCATAGAATTCCCAATGCCGGAGGGAAGAACCTCTGATCAGCTAAAAATTCATGACGATTACTACGGACTCGGCTCCGGTGGAGTATTTATCACAAAGGATACCGAAAACCCCGATAGAGCTATCCAGTACCTTGATTTCCTACAGTCTAAAGAAGGACAGCTTATCCACCGCTACGGTGTTGAGGGTGTAACCTGGGAAGAGGGCGAAGACGGCCGTCCTATAGACACTCAGGCAAAGCTTGACGCACAGGCAGCAGGCGAGTACACATTGCAGAAAGACCTCGGTGTTTACAACTACAACTTCTCATGGGTAACCTCCAACTGGATTTTAGTATATGGTGCTACCGGCACATATGCAAACTTCCCGCCCATGCTTCCCGACTTTGAAGTAATGACCCCTCACCAACAGGACGAGCGTGTATCCGACCTAACATACATTCTCACTAACCCCGACGAGGTTATTTTACAAGATCAAATAAACACACTCTGGGCTCAAGGTGTTGCAGAAATGGTAACTGCAGACAGCGACGATGAGTTTGAGCAGCTTTATGCCGAGTTTATTGCCGATATGGAAACCGCAGGAGTAGACACTTTGGATGGATACTACCAGGCACGCGCAGAGCACTGGAAATCGGTAGGATTAATAGCCTAAGACTGATATATCCGATAGATGCCGAGCAGAAATAATTTGCTCGGTATCTATTCTTTTTTAAACAAAGGGGGAAACGTGAGTAGACCAAAATCTAAGGAAGGTTCAGTACTTTCTAAAAAAGGATTAAAAAGTTTTCTATCACAGATAGATTTGCATTTTATGGTGTTGCCGGCACTTATTTGCATGATACTTTTTAATTTTCTACCACTTGCCGGGTTGCAGATTGCTTTTAAAGACTATAAATTTGCACTGGGTATATGGGAGAGCCCTTTCGCCGGCCTTAAACATTTTGATGCAATTTTTTCCGATCCGAACATCTATCCCATTATATGGAACACGATAGGACTATCATTTATTAAAGCATTTGGAATTTTTCCGATACCGATTATATTTGCTATTCTTCTAAATGAGGTTACCCACACGCGGTATAAAAAGGTTGTACAAACGGTGAGTTATTTCCCCTATTTTTTATCTTGGGCAGTCATTTCGCTCATGGCTATCGAATGGCTTGCTCCAAGTGGTTTTATCAATGCGGGACTTGTTTCACTGGGCATTCTGGACGACCCTTACTTTTTCCTCGGTGAAGCGGAGGCATTCTGGGGTGTATCGGTTTTTCTTGATATATGGAAAAATGTTGGTTATTCCTCCATTATATATCTTGCGGCAATAACCGGAGTTGATAAAGAAGTTGTAGAAGCGTCGGTTATCGACGGTGCGGGGAGATTTAGACGAATAATAAACGTAACTGTACCGGCAATTCTCCCAACAATTATGATACTTCTGATAATGAATGTGGGAAATCTTTTAAAGGGCGGATCCAACTTTGATATATCCTACAACCTTGGAAACAACCTAAACTACGACCGTTCAGAAATAATCGACACCTATGTTTTAGAAATAGGTATATCTCAGGCGAGATTTGCCTACGCAACTGCAATAGGTCTTATTCAATCGGTTGTTTCGGCTACACTGCTTGTCACCACCAATGCTATTAGCAAAAGGTTGACAGGCGAGAGCTTCTTTTAGAAGGGGGACAATATTATGATAAAAAGAAAAGATGTAGATCCTTGGCAAAAATTCGGTATAGCCGATATAATTATCTATATTGTACTCGCTATGGTTGTGCTCGCGACTGCGTTTCCATTCTGGAATGCTGTGGTACTATCCTTCAACGAGGGCCGAGACGCACAAACCGGAGGAATATACTTTTGGCCAAGGGCATTTACCCTTGATAACTATAAGGAGGTTTTTGCCGACGGCAGCGTATGGACAGCATATCTTGTTACCATCGCAAGGGCTGTGCTTGGAGTTGTTACAACTCTGATAGTAACTTCCATGTTTTCTTACGCACTGAGCAAACCGAACCTGAAATTTCGCAAATTTTACATGATACTGGTTTTGATCTCAATGTATTTCAACGGTGGTATCATACCAACTTATCTTGTTATCAGAGATTTGCAACTGCTTGACACATTCTGGGTTTATGTTGTAATGTGGATGTTCAATCAATTCTATGCACTGGTTTTTATATCCTTTTTTAAAGGGATACCTGTTGCACTTACCGAGTCGGCAAAGCTGGACGGTGCGAGCGAGTTTAGGATATATCGCAGTATAATCTTACCGCTGTCGAAACCGGTTATCGCTGCTGTTACGCTATTTGTTGCGGTTAACCACTGGAATGCATGGCAGGACAATATGCTCTATGTTAGGGATGAATCACTTACCACACTATCCTTCCTATTTGTAAAGATGATACGTTCGCAGGCGGCACTGGAGAGCGTAGCCTCCGAGATAGGGGATGTGAGCATGAGCCTCAATAATGTAAGTACAACAACACTTTCTCTTGCAACTATGGTTGTTGCAACAATACCTATCCTGTGTGTTTATCCGTTTGTGCAAAGATATTTCACATCCGGTATCATGATAGGCTCGGTTAAGGGATAATTATAATAATTGGAGACTAAAAAAATGACAAACGATGGAATACATTCAATGCAGCTAAGGGAAAACATGACACCCGGAGCTAAAAAGATGAGAGATTTTTATAGCCTGAAACCTAATGCCGGCATCTATCAAAAAGAGTTTGGTTTTTATTCACTCGATAGATGGAAAGCGGAGGGACATATCAAGGAGGGCGATAATCTCGACGAGCTGTTCGGCTTTGATGCACCGGGGAAACATTCTCTCGGAGGACTTGGCTGGTGTGAGGCATCCTTTTATCCGGAATTTGAAACTGTTCAGATAGAGGATAGGGGCGAGCATGAAGTGGTTCAGGATTTTGCCGGACGGCATGTTTTATATTTTAAAAACCGCAGAAGTGGCTTTATGCCGGAATATATAGACCACCCGGTTAAGGACATGAAAAGCTGGGAGGAGCAGTGCAGATGGCGCATGGATAAAAAGACGCCTGAACGCTATATTGATATCGAGGCAAAAATGCCTGCGGCAATAAAAGCGGCGGGCGAGGGACAGGTTATCTGTCAGGATCTTGTTGGCGGATATATGTATCTCAGAAGCCTGATGGGGCCGCTGGAGCTTATGTATATGGTATACGACGAGCCGGAACTCATACATGAGTGCATGAAAACATGGTTCGAGCTTGCAGATGCTATTATTGCAAAGCATCAACAGTATGTGACGCTTGATGAAATCTTTCTTGCAGAGGATATCTGCTATAATCATGGTTCTCTCATCTCGCACGACATGATAAACGAATTCCTTTTCCCCTATTACCAACAGCTAATAAACAATGCAAAAACAAGGCAGATAGACAAGAATAGAAGGTTGGTTATACAGGTGGACACCGATGGTTTTTCTGATGATGTTATCGAGGTGTATAAAAAGGGGATAGGCATGAGCTATCTCAGCCCGTTTGAGGTGGCCTCCAACTGTGATGTTGTGCGTGCTCGCAAACAGTATCCCGAACTGCTCATACTTGGTGGGTTTGATAAAAGAATCATGGCGCAGAGTAAGGAGGCGATAGATCGTGAAGTGGAAAGAATAATGCCCTTCATGAAGTCAACAGGCGGATATATACCAACCTGCGATCACGGAGTGCCGGAGGAGGTAAGCTTCGAAAACTATATGCACTATCGTAAAAGAATGCTTGAATTTGCATAGATTAATTTATTGGGAAGGGCTGTCGCGGATGTTTGTGTTCGCGGCAGCCCTCTTTTTTATGCCCACCACCGACTATGCCGGTGGTGAGTTTTTTTGTTTTTTACTCCGACTATACCATGCATTTTTAAAAAGAATATTAAAGAGCGTTGCACCATTAGTTATTCTTGATCATTTACTTTATATCCAGCATTATATAGTCATTTGAATATTATAGTCATAAACTCTTATGTAATAACTTAATGAATAAAAGTTGAATTTAAAGTTTTAAAAATCATAACTAAAACGTTAATAAAATATTAAACAATAAAGTAAAAAAAATAGCTTGACATTTATGCAAATAGCTGATAATATTTATACATTCAATGAAAAAAGTTGTTATTTGGAGAACAATATGACATCCAGAGAGCGTGTGCGTAAAGTACTCATGCATGAAATTCCTGACAGAATACCTAATGGTCTTGGTGGTTGCGAAACTACAGGGTTACATATAATAGCATATAAAAGGTTACAAGAACTTCTTGGATTAAGCTCTGAACTGCCACGTGTAAATACATTTATGCTTAACGCAGTGTTTGAACAAGATGTAATGGAGCGGATTGAATCCGATGTAATGCTAATTGCATCCCCGAGAATGTGCAGTGCAGATTACAGAGGTGAAAATAACAAGAAACAGTGGAAAGAACAGACGCTGTTTTCGAAAAAATTTTCAGTGTCAAGAAAAGAAAAATTTAACAATATGCCGGACGGCAGTATACTATGGGAAAACAATAATTTTATTGCCCCTAAAAATTCATTCTATTTTGACCAAATGGAAAGTACGGATATTCTTGCTGAATTTGAATATCCTGATCCCGACAAATACAAGCCTATTAATTACTTAACCGATGACATTTTGAGAAAGCTTGAAAATCTTGCAAAGTTTTATTATGAAAATACTGATTATAGTTTAAGTTTAGGTGAAACAATAACCGACCTACAGATTGCACCCGGTGGCATGATTGGTTCGATGATCTTGATGAAAGAAGAACCGGAGATTATGAAGCAACTTTTGCAAAAGTCTTTGGAAATGGGATTAATACAGCTAAAGATGTTAGATGAAGCGGTGGGAAAATACGTTGATATTTTGGGAATTGCTCACGACTTTGGCGATAATCGAGGGGTAATGATAGGGGCAAATTTATGGCGAGAGATATACAAGCCATATTACAAAACGCTTTTTACCGAAGCAAAAAAAACAACAAAAATGAAATTTAATCTCCATTCCTGTGGAAGCATAGTTGATATTCTTGATGATTTAATTGAATGTGGTGTGGAAATTTATAATCCGGTACAAATATCCGGAAACGGTAGTAGCCCAGACATTTTAAAAAAGCAATTTGGAGAAAAAATAGTTTTTTGGGGAGGAGCTTACGACACACAGCTGAACGCTCAATTTAAAGATTACGAAAGTGTGTATGAAAATGTAGCCGAATCAATTAATACTTTTAAAGAGAGTGGAGGATATATTTTCTCGGGCGTACACAATCTTCCTGCTGAGATGGACAAAATACATATTAAAGCTATGATCGATGCATTTAACGACAATAAATACTACACAAAATAAAGTCATAGTCTATTCAGAGTTGATCAAGGTTTTCTTACCTTTATCATATTAACAAAAAAATAAGGAGTAAAAAATGAAAAAGACATTAGCGGTTGCAATGGCGTTGATATTGTTGATGCTTTTAGCAGTTGGATGCACTTCCAATCCTTCTGCGCCTGCATCCAATGAAGCCACAGATGATGGAGCAGTAAATCAGGAAGATGGAGGAGAAAATCAGGAAGCAGAACTTGACATTAACGAAGATGGTACCGTAAATAATCCAGAAGACATTGTGGTTGAAGAAGGTACATTAACATTTTGGAGCTTGTTCGGTGGAGGAGACGGCGAATTCATGGCGCAAATTGTTGATGATTATAACGCTACTAATCCAACAATGCCAGTTTATACAGTTGTAGTGCCTGACTATTACACAAAGCTTCAGACTGCTGTCGCTGCAGACAAAGGTCCCGACATTGGTGTTTCTCATGTAACTAAGTTACCGGAATTAATTGGCAATGGAGCTCTTGAGCCAATTACAGGATATATAGATAGCGTCGGTGTAAACTTAGATGATTATAATCTCACTGCACGAGAGGCAGTCAACATTGATGGTGAAACATGGGCATTGCCGCTCGATTCACCCGGTATGATTATGTACTACAACATCGATTTACTTAACGAAGCAGGTATTCCTCTTGAGGCAGACGGTACTGTTAAGGTTGATAGTTGGGATCACTTCATATCATTATTAGAGCAGGCAAAGTCTGTGCTTGGAGAAGGTCAATCAGCAATGGCGTTCCCCTATTCAGGAGATTTGACACACTGGGTGTGGTGGGCAATTTACAATAGCATGGGTGGAGGGTCGTTCTTTGACGAGAATGAAACTGCCATAACAATGGATCGTGAAATTGCAGCACAAGCAATGGATGCAATGAGACAACTATATGCAGACGAGCTTATTTTACCGGGTATTGAAAATGCAGGTCAACTATTTCAGAGTGGTGACGCTGCATTTACCTGGGATGGCACATGGAGAGTTGGCGTGTATGAGAGCACCGAAGGTCTAAATTATGGTGCAATGGTTTTGCCTACCCCATTTGAACAGGACGCATCTTTTGCAGACATTCACACACTGGTTCTTCCGGTGAAAAATGATCGAACCGAAGAAGTTGGAGCAGAAACTGTTGAGTTTTTATCCTATGTAACCAGTACAGGAACCGAGAAGTGGATGGAGTCCGGTCAAGTACCTGCATATCTACCAACAGTAGAGGGTGAGGCCTTTAATGCATTACCACATCGTACAAATTATAAAGGTTATCTGGATATAGCAATTATTCAACCATACCCAATTTATGGAGCAATACATAATGCGGTTACTGCAGGAGTTGGTGATGCTTTAGCCGGCAATGTAGACAGTGCAACGGCTGTCGAAAACATATATGCTGAAGTTGAGTCGCTACTCTATTAATATATGTTGAAAGAAGCTAAGGCGGGTCGTTACGGTTCGCCTTAGTATATCTTTTTAGGAGGTGTTTTCATTGGATAGAATATCAAATTCAAAAAAAGCTATTTCGAGAAGGACTGTTATTGTTGGGATTCTCTATTTGCTACCATTTTTAATTTTATACACCACATTCACAATCTGGCCTGTTATACAAGGGGTTTATGTCAGCTTGCATAAGTGGGGGTTGATGGGAATGCAAGAATTTGTTGGCTTGTCTAACTATGAACGCTTGCTTGGTGATCCCTACTTCTGGAATTCACTCAAAAACACCGTTGTTTTTGTTATCATTACCGTTCCTATGCTTATTATTGTGGCTCTATATTTAGCGTTGCTTGCAAATAGAGTCAGTAAACTTAAAAAGTTTTATCGATGTTGTTTTTATATACCAAGTGTTTTATCGGTTGCGTCCATCTCCTTGATAGCTAGAGCAATAGGGGCTCCCTATGTGGGCTTTTTAAATGGCTTTTTGCATGCATTAGGGTTTCCTGAGAGTTTTGAACCGCTATGGTTTCAGGATCTAAACCTTGTATGGGTGAGCATTAGCTGGACTACCGTTTGGTGGACTGTTGGATTTAGCATGCTATTATACTTATCGGCATTACAGGATATTTCTTCTGAAATATACGAAGCTTCAGAATTAGATGGTGCAACCAAAGCTCAACAATTGCTCCGCATAACAATACCGTTGTTAAAACCAACAACGTATCTTATATTAATGTTGCAGATCATTGCCTCATTTAAGGTGTTTGGGCAGATTTTTTTGATTTCCGGAGGTGGACCGGGACGAGCTACTCGACCAATAATACAGTATATTTATGAATGGGCATTTCGCAACAATGAATTTGGTTATGGTTCTGCAATGTCTTATATGGTATTTATCATCTTAATAATTTTAACGTTTATTCAACTTTTTGTGCAACGAAAGGGGGAAGAAAAGTAATGAAGAAAAAGATAACGATAGGAAAAATTATTTTTGAGTTGCTATCCATTGTGACAGCTATTACTTTTATTATCCCGGTTTTATGGGCGATTGCTGCATCTTTTAAAACTGAGGGCACTCCGATATCATCGGTTTATGATTGGTTTGCACCTCCCTACACTCTTACGAATTATCCGGAAATAATATTTAACTCGAATATCCCACTCTGGTTTACAAACAGTCTTTTTGTTGCAATAATATCAACAATGCTCGTTGTACTATTTTCTTCAATGGCTGCGTATTCTATCGCCAAGATAAACTTTAAAGGCAGTCGATTATTTTTCATCTATTTTTTGCTTGGACTTATGGTTCCAGGAGAAGCAACGATTATCCCACTTTTTATAACTGTGAATGAATTAAATCTTATCGACAGTTTTCCCGGCTTAATATTGCCTAGCCTTGCAGGATCGATGAATGTTGTAATTATGGTTACATTTTTTAGGGGAATTCCCAACGAGCTTTTTGAGGCTGCAAGAATTGATGGTGCAAATAGTTTCCATATCTTTACACGTGTTTTATTGCCACTCGCAAAAACAGTTCTCTCTACAGTCTCTATTTTTGCCTTTCTTGGCAGCTGGAATAACTATCTTTGGCCGTTGCTATGTGCGATGAGTGAAGCTGTTTTCACATTGCCAGTTGGGTTACCCTCGTTTACCTCTGTTTATACCGAGGATTATGTACTCCCTATGACAGCAAATATGGTGGCATCTATACCGGCTATTATTTTGTTTTTGTTTTTTGAAAAGCGAATAGTTCAGGGAGTGGCGCTATCAGGCATAAAAGGGTGAAAACTAAGATAATGGTGGTAATAATTAATAGATACCGACATATTATTACCATGTTATCAGATATAGGGCAAAATGTTGACATAAAAACTCGCAAGCACTATAATTAAATAAAGAATTATCAGAAAGGTGTATGCTATTGTTAAAACTAAACATTGAAGAACCCGAATATCTTACTAGAGTGTGTCATGCATTGTCGAGCAAATTACGTATTGAAATCATTCGAGCATTAGAAAATAAAACTTTAAGCTGTCTTGAATTGTCTAGAAAACTGGATTATCCGTTGTCTACCATTTCTGTAAATGTTCGAGTTTTAGAGGAAGCAGGAGTGATTTACACTAAGTTGCTACCAGCTCGTAATGGATCAAAAAAGTTATGCACTTTAACCATAAATGATGTAGGAATTGTTCTCTTTCAACACCGTAGTTCGTTTGAACCGGGTGATGAAAAAGTTTACGAAACAGAAATTCCAATTGGTAATTATATGGACTTCAAGGTGTTTCCAACCTGTGGAATGGTAAGTAAAATCATACACGAGGAATGCGCAGAGCATTGGGATAGCGATATATTATTTTATGATCCAAGAAGAATCGATGCAGAACTTATCTGGTTTCGTTGTGGGTACTTAGAATATCGTATTCCGTTAACGCATGTGCCAGTCAAGGAAATTCATTCAATTTCTTTTGATGCAGAAATTTGCTCAGAGGCACCGGGATATAATAATGTTTATACCTCTGATATCACATGCTGGATTAATGGGCATGAAATAGGTACATGGCGCTCTCCCGGAGATTTTGGTGAGCGTCCCGGAAAGTATACCCCGGATTATTGGGGCGCAACTAATACTCAGTATGGCTTGCATACAAAATGGGAAGTTTCAAACAAAAACACAACTATTAACGGTGAGGTTGTTTCCGACAGAGTTGTAAAGTCGCTTGACCTTGAAGAAACCCCCTATGTAACATTTAGAATCGGAGTAAAGCCAAACGCTGAATACGTTGGAGGAATGTGTCTATTCAGTAAAAAATTCGGAGACTATCCGCAGGATATTATTATGCAAATACGTTGTAAGAGTGAAAATGACGACACGTAACTTTTTACTTTATAAATAATCTCCGGCGAAGCCGGAGCTATTGGAAATACCTCTTGCCTCGGTTCCTCGGCATTTTGCACTTCGTGCAAAAACGATGTATTTCTCAGGAGGGCAGGTTCGGGCAATATAAATAATCTCCGGCGAAGCCGGAGCTATTGGAAATATTGATTAACTCACTTCGTTCGTTATTTTGAAAGCAAAAACTCAATATTTCTCAGGAGGGCAGGTTCGGGTAATATAAATAATCTCCGGCGAAGCCGGAGCTATTGGAAATACCTCTTGCCTCGGTTCCTCGGCATTTTGCACTTCGTGCAAAAACGATGTATTTCTCAGGAGGGCAGGTTCGGGCAATATAAATAAACTAAGAGGGTGCAACGAAATTAATACTTCGTTGCACCCTCTTCATTAATGACTTAAATTTAAATATTAAGATATTTTTTTGCTGTTGCATCTAAGAGTTGTTTGCACTCATCCGAGATTTCTGAGAATGGCTGACGGCAGCTTCCGCAGTCGATACCCGTGACAATTTTTGTTAGATATTTTGTTCCCGGGAATCCGCCCGCCTTTAATAACGCTTCAATAACTGCATTTGCATTTTGCTGGAGTGTTTTTGCCTCGGCTAAATTGTTTTCGTCAACCTTTTTCTTAATATCAATAAATATATCAGGCATAAAATTGTAGGTAGAGCCGATAGCGCCACCGGCACCCATAACAAGTCCTGCTAAAAACACCTCATCATGGCCGCTAAATACTGTAAAATTATCGCGAAGCTGCGACATTCTTTCTAATTTATAGAGATCATGAGATGTGTGCTTAACACCAACAATTAAAGGGTTGCTTGTATAGCGTTGCAACATGTTCGTGGTAAGATCAATACCGGTTATTGCAGGGAAGTTGTATACTATCATCGGAATCTGGGTTGCTTCAACAATTGCCTCATAGTGAGAAATAATTTCCTCCTCACTAAACTTATAGTAAAAAGGAGGGATTGCCGAAACAGCATCTGCACCAATCTCTTTTGAGTGTTGAGCCAGCTCGGTTGAATCTGCGGTGCCTATGCATCCAACATGCGATATTACCTTAACACGCCCCTTTGCCTGATCGATAACCGCATTTAGTATTTCTTTGCGCTCCTCGATACGTAGAAGATGACACTCACCCGTTGAGCCATTTACATAAAAGCCATCAACACCTTTTTGAATATTCCATTCAACTAAGCTACAGAGTGCCTTGTAATCCACCTTTAGTTCTTTGTTAAACGGCGTAATTAACGCCGGATATAATCCTCCAAGTTTATTCATTAGTATCTCCTTTTTTATTTATTAATCTCGCAGAAAAGCAACAAGTTTATTTCAACCAAAGACATGTTAGGATTTAAAACTTTGGTAACACAAATATTTTGGCTATAATTAGATTTTAATTTTAATAACTACCTTTTCTACGTTTTGGGGAACTTGATTTGCACGCTGGGGCATGTGCGCATCCTGTGGCCAAAGAATAACAAAATCACCGGATTTTAAAGAAAAAAAGTCTCCTGTACCTGTGAACATCTCACAGTCGTTTTCCGAATCATATGCTTTGTTGGAGCTAAGGCTGTTGCAGTCAACCACGCCAAAATATTCTTCACCGGAAATAACGTACTGAAGATCGATGTATTTTCGATGTGCCTCCCATAAATCGTCACAAGGAAGTTCAGTTTTACATCGTTTTATCATGGCATAAACATTCTCTTCATCTATTGGGTAAGTTCCATCCTCTAAAGCTGCACAGTTCGTTTTTTCCAGGTAATCCAGCGCAATTTTAATGCTATTGCTAAGACCTTTATATGTTTTAGCATTTTTAATACTATCTTTTATCATATGTTTATTCCTTCTTTGTCGTTACCATTCACTGTTTAGGTAGTTTTGTTTAGCCGCTTCCTCACCGAATTTAGCACTGGCTAATGATATTTCTGCCATTATTTCATCATAAGATTTACCTGAGGATAGGCGTGCGGCGGAAATGGTGTAGTCACATTCATTATCATCCATAAATTTAGAGGCTACAAGTAGCTTACTACTATCTTCATCGGGAATTGCCAAAAAACCATGTTTGTCGGCATGAATTAACTGCCCCGGCTGAACTTTGCATCCAAAAACCTCAACTTCGCATCCCCATTCTGCCGGCGTAGAATAAGCATGACCGACACACATGCGCCTCGCAAGCGCCTTGAATCCGGCATTAGTCATCTCATCAACATCACGAATTGCACCGTCTACTATAGTTCCTATACAGCCGAGCGCCTTATGTATATTACTATTTACTTCACCCCAGAAAGAACCTATACAGGCAGGTTTGTCCAGATCTTGAACAACTACAATCTTCGGGCCGGGAATGCTTGCCACATAGCTGCGATAATCATCCCATGCAGTTTTATTTTGGGCATGTTTCGGGTTAGAAGGCTGAATTTTAACCGTAATAGCGTAGCCAACCATAGGGCCCATCTGTGGCATATAGTCCCTTGTTTCCTCTAGGTTAAAGTTAGAACATCTGTCATGCTTCGTGATCTGTTCCCAACCATTATAGATAGTTGGCGTGTTCCAGCGTTTTAGCTTTAATAGCTCGTTATAGGGTAGATTGCTCATTGTTCACCTTTCTAAATTACAATATTCTGCGGTAAATTTTCTAAAAATGCCTTTAGGTTTGTTGTTGCTATATCCATCAATCGCTGTCTGCTTTCCTTGAAACACAAGCAATGCGTGGTGTGATAAACAGCTTTTCACATTTAAAAGAGGATTAATGGTTTTAATTAGCTCGGACGATACGGCGTCGACAGCTGCAGCAAAAAAATTCGGACATTAATTACCCACACAGATACCCCCCCTGTAAAGTATAATCAAATTATATAGTTAACAACAGCTATTGTCAACATTGAAATAGCGAAAAAAATAATATTTATTATCATAAATATTTAGATGATTCATCTTAGATTGAATGTAATTAAATGTTAAAACGAGCCACTCATTTGAGTAGCTCGTCTTTTTTAAAATGAGTATGTTTATTCCATGCTATCTGATTTACCGAATAGCACTCTTGCTTGTTGCATATTATCCTTGATATTAACTTCAAACGGACAATTTGTTTCGCATTTTCCACACATAATGCAGTCTTCTGCATTTGCACTCAATGAGTGGTAGTGAGAAAGAATGGTTGGGGGTATTTCGCAGCTTTGCTTTGCTATATCTAAAAATTTTGTTACCGCTGCAATGTCGATATTTGAAGGGCAGGGTAAACAGTGATTACAATACATACACTTACCGGTTGCTTTAATTTTTCCCGTTCCACTCAATATGCCGGAGTAGTCTTTTTCTTCCTCTGTGCTGTTTAGATATGACAGTGCATGGTTAAGCTGTGCAACGTTAGAGCATCCTATAAGTACGCTGGAAACTGCCGGACGAGTTAAGGAGTAGTGACAGCACTGCTCGACGCTCATTGCTTTTCCAAATGGCGAGCTTTCAGCTTTTAGAAGTGTGCCTGCACCAAGCGCCTTCATAACGGTTATACCAACTCCGAGCCTTTCGCAGGCTGTGTATAATTTTTGTCTTGCCGAGTTAACAACCCATTCCGATTTATCAAGATTTTTGTGCTCAATTAATTCCATAACATCTGTGTTTTCATCTTCAAGATCGTAGGCGGGATTTATGCTAAACATCAAAACATCAATCAAACCACTTTCTACCATTTTAAGCGCTACCAGTGGGTTGTGAGAGCTAACTCCGATATGCTTAATTATTCCTTTTTCTTTTAAAGATTTGGCATGTTCCATGATAGCACCGCCCCAAACAATATCATAATCTTCAAAGCTGTCTACATAGTGAATCATTCCAACATCTATGTAGTCAGTTTGCAGTCGACTTAGTAAATCATTAAAGGATGCTTTTGTTTTTTCAATATCACGGGTTCTTTCGTATTGTCCGTTTTGCATAACTGTACATAGATGTCCCTGAATAAACATCTTATCTCTACGACCTAAAAGAGCATTTCCGATAGCCGTTCTAACCTCCGGTTGAGGCATGAAAACATCAATATAATTAACACCTTTATCCATTGCGGTATGTATAATTTCGCTTACGGTTTCTTGAGGTTTATCGTTAAACCATTCACCGCCCAGACCGATAATGCTCGCGTTGATATTAGTTTTTCCGAGTTTTTTGTATTCCATCTCAACCTCCGACTAATTGTCCTGCCTTGTATCAGCAATTTGAATTTCACGAAGGTTTACTCCTTGGGGTAATTCATAGGCAAACTTAATAGTTTTTGCAACATCCTGCGCTGTAATAGCGCCTACACCGGTTGCTTCTTTCCACTGATTATAACCATTTTTAATCTCTTCACTTGTTGTATGGCTTAATAGTTCAGTGGCTACAGCGCCCGGACAAATTCTCATTACTCTTACATTATGTGCAGATAATTCTCCTCTTGCAACCTCCGATAAACCAACAACACCGTATTTCGTTGCACAATAAGCGGCATGATTTCCAAAAGGTTTAACACCGGCAATAGAAGAGATATTAATAATAGTGCCACACTGCCTTTCCTTCATGTCATTCATAACGATTTGCATACCATTCATTACGCCCATAACATTTACATTTAGCATATCCTGCCATTCTTTTGAGTCCTGGTTTTCAAGGTTACCTAATAGCATGATTCCCGCATTATTTATCAATAAGTCGGATTTACCATAAATTTCTTCGGCTTTTCTCACTGCTTTTTCGAAAGCGGCTTTATCTGTAACATCAACTTTTTCACAGATAGTATTATCTAATCCAAGTTCTTCTAACTTTTCAAGTCTTCTCGCAAGTAGCAACAGTGGATAACCGGCCTTATTAAATTCTAATGCAAGTGACTTACCGAACCCTGAGCTTGCTCCTGTTATTACAACTAATTTTTTCATTTTTTTTACTCCCCAATGTTGACATTATTTTCTTTACAGTATAAAATACTATAATAGATATTTTTATTGTAAAGAAACAAAGTAAGTATGTCAATAAGGCACGTTGTTTTCGCTAAGAGAAGAAAAGGTAACTAATGGATAAAATAATAGTAAACTCGGAAATTGAAATTACCCTTAAAATAATTGGTGGCAAATGCAAACCTTTAATATTGTATATTCTTATAGAGAATGGCACTATGCGCTTTAAGGATTTAATGAATTCGGTAACTCAGGTTTCTCAAAAAACGCTAACTAATCAATTGCGAGAGCTTGAAGCCGATGGATTAATTGCAAGAAAGTCATTTAACGAAATACCTCCTCGGGTGGAATATTCTGTTACAGATAAAGGTAGGTCGCTATTACCAATTCTCGATTTGATGTGCGATTGGGGGCTTAAAAATAATGATGATAGATTTGAAATCATTAATCCGCAGTGCATATAGATGTCCACCAGCTTCTTGAAGTGTTTATTTACACTGATGATAGTACAATAATTTGAGGGGTTTAAGTATTCAAAAAGTAGAAAAGAATTAATTGAAAACTATAACTTGAAGTGTAATAATCAAATAAGATATATGGACTTGGTTAGTGAAGTCGGCGAGTTAGGGAACGAACTGATAAGAGGCTGTTAATATGGAACAAAGCCATATAAAAACACTTCTGAAATTGAACTGGAAATTGGAGATTGTCTTTTTCTCTAATCGCACTAAGTAATGAACTAAATATTGACGCAGAAGCAGCATCAATAGGAGCGATGATTTTAATATGGTTTAATAATATTCTGTATGGACTTTTGGTTGAAAATTAATTATAATGTGTTTAGAAGATTTGTTAGATAATCTCAATATGATATTTAGATAGTTTGTAATACGTGCTATTTATTAGGAAGTATTTTATATGAAAACTAAAATTAAAATCATTGTGCTTCTCGGATTATTAATATTCTCCGTGATTTTCACTGTAGTTTCATACCGGGTAGAAGAGAACAAAAAACAGGATGAGCTTAAAATTCAATCGGTAATCTATACCGAGAGGCTTATCAATGAATTTGTTGATTATTTTAGCACTACAAGTATAATAAGAGCACTTATCGAACTTGATGATGATGAGCTTTCGCAGGATGATTTTAATAGGGTTGTTGCTCTTCTTTATTCTGAAGACACAATGGACATGATCTACTACGCTCCTGATGGCATCATAAAATGGGTATACCCCCGTACAGAGCTTAATGATAATTCAGTTGGCGTCAATATTTTCACCGATCCTTCAACAAGCGTTACAGCGAATTGGGTTCGAGAAAATAACAAAGCTATTCTTGACGGTCCATATATAAGCGGCTATACCGATACCCCCGTCCTTGCGGTAAGGAGCCCTATTAGCAAAACAATTGATGGCGAGCAACAGTTTGTTGGATTTGTAACCGTTCTTTTTAAGAGTGATAAGGTAGTTTCACTTTTAACAACCCCTGCAAACTCAATTATCGATAACAACTATATCTTTAGCATCCACTCGATGTATAACAGTGAAGAGACTGTGCTCTATAACGATGAAAATCTAAATTACGACAAAGCAGCGTCGAATGATTTCACCGTGAGTAATACCCACTGGACACTATATCTTGACTACAAAAACAGAGATGAATTGTTTGCACAAACGGTTATCCAATCGGCAATTATTGCAATTGTTATCTCTGCTGTTGCATATATCTTCTTTTTGATCTACCTCTGGGGAAAAGCTAAGCAGTATGACGAGATATATCTTGACTCTTTAACAAAAATACATAACAGAAAAGGCATTCCTAAAGTTGTTGACAAAAAGAAAAATTATACATTCTTTTTTATCGATTTAAACAAATTTAAACCGGTCAACGATACCTATGGTCATGAGATGGGCGATAAACTATTAATCGCCTATGCACAGCGGTTAAAACACCGATTTAATAATGATTCACTGCCGCTAAGACTCGGTGGTGACGAATTCGGTTTGCTCATTAACGGCTCACTGAACGATGATCAAATTCAAAACATAAACAACCGCTTAATTAGCCTAAGCAACGAAACTTTCGTTTTAGATGGCGTAGATATCAACATCTCTTCCGCTGTTGGTTTTGCCACCTATCCAAAAGATGGCGACACGATTGAAGCGATAATGGAACTCGCTGACCAACGAATGTATGAGAATAAAAAAAGCAGAAGGTAGTGTAGATTAAAATAAGGTTGTTTATTACCCGAACCTGCCACACTGAGAAATATTGAGTTTTTGCTCGCAAAATAACGGACGAAGTGAGTTAATCAATATTTCCAATAGCGCCACCGCAGGTGGAAATTCAGGCTGTCGAAAAAGTTCGACAGCCCCGAGAGGGGATGCGGCAGAGTATAATATCAAGTGCAACAAAAAGATAGAACTTCATAGATAAATCGTGTAAAAATATGTTTTAATAATATTATTACAGTACCAAGCATGTCAAACTTATAATATACAAGGAGATGGCTATGTATTATACTATCGAAAACTACATATTAAACAAGTTCGAGAAAACGAACAGGCAATTTTCTTTTCAAGCTAAAAACTTGTCTGAATATAACGAGTGGAAAGTGAATTTAACGCAAAAACTCATCGAGTTAATCGGACTGGATAAAATGGAAAAATGTGATGCAAATCCTAAAGTTCTAAGCATGGAAGAAATGGATGGATATACCCGTACAAAAATGTTAATCCAAACCGAACCCGATGTGTTTATGCCATTTTATATATTAAAACCTAATAACTCAGACGAAAAAATGCTACCATGTATAATAGCCTGTCACGGACATTGCAGTAACGCGAAAGATGCAGTTGTAAATATCGATTATGGTATGGACAACATCCGAGAAAGCATCGAAAGTTATAATTATTCCTATGGCGAAAAATTAGTAAAAGAAGGCTTTATTGTGTTTGCTCCCGATGCAAGAGGCTTTGGCGAGAGGCGGGAAAAATACTATCAAGGTGATGATTTTGATAAAAGGACATCGTCATCGTGTTCATACTTGTCCGCACTAGCTATACCGCTTGGAATGAGTGTTGTCGGCATGATGATTTGGGATTTGATGAGATTGCTTGATTACATTCAGACCCTAGACAATATCACAAGTATTGGTGCATGTGGTCTATCAGGCGGTGGCATGCAAACACTGTGGCTTTGCGCGTTGGATGAAAGAATAAAAGCGGCTGTTGTTAGCGGATACTTTTATGGATTTAAAGAGTCCCTATTAGAAATGCATAACTGTGATTGTAATTATGTTCCTGATTTGTACCGCTTCGTCGATGTTGGGGATATCGGAGCTTTAATATCAAACAGACATCTCTTTATTGAATCCGGTAGTGATGATCATTTAAACGGAAAAAGTGGATTGTCAAATATCTATCCATATATTGAAATCGTAAAAAAAGCCGCAGCAATATGCAATATGGAAAATAATATTACTCATAATGTAATTGCATGCGGGCATCGCTGGGGTGGCGAAAACAGCATCCCATGGCTAGTCAAACAGCTCGCAAATCAAGCATAGTAAGGGAAAAGCAAATTAATATCTCGATTATTACAGGCGGTGCAAATGGGTTAGGTTTTGATATGGCAGAGTAGTTTGCAAAAAGGATATAAAAGTAATAGTGCTTGATATTGTAAAAAACAAGGAAGAATCTTTCGACGATATCTATACAGATTTATCCGCTTTAAACTCTATTGAAAATGCATTAGCGCCCATAAAAGAAAAATATGGCAAGACGCATATATAATTACAATTTGTTACTATACTCTTCCAAATATGTCTACAATCCTTATATTGCAACTATAAAGTTCCTAAATGTACAGCCAAGTTTATAGAATGCAACCGACGAAAATGGTAAATTTAATCCATAATAATAAATGGAGGTTTTCAAAAGTGATTATATCTGATAAAATTTTATACTTAAGAAAAAAACTAGGTTACACACAAGAGGAGCTTGCTGAAAAATTAAATGTTTCAAGGCAATCAATTTCAAAATGGGAAAGTGCACAAAGTATTCCTGACGTTACTAAAATAATGGAAATGGCAAAACTTTTTTCTGTTTCAACTGATTATCTACTTAAAGATGAAATTGAACATTTAGACGGAGAAACAACTCCTGATTATAATGAATCGATTCAGATTTTGACAATTGAAAGCGTAAATGAATTTATTAATTTGAAAGATAATAGTTTAAAGCTTATCGCTACTGCTGTTTTTCTATTTATCTTTTCTGCAATTCCATTGATTAGTTTTACAACGTTAATTGAAAATGAAAGTATCGGAACGGCAATGGGAATAATAAGCTTGTTTGTTCTTGTAGTTATTGGTGTCGGTTTATGTATTTATGCAGGACATATTACCTCAAATTACAAATTTATTGAAGATAGAAACTTTCAACTTTCTAATAATGTTGATGGAATTATTAAAGAAAAAAAGAACTTTTTTAAACATACCCGAATTAAAAATCTTATAATTAGTATTTCGGCAATTATTCTTTCTGTTCTTCCACTAATAGTGTTAAGTCTATTAACTGATAGTGAAAAATTGATAATAATGGCTGTTTGCTTTTTACTATTAGTTGTGGCAATATCTGTACCACGAATTATTATATTTGATGGAAAATGGGAATGTTACCAACTTCTTTTACTTGAAGGCGAATTTGAAAAAGGTAATGAAAAGTTTGAAGCAATTACATCAATTTACTGGACCGTTACTGTTGTAATTTACTTAGCTTGGAGCTTTTTAACAACTGATTGGAATATAACATGGGTGGTGTGGCCAATTGCAGGTATACTTTCAAGCGTTTTAAATTTATTTAAGGTAAAGAAATAATAATTACAAATGGTGCCGAGGTATTAAAAAACAAAATATACATGCAAATCATACATAATGGAAAGAAATTGGTGTTAAAATGGAGTATAAAATTCTTTTAGATGGTTTAAAGCGCTTTGGTTCTAATGAAAATGATATTTGCAAGCATGGTATTGGTGTATATCCGGAAAGCATACACGAAAATGTTGTTATTGCTCCTTGGTGGGAACCTCCTACCCTCGCTGACTTGGGTAACACCGAATATCTTAGCGAGTCTGAATTTTCATCAATAAAAGTTTGGAATATTACAAATAGCGATTTAGAGTTTACCTACATTAAAACCGGAATAGGTGCACCTGTTTTAATGGATGTAATTTTGTCTTTAGGTGTAACTAGATGTAAAAATATTATTTTTATCGGGTCTGTCGGCTCTTTGGATGAAAATATTAAGATTGGTGATATAGTTATTCCGCAATGGAGTATATGTGGTGACGGTGCAAGCAGATATATAAGTCATAATAGTTTAAAAGACCACGATGTCTTTGGTGAGAAATCTTATCCCGATAAGCAACTCTATTCTACTGTTTTAGATAATACAAAACAGGTTTGTTCTGAAAACAATGTGAACTTTCATATAGGAAAAACATTTAGCATAGACACAATTTTCGCACAATTTGCTTATATAGACGAAATACTTAGTATGGGGTGTAATGTTATAGAAATGGAAACTGCCCCAGCCTTTAGAGCATCTGCTTTAGCAGGAATAGCGATGGCTGCTATTTTTAGTGTTTCTGACAATACCGTTGTTAATAAATCTCTTGTAAGTGGAAGAACTCAGCAAGAGAAAGAATATCGTAGTTTTACACGTAAAACTGTTTTTCCGAAAATCATCTTAAAAACTCTTACTTGCTGACAAACAAAATTAGCATAACTTCCCCAACACCCATATTCGCAGATTAGATTTTAGTTTAGTGTGGGGTGTTTGTAGTTTACGAGGTGCGCTGCAATGACTGAACTCGAAAAAGTAAGATTAGAGGCTCACCTGCTTCTCTGTTTTTGATGCAAGAAAAACGATACATTTACACCGAAACAGGAGAAACTTTGATGAAAGGCAGTATTATAATTCGAGAGGAACGTATAGCTTCAAGTGAGTATATAGATTTTTTAAAGAGAACAGACTTAGGTTCTCAATACCCTAAGGAGCGTTTTGACGAAAGAATAGAAAAACTTGTAAACAATGTGCAGCTAAGCCTTGTTGCAAGAAATGAAAACGGGATAATTGTCGGTGTTTTATTTGGTTTAACAGACTATGCTTATTGGCTTTATATCACTGATTTAGGTGTAGATAGAAGCTACGAAAGGCAGGGTATTGGCAAACTACTTATGCAAACTGCCCACGAAAAAGCCGGTGGTGAAACGGACATTGCTGTTTATTTAATAGCAAATGAAAATGCAGTTACATTTTATGAAAAACTCGGAATGAAAAAATCTACATCGGTAATGCAATACAACAAAGTAGAATGGACTGAATTTACAGTGCGATAAAACACATTTGCATTTGCCGGTTATGTGCATTATGAGCAAACAACTCTATACTTTTAAAAAGTACAGAGTTGTTGTAAAGTGGTTTAACCACTATAGTTATCAATATTTTTTATAAGAAAAAATGTCGCGAACTTAAGTGAAGTCCGCGAC
>CAYJDA010000024.1:0-34660 GCA_964368815.1 uncultured Oscillospiraceae bacterium
GAATCACGTCCGTTCTTAGTTGAACCAACACCTTTTTTATGTGCCATTATATATTCCTCTCAATAGGTTAATGCGTATACTATTAATTATTTCGAATTAATTGCGGTTATTTCTACTTTAGAGTATGGTTGACGGTGGCCAAGCTTTCTTGCAGAGCCTTTTTTGGGGCGATAGGTAAATACAGTAATCTTCTTCGCTTTACCGTTTTTTATTAGTTTTGCCTCTACCGTTGCACCTTTTACTGTTGGAGTTCCGAACTTGACGGCACCCTCTTCGCCTACCGTTAGAATTTGATCAAACACGATCTTTTCGTCGTCAGTAACATCAAGCTTTTCGATGTATAGTACATCGCCTACCTGAACACTATACTGTTTTCCTCCGGTTACTATTGTTGCTTTCATAATTTTCCTTTCTCTTGTTTGTCAGAGCCACGCTGAACTCGGCGGCATTATGCACTTAAGGCCGTTTTCAGGCGGGGTTGCTTTTCATACTAACATATTTTTGTTACTATGTCAAGTGTTTTTACCTGTATTTTATTGTTTGATATTTTTATTATTGTTATGCTTTTTTGTTATTGTGCTTTGTGTTTCCTAATGTTTTTCTTTTTTCTTTACAAATATTGATATTTCTGATATACTTTAACAAATTAATTATTGAGAGTAAGATGAATGAATAATATTTATAATCCTGATATGGAGTGCCTTAAAAGGTCTGAACTGGAGTCTTTACAACTTGATAGGCTAAAATCGCTTGTCGATTACTGTGAGAAGAATGTTCCCTTTTATAATAAAAGGCTTAGTGAGGCAGGCGTAACTGCTGATAAGATAAAAACACTATCCGATATTAAATATATTCCTTATACT
Source organism: uncultured Oscillospiraceae bacterium (assembly GCA_964368815.1). Taxonomy (GTDB): domain Bacteria; phylum Bacillota; class Clostridia; order Oscillospirales; family Ruminococcaceae; genus CAYJBH01. Next base: position 864 of record CAYJDA010000024.1, read on the forward strand.
ACCAAGGAGGATTTGAGAGATACCTATCCATTTGGCCTTTTTGGTGTTAAACCGAAAGAGCTTGTTCGTCTTCATGCTTCATCGGGAACTACAGGTAATCCGACAGTTGTCGGCTACACTCGTGCTGACCTCGACAACTGGGCGGAACAGGTTGCGAGAATTGTTGTAGCGGCAGGCGCTACCGATGAGAGTATGGTTCAAATTTGTTTTGGATACGGTATGTTTACCGGTGCGTTGGGATTGCATTACGGTCTTGAGAGAATTGGCGCTACAGTAGTTCCGACCTCTTCGGGAAATACCGAAAAACAGCTTAAATTCATGAGGGATTTTAAGTCTGATGCCATTGTGGCAACACCATCTTATTGTCTCTACCTTGCCGAGGCGGCACAGGAGCTTTCTGATGTTCATCCAATGTCTGAATATTTTGTTAAGTTTGGTATTCTTGGCAGCGAGAGCACTACTGTTGCTATGAGAAAGCGAATTGAGGAACGGTGGGGAGGTGGATTATTTACAACCGACAATTACGGTATTTCTGAGCTTAATGGCCCGGGTATATCGGGTGAATGCCACTTAAGACAAGGGCTACATATCTGTGAGGATCATTTTCTTTGCGAGATTGTTGACCCTAAAACATTAGAAGTTATGGATCGTGGTGACACAGGTGAGATGGTTATAACTAATCTCACTAAACGAGGCCTTCCCATGTTGAGATACAGAACCAAAGACATTACTTCTATTAACTATGATACCTGCGAATGCGGACGTACCAGTGCAAGAATGGTTAAACTAACAGGCCGAAGTGATGATATGATTAAGGTTAGAGGTGTTAATGTTTTCCCGACACAGCTTGAATCTACCCTTATTGAAACACCTGAAGTTACAGCTCATTACAGATTGATTGTTCGCAGTGAAAAACACTTTGATTCACTTGAGGTGCAGATAGAACTTGCAGATGAAGCACTTTTAACCAAGCCGCTTGCCCTCGAAAAAATTAGAAGCAAACTCGACAAAAAGGTTCACGACACACTGGGAATTAAGGTGGAAGTTACCCTTGTAGCACCTAAAGCGCTGGAGCGCTTTACCGGAAAAGCTAAGCGAGTTTTCGACATGAGAGATAAATAAATCTATTATTCGCTCAATTTCAAATTTACAATTATTTCCAATGGATGTATGTGCTTTGCAATGCCTTTCCATTGGAAATTTTTATTGCGCAAATGCTTGACCAATACGGTCGAAAACATTTTTTGTTTTTCTCTTTTTGTGGTTATAGTACCTATTTTTGTTTTTATTTGAGCTATCATTTTTTTGTATTTTTAGTATATGTTTTCTTATTGTTTTTGGTTAACTTGTTTTTGTGTAAATTTTTATTTTTCTTAATGCAGTATAAAATATTTTGTTTTACTAACCCAAGCAATTACAACTTTTTTGTCGTATATTGTTCCACGTGGAACAATGGCGGAAAAATAAGTTATTTAACGAACATAATTTTTAAACAAGTAAAATACTAATGTAAAAAATTTTATTTATTACTAGTAAACTTTTATTTATTTGAAGTTTTACTAACTAATTTAAGAAAATAATTAAAGTGTATAAGCGGTATTGTTTGTTAATTAGAGTATCACATTAAATTTAAAATTATTTAGTAAACAATCGTTTGTTGATGAGCGAGCAGATAAATGCAGTGAGAATATAAAAAAGTTAACACACATATGGTTTAATAAAATATTTATCTCATCATTAAAAAAATATATGCAAAGAGAATATCAAAAGAATATCTATGTTTTTATTTACAAAGTATAAAGATAATTTTTAGATTTTAAGAAATTATTTAGTCTTTTGTAAAATATAGAAAACTAATAATGAAATTAACTATTAATATACAAAAATAATACCTGTGCAAAACAATATAATATAATACAAGTGTTCCACGTGGAACATTTATGTTATATTGAAATAAAAAATTTTTAATGTTTATTTACAGTATGAATATCTAGAAATAGTTGAAAGAAAACATAAGGATAGCTATAATGCTAAAAAAACCGTGTGGATAAAAGGGTTTACAAGATAGTTGTTTTTCAACAATTAAAATATGTTTTCAACAATATGATTTTTGAAATATTTTTAATACTAAAGAAAATTATAACAATTGCAAAAACAAAATAAATAGTATAAAATAGAAAATGAAAACAACATATAAATATGGAAACGAAAGGAATGAATTGAAAAATAATAAAATTATTTTATGTAGTGTTAATTCACGATACATTCACTCTTCTCTTGCAATTCATTATTTAGCAGCACGAATTAATAATGATGCAGAATTAATTGAGTGGACAATAAATAAATCGGAAAAAGAATTATCTGAAATTATTTTAAAAAGCAAACCGGATGTAGTAGGGTTTTCGTGTTATATATGGAATATCGAGTTTATATTAAATGTTATTTCGTTAATAAGGTTAAATTCAAAAAACATAACAATAGTGTTAGGCGGCCCGCAGGTTGGATTTACACCCGAGAAATATCTAACCAGCGAAATTGCAGACTATGTCGTTAGTGGTGAGGGGGAGGAACCCTTTAAAAGACTTGTTGAGAAACTGAATGTTAGCAAATGTAATGATATAGGAAAAATTGATGGTGTAAGCACGGTTAAACATACGTCAATTCCATATTATGATGATTCAATACCTCCAAATCCATATAACAAGACTTACCTTGATATGCTACAAGGAAAAATAAGCTACATTGAAACGGTTAGAGGGTGCCCTTTTGGGTGCAGTTTTTGCGTTTCGGGAAGAAAAGAGCCAATTAAATATATCCCTATGGATATGGTTAAGCGAAACATTGAGTTTTTAGCTCAATCCGGAACAAAAACAATTAAGTTTGTAGACCGAAGCTTTAATGCAAACGAAAAAAGGGCGATTGAAATAATAAAGTACATACTATATAACTACGAAAAGTACCCACAAGGCATACAATTTCATTTTGAGATAGCCGCTGATATATTGTCTGAAGAAATAGTAAGCATTTTTTGCAGTGCTCCAAAAGGGCTGTTTCGGCTGGAAATTGGGATTCAGAGCTTAAATGAAAAAACTTTAAAATCTATAAACAGAAGAATGAATGTTTCGAGGCTTAAAAAAAACATAGAAAGCCTTACCGAAAACAATAACCTACATATCCACCTTGATTTAATTGTAGGATTGCCATTTGAAGGGCTTGAAAGTCTTGAGAAAAGCTTTAACGAAGTTATGAAATTAAAGCCAAACGTTATGCAGCTTGGGTTTTTAAAGCTGCTTCCCGGGTCGCCAATGTATGAACAGCCTCTCGGCGAATTTAAAAAGACACCCCCGTATGAAGTTATACAAACGCTGTGGATAACTAACGACGAAATAAATCGAGCTAAAAAAATAGAACATTTACTGGATAAAATATATAACAGTGGTAGATTTAACAAGGTTTTATCTATATTAAAAGAGTTTAATGATAATCCATTTAAGTTTTTTGACAGCTTTGCCACCTGTTCAGAAATTATAGAGGGCGAGAGCTATTTTGAGCTTGCTGAAAAACTATTGAAATACCTTAAAGATAGCAATAATATAGAAGATTTATACAGCTCGATGCGCATTGATGTAAAAAAGGTTAATCCGGTTGGAAGACTACCCAACTTTTTAAAGCTCTAAATATAATTAACTAAATTATAGTAAAAAGCAAGAAAAAACAAAAAATTTTTAAACACTATATATTGTTGCATAACAATAATCAAATTATATAGTAAATTAAGAAAAAGCACACAAAAAAGGGAAAAAATGAAAATTGTTCCACGTGGAACAATTCAAAATATAGATTAAATAAAATGAAAATAAGCATTAAGGGAAAAAATAGTGCTTTTCAAATTAATAATAATGTGCTAAAATAAAACAATCTAAATTTTGATAACAAACTACATCATAAAGGCAGATACGATTTTTTGAGCTATGCTATATAAGGAATTAAAATGAATTACACCGAAATAAACTCAAAAACAATAGATAGTTGGGTTAAAGAAGGCTGGGAATGGGGTAAAAGCATAGAGCACTCAACTTATGTTGAGGCCTTAAATGGAAATTGGGATGTTTTGTTGACCCCAACAAAATCGGTACCCAAGGAGTGGTTTGGGGAAATAAAGGGGAAAAAACTACTTGGGCTTGCCTGTGGCGGAGGTCAACAAATGCCTATTTTTGCAGCCTTAGGTGCGATATGCACTGTTACAGACTACTCTGACGCACAACTTGAAAGCGAGAAACAGATTAGTGGCCGCGAGGGGTATAAAATAGAAATAGTTAAAGCGGATATGACAAAATCCTTTCCCTTTGACGACGGCGAGTTTGACATAATTTTCCACCCGGTTTCAAACTGTTATGTGTTAGATGTTGAACATGTATTTAAAGAGTGCCATAGGGTACTAAAGAAGGGCGGCGTTCTACTTTCAGGCCTTGATAACGGCATAAACTTTTTAATGGAAGACGATGATGAAACAAGAATAGTAAACCACCTGCCTTACAATCCGTTAGAAAATAAAGAGTTGTATAATCAATCAATGAAAAACAACTATGGAATACAGTTCTCACACACTATGGAGGAACAAATAGGCTGTCAGCTAAAAGCGGGATTTACTCTTACAGATATATATGAGGATACAAACGGCTACGGTGCTCTACATGAAATGGGAATACCAAGCTTTATCGCAACAAGGTCGATTAAATAAAAATAGTTAGTAAATAAGATTGATGGGTGCACATTATAAAGGAAAAAAGAAGGTATGGCAAAAATAATAACAGTAACTAATCAAAAGGGAGGGGTGGGTAAAACCACAACCGCCGTTAATCTTGGTTGCGGTCTTGGAATTAAAGGAAAAAGGGTTCTTGTTGTGGATCTTGACCCTCAGGGAAATACGACCGGTGGGGTTGGAATTCGTAAAGCAGAAATAGAAAATGGTACATATAGCTGTATTATTAAGCCAGCAAATATCGAAAAAGCAATAGTTAAAACTAATTTCAAGTTAGATGTAATACCTGCAAACATTGAACTTTCAGGAGCAGGCATAGAGCTTGTTTCGCTTGAAAACAGAGAATCAAGATTGAGAACAGCTTTAATGAAGGTTAGAGAAAACTACGATTTTATTATAATTGACTGTCCGCCTTCGTTAGATTTGCTAACTCTAAACGGATTATGTGCAGCAGATACCTTAATAATTCCTATGCAATGTGAGTTTTTAGCTTTAGAAGGGTTATCAGAACTGATGTCAACAGTTCGAAAAGTTAAGTCGATGTACAATCCTCATCTTGATATAGAGGGAGTATTGATGACAATGTATGATGGTCGATTAAATCTAACTCTACAGGTAGCTCATGAGTTAAAAAAGTTTTTTAAAACAAAGGTGTATAAAACTACGATACCGAGAAATGTTCGACTATCCGAAGCACCGAGCTATGGTCAACCCATCCAGTCCTACGATCCATCTTCAAAAGGCTGTGCGGCATATATGCAGTTTACCGAGGAGTTTTTACAGGGCAACAAAAATATATAGTAATTGAATAAAAAAATATATACAACCAATAAAGATAAGATGGAGGAGAAATGGCAAAGAAGGGCGGTCTTGGAAAAGGGTTAGACTCGCTGTTTCAGGACGTGAGGCAGGAAAAAGTTGGAGTTAGAGATACAATAAAAATAGGTTTAATAGAACCGGAAAAAGGTCAACCAAGAAAGCATTTTGATGAAAAAGAACTGTCAGAGATGTCAAACAGTATAGCTCAGCATGGGTTGCTACAGCCAATAATAGTAAGGCCGATTGGGATTGACGGTTATAAAATTATTGCAGGCGAGCGCAGGTGGCGAGCTGCAATGAAGGCAGGACTAAAGGAAATTCCTGCTGTGGTATTAGAAGCAAGCGAGCAAACCGCTATGGAAATTGCTCTGGTAGAAAACCTGCAACGCATCGACCTTAATATAATAGAAGAAGCGGAAGGCTTTGTTAAGCTGATAGAAAACTTTGGGCTTACTCAGGAGCAAGCAGCTCAGCGCGTGGGAAAAAGTCGCCCTGCGGTTGCCAATGCAATGCGATTGCTTGCATTAAATGCCGAGGTAGTCGATTTACTCAGAGAGGGTAAACTCTCAACAGGGCATGGAAAGGTATTGCTATCACTAACCGATACCGACCTACAAACCGAGGTAGCGAAAACGGTGATATCCGAAGATCTGAATGTTAGGCAAACCGAGTCACTGTGCAGAAAAATAAACAAAAAACCTGCCGGATCACAGCAAAAACTTAAACTCAGGCCAACAATAGCAACCGAAGTTGAAATTGCACTGCAGGAAGTTTTGGGCACCGAGGTTAAGATTAACTATAAAAACGGTAAAGGAAGAATTGAGGTTAATTTTTATAGCGATGACCAGCTTAAAAACTTTGCAAATAGGCTTGGACAAATAACAATGGAATAAAAAAACTCATATTTAGGAGGAATTATGCTTGATATAAAAAGAATAAGAGAAGATGCAGGGTCGGTAAAGGATGCTCTTAAGGGCAGAGGTAAGGATTATTCACAAGATATCGACAGCTTGATAGAGATTGATGAAAAGCGAAGAAGTCTTGCGTCAGAAAACGATAATCTTAAAGCTCAGCAGAACAAAAACAGTAAGCTAATACCGCAAAAACAAAAGGCGGGTGAGGACTGTAGCGAGCTTTTTGCAGAACTAAAAAGTTTGTCGGCTACAATAAAAAACAATGATGCCGAAATTACAAGTTTGGAAAAGGCGCAAAAAGAACTGCTTCTTGGAATTCCAAACACTCCCGATGCGAGCGTACCTATAGGCGCCTCGGCTGAAGATAACAGGGAAGTTAAAAAATACGGAACACCAAAAACTTTCGAGTATGAGCCATTACCTCATTGGGAAATAGGAAAAAAGCTAGGAATATTAGACCCCGAGCGTGCCGCAAAGGTTACCGGTGCAAGATTTCATTTTTATAAAGGGCTGGGGGCGTGCTTAGAAAGAGCAATAATAAATCTATACCTTGATATGCACACCCAGAAACATGGCTACACCGAAATATTGCCGCCATTTATCGTTAATGCAGATAGCATGACAGGAACCGGTCAGCTTCCAAAATTTAAGGATGATGCATTTAAGCTGGAGGGACAGGAATATTATTTGGTTCCTACTGCAGAGGTGCCTGTAACAAACTATCATAGAGATGAAATATTAAACGAGGTAGAACTGCCTATCAGATACTGCGCTTATTCGGCATGCTTTAGAAGTGAGGCAGGTGCCGCCGGTCGCGATACCAGAGGGCTTATACGCCAACATCAATTTAATAAGGTAGAGCTTGTTAAATTTACCACCCCACAACAGAGCTATGAAGAGCTTGAAATGCTAACAAGGGATGCAGAGAGCTGCCTTGAAGCATTGGAGTTACCATACAGAAGAGTTCTGCTATGCAGCGCAGACATGGGGGCAAACAGCGCGAAAACATATGATTTAGAGGTATGGCTACCAAGCTACAATAACTACGCTGAAATTTCTTCCTGCTCGAATTTTGAGGACTATCAGGCCCGTAGGATGGCAATACGTTATAGAACCTCACAGGGTAAGACAGCACTTGTGCATACACTAAACGGAAGTGGACTTGCAGTTGGCAGAACAACAGCCGCAATTTTGGAAAATTATCAAAACGGGGACGGTTCGGTTACAGTGCCTAAGGTATTACAGCCTTATATGGGAACGGAAGTAATAAGATGAATAAAGATATAAACGAGCGTAGTATTGCCCTATTAATTGATGCGGAGAATATTTCTCCGAAATACATAAAGGCAATTTTAGAGGAGCTGTCAAGAGAATGGACACCGGCTTATCGCAGGATATACGGTGACTTTACCAGCACCGACATGAGCGCATGGAAAAAAACTCTTCTGGAACATGGAATTAACCCGGTTCAACAGTTTAGTTACACCCAAGGCAAAAATGCTACCGACAGCGCCATGATTATTGATGCAATGGATATACTCTATACCGAAAATGTTGACGGCTTTTGCTTAGTTTCCAGTGATAGCGACTTTACCCGTTTGGCGTTAAGGCTTAGGGAATCGGCAATGTATGTATTAGGAATGGGCGAACAAAAAACACCTGTGGCATTTAGAAGCGCCTGCAACAAGTTCACGATACTTGAAGCCTTGATTGTTGAGGAAAAAGCACAGGCGATAATTCAAAAAAAGTTACCGCCCAAGCTAATAGACGAGATGAGGCGGATAATCGAAAAAGACAGCGAAGAGGATGGCTCGATGATGCTATCTAAACTGGGAACTATTATATCACGACAGTTTCCGGATTTCGATTCCCGTAACTACGGTTATGCAAAGCTTTATAAGTTGCTTGAAAATACCGGTAAATTTGAAATTTCACTGGAATTTGATGAAAAAGGTAAAAACCGTAGTATAGTAATGGTTAAAAACAAATAGCTTGCAAATATAGGGGAATGATGTTAAAATATTTATTGGAAATAGTAGCTTGAAGCCGGAAGTAAGTATTTCAATAGTAAACTACAACTGCAGTGATGAAACCATCGCTGCCGTTTGCAGTATAATAGAGTATACCAAAGGTGTAAATTACATTATTTATATAATAGATAATGCATCCAGTAAGCAGGAAGTTGATAAGCTAAAGATTCTGAACGATGAACGGGTTGTTTTAATAAAAAATGCAAAAAATCTAGGCTATGGCTTAGCACATAATATTGCAATAGAGCGCTCAAACACAGACTATCATGCAGTGGTAAATCCCGACATTGTTTTATTTGAGGACAGTATTACACTCCTTTGCGAGGAAATGGCGGTGCAGGAGGTTGTTATGGCAACCTGTAAACTTAATTTTGCAGACGGTAGACCGCAGTATACACCTAAATTATCGCCAACACCGATAGCCTTAGTAGCAAGACAGCTGGGAATATTTCCGGAGGTAGAAAAAAAATACCTCATGTTAGACAGAGATTTAAATAAATCGCAGGATATTAGTTTTTGTACAGGATGCTTTTTTGTTGCAAAAACCGAGGAACTTAAAGCTGCAAAAGGTTTTTCCGACAGATATTTTTTATATTTTGAGGATGCGGACATCACAAGGCTTATGTTAAAACAGGGAAAGGTTAGGTATCTTCCGGTTACAACGGTTATACACCATTGGCAACGAAAACCGAGAAAACAGCTAAAATCGTTTATGCAGCAGCTGTCATCGATGTTTACCTATTTTATTCGATGGGGAATTATCAGACCGAAAAATCTACAATAAAGGAGCTTAGTATGAAAGGTATTGTATTGGCCGGGGGAGCGGGAACACGTTTATATCCCTCAACACTGGCGGTATCGAAGCAGATGCTAACGATTTACGACAAACCAATGATATACTATCCACTTTCCACCGTTATGTTAGCGGGAATTAAAGAGGTTTTGATCATCTCTACTCCGAGAGATATTGAGGGATTTCGTGAACTTCTGGGCGACGGTAAAGACTGGGGGATGAGTTTTTCCTATGCTGTTCAAACAGCACCACGTGGTTTGGCTGATGCATTTATAGTTGGTGAAGAATTCATCGCAAACGATGGAGTTGCACTTGTATTGGGCGATAACATCTTCTACGGATATGGCTTTTCGGCAAGGCTTAAAGCGGCTGCTGAAAGAAAAAACGGAGCTACGATATTTGGCTATCATGTAAGTAATCCGAAGGAATTTGGCGTAGTTGAATTTGATGATAGCGGTAAAGTTTTGTCCATAGAGGAAAAGCCGGAGAACCCAAAGAGCAATTATGCGGTTCCGGGGCTGTATTTCTACGATAACAAGGTTATTGAAATAGCAAAAAATGTTAAACCATCTCCGAGGGGAGAGATAGAGATAACCTCGGTAAATAACCACTACCTTAATAATAAAGAACTTTCGGTGGAACTGTTTGGACGGGGAATGGCATGGCTTGATACCGGAAATCATCGTGCAATGCTTGAAGCTGCAAACTTTGTTGAAGCGGTGCAGACACGTCAGGGTTTATATATAGCCTGTCCCGAAGAAATCGCCTATCGTCAGGGATTCATTAATAATGATGAACTACGTCGATTAGCAGAGAAGCTAAAACAGACCGAGTATGGTAGATATCTTTTCACTATAGCAGATACGGTAAAACAGTAAAGGAGAGGTTATAGAATGAGATTAATGATAGTTGGAAGCAAAGGTCAGCTTGGTACCGAGCTTATTCGCCTATTAAATGAAGGACGTTCTGTTCTTGGAGCAATACCCGATGTATACGACGGAGCCGAACTTATAGCGGTGGATATTAATGAGTTAAATGCCGCCGACCGAACTGCAACTATAGATGCGATTTCGGAGCTACGCCCGGACATTATATTTAATTGCGCGGCATTTACCAGGGTGGATGACTGTGAGGGAATGAAAGACGATGCTATTAAAGGAAATGCAATAGCTCCAAGAAACCTTGCCGAGGCAGCGGAGCTTGTTAATGCAAAGCTGATTCATATCTCTACCGACTATGTTTTTGATGGCAATGCGAAGGAACCATATACCGAGGCAGATCCTGCAATTCCGGTTACGGCATATGGAAAAAGCAAGCTACTTGGAGAAAAATATGTATCAGACTTTTGTAGCCGATACTTTATTGTGAGAACTGCATGGCTATACGGAAGAACCGGTAAAAACTTTGTTAAAACAATGATTAATCTTTGTAGTGAAAGGGATTCGATAAAAGTTGTTAATGATCAGTGGGGTTGTCCGACAAATGCTGAGGATCTTGCACATCATCTTTTAATAATTGCGGTTACCGAAGAGTATGGCATATATCACTGTGTCGGCAACGGGACTACCAGTTGGTATGGATTTACCAGAGAAATAGCAAGACATATCCATAGCCAAACCCGTGTTAAACCATGCTCTACCAGAGATTATCCAACACCTGCTAAACGCCCGGCATATTCTGTTTTAAGCAACAGCATGTTAAGGCTCACCGTTGGCGATAATATGAGAAAATGGGATGTTGCACTTGCCGATTACATGAAGGAATATATCGAGCAAAACAGTAAATTTTAAACCAAAACTTTAGATGTAAAGATTAGCCTTGTCGCTACACCGAATGAAAATGATGGCTCTGTGTGGCGAGAAAACTAACAAAACATTAGGAAAGGAACTAATAGCAATATGAAAAATTACCTTATAACAGGTGGTGCCGGATTTATCGGGTCTAACTATATAATTTATTTATTAAAAAACTACAGTGAAATACGAATTGTAAATCTCGATAAACTGACCTATGCAGGCAACCTTGATAATCTTTCCGGAATAGAGGGGGACGAGCGCTACCATTTTGTTCAGGGTGACATCTGTGATGCCGAGCTGTGTAAAAAGCTTATGGTTGACTTTGATATTGATTATATTGTAAACTTTGCAGCAGAAAGCCATGTTGACAGAAGCATTACCGACCCGTCGGTTTTTGTTCGCACCAATGTACTTGGTACTACAAACCTATTAGACGTAGCTAAAGAGGTTTGGAAAAGAGGGGAGGACTCCTATAAAGAGGGTGTGAAATTTTTACAGATATCTACCGATGAGGTTTACGGAAGCCTTGGAGATGAGGGCTTTTTCACCGAAGAAACGCCGCTTAATCCTCACTCTCCCTATTCGGCAGCTAAGGCATCGGCGGATATGTTTGTTCTGGCTTACGCAGACACCTTTAAGTTACCGGTTAATATTACTCGTTGCAGTAATAACTACGGGCCGTATCAGTTCCCCGAAAAGTTAATTCCTCTTATGATAGAAAACTCAAAGCAGAAAAAACCACTACCGGTATACGGCGATGGTTTAAATGTTCGGGACTGGCTCTATGTTGAAGATCACTGCATTGCAGTGCAGATGGTTTTGGAAAAGGGTAAACTTTCGGAGGTTTATAACATCGGAGGTCATAACGAGCGAACCAACATTACTATTGTAAAAACAATCATTTCGGAACTTTCGAAGCGCTATGACAGCAGCATTACCGAGGACATAATAAGCTATGTTGAGGACCGTAAAGGACATGACAGGCGATATGGAATAGACCCCGAGAAGATAGGAAGAGAGATTGGCTGGAGTCCCGCAACTGCATTTGAAAAGGGGATTATTACTACTATCGAGTGGTATATAGAAAATACTGAATGGTTAGAAAAACTAAAAAGTAGATAAATTATTTTAAGAAAGGATGGAGCTACCCATAAATCTGATATAATATTTTGTTGGGGGTGGCATCATGGCATTAACATGGCAAAAAGTGAAAAAATGAGAAGAGAAGCGCGTCGAACGCGCAGAGTTTTAATAGGAACGATGGTATTGCTTTTAATGGCGCTCGGGGTATTTAGTATCCTTGCATCGGCAACGGGTTTTATTCGTTCTTTCTTTGATGATTCCGAAGAAAAGTTATACTATGCCGAGTTTATTACACCGCTTGTTCTTTTAGACCCGCTTCCCTTTGAATCGTTAGAAAAAGCTCCGCAGAACACACTGCGTCAGGCGGCTATCTGGCTTGCTCTTTCCAAAGAAGATAATACCGGATTTGAGCGAGATGAATACGGGTCGCTATACCTTCCTACCGCAGTTGTTGATAACTGGGCATTAACCTTGTTTGGACCGGAATACAAATTAACTCATGAAACCTTTGTAGACAGCGGTCTTCAATTCAGATATGATGAACAGCGTCTAAGCTACATTATTCCAATTACAGCACAGCCAACAAACTATATTCCGATTGTTGTTGAGATAGAAAATGATGGCGATCTAAAGCGGCTTACAGTGGGATATAAACTTCCTGCCGGTGCGTCACTCGAAAATATGACCTCAGACTCTGCGCCTATAAAATATCTTGATTACATTTTAAAAAGATATGGAGACGGGTATTTTATTGATGCTATTGTAGAGAGTGAAACAAAGGTAGAAACCATCGCTGCACAGACGACATCGCAGGTAGAAACAACACCGGATGCTCCAAACAGCATTTCGGAAAATCTTTTAGAACAGGCTATTATTGAACAGGAAACCGATATGGCAAATTCCTCAACCTCAAATTCAGGTTCTGTATCTAGTTCTTCTTCTGAAGAGGGCTCAGATTCATTGATAAATTCCTCTTCGTCATTGACGGAGGAGAGCTCATCGGTAACGGCAAACAGTACAGACTCATCTTCGGAAGAGAATGACTCATAAGAAGATATATTAATGAATGAAAACGCGAAAGGGAACTTATTATGTTAAAAGGAATACCTGAAATCATCTCTCCCGAGCTATTGATGGAGCTAGCACAGATGGGACATGGAGATGAAATTTGCATTGCAGATGGCAATTTTCCGGGCCATACGTTTGGCAAAAAAGTTATAAGGCTGGATGGACATGGTGTGCCGGAGATATTAAAGGCTATATTACAGCTAATGCCTTTAGACAGCTATGTTGATAAACCGGTTATTCTGATGCAAAAAGTTTCCGGAGATACAGTACAGACGCCTATCTGGGATGTATTTAAGAAAATTGTTTCGACCGAAGATGACCGAGGCGACGACTGCTTTGATCAGATAGAAAGGTTTGACTTTTATGAAAGAGTGAAACAATCCTCGGTGGTTGTAATGACCGGAGAAAAAGCTTTGTATGCCAATATCATTCTTAAAAAAGGCGTTGTAATACAGAAGTAGATTTAGCACTAAACAAATAAATAACAGTAAAAAATTTTTGATGAAAACACTGCATGATAGAGCCACCTCATTTCGTTATAATAAAATTAATTCAAAGGAGTTTTTTATGAGCAGTATACCAAGACCGGAACACCCACGACCATCAATGCACAGAGAAGCATGGCAAAATCTAAACGGAGAATGGGATTTCGCCTTCGACTTTTCTAATAGCGGAATAGAAAGGGAAATGTATCTTAACGGAAAATATGACCAAAAAATTACGGTTCCGTTTTGTCCGGAAAGTGATTTATCCGGAATCGGATATAAGGACTTTATTCCTGCTGTTTGGTACAAAAAAGAAATTGAAATTACTGAAGAGCAGCTAAATGGAAGGGTTATTCTTCATTTTGGTGCAGTTGATTATTTAGCAGAAGTATATGTTAATGCAAAAAGTGTTGGTACTCATAGCGGTGGATTTTCCTCGTTTGAATTTGATATTACAGACAGCTTAGTGGTAGGATGCAACACGGTAGTTGTATCCGCTGTCGACGACGTGCGTTCAGGTAAGCAACCAGCAGGTAAACAAAGTAATAAACTTGTATCCTATGGCTGTTACTATACGAGAACCACGGGAATTTGGCAAACGGTATGGCTCGAATTTGTTCCTAAAACCTACATTAAAGCATACAAGTTAATACCCGATCCGGATAATAATCAAGCTATAATAAAAGTTAGTATTGGGGGAGACTACACCAAAGAAAAACTAACGGCAAAGGCTTTCTTTAATAAAAAACAAGTAGGGTCTGCCTGTGTTGTTACTACGGGAAATAAAGGGTTTATTACACTTAATTTAAGCGAAGTTCATTTATGGGATGTCGGACAGCCTAATCTGTATGATTTAGAACTTAGCCTTGAAAGCAGTGATACGGTAAAAAGTTATTTTGGCCTAAGAACCATAGAATGGCACGATAAGGCAATGTATTTAAACGGTAAAATAGTATACCAAAGATTAATTCTTGACCAAGGATTTTTCCCTGATGGAATTTACACAGCGCCGACAGACGAAGCACTAAAACGTGACATACAGCTATCTATGGATTTAGGTTTTAATGGCGCAAGAATGCATGAAAAAGTTTTTGAAGAGAGATATATGTACCATGCTGATAAATTAGGTTATCTTACATGGGGAGAAATGGCAAACTGGAATTTAGACATTACATCGGCTGATGGGATAAAGCACTTTATGCCTGAATGGCTGGAAATAGTGGAGAGAGATTTTAATCATCCGTCTATTGTTGGCTGGTGCCCGTTTAATGAAACATGGAATAATACGGTTACAGGTGCAAAGCAGGATGATTCAGTGCTTGCCATTGTTTATCAAGCAACAAAAGCAATGGATCCTACCCGTCCTGTTATTGATACAAGCGGTAACTATCATGTTGTTACAGATATTTATGATATTCATTGCTATGAGCAGGAGCCTGAAATTTTTAGAGAAAAACTTAGGGAGTGTTTTTCAAAAGGCGAAGTGTTTGAGAATTTTGGGGATCGTCAAACATATGGCGATCAACCATACTTTATTAGCGAATACGGTGGTACATGGTGGAGTCCGGGTGCCACAGGGGATAATTGGGGGTATGGAGAAAACCCAACCACCGAAGAAGAGGTAATAAGACGATATACCGGCCTTACCTCGGCATTGATGGAGTTCCCTGAAATCTGCGCATTTTGCTATACCCAGCTCACAGATGTAGAGCAGGAGCAAAACGGACTGTATGATTATAACAGATGCAAAAAATTTAGCGATGAGGGATATAATAAAATCCGTCAAACCAATACAGCTATTGCGGCTATCGAGCTGAAAAACCAAAAATAAAACGAAAAAATACGACGCTACTTAACTATTAGGTAGCGTCATATTTTTTGATTAATCAAAAAAACGTTCGTATTAGTTTCTAACGGCTAATAGGGTTATCGTTGAACTCTTCCGGAACCGTCACCCTCGGCAAGTTTTAAAACTTCGTCTACACCAACAAGGTTAAAATCGCCCTCAATAGTGTGCTTTAAACAGCTTGCTGCCGTGGCAAATTCTATGGCTGCTTGGGGATCGTAACCCTTAAGGAGGGAATAAATAAGTCCACCACCAAAGCTATCACCACCGCCTACTCGATCAACTATGTGTATTGAATACTCCTTGCTGAAATAGTAGTCGTTGCCATCGTAGAGCATTGCCGCCCAGTTATTAATGCTGGCAGAAACCGAACCACGAAGCGTAATAGCTACATATTTAAATCCAAACCTATCCGAAAGCTGCCTTGCTACATCTTTATAGCCTTCGTGGTTTACCGTGCCGGTGGTTACATTGGTATCGGCAGAGTGGATACCAAAAACATCTGCGGCATCCTCCTCATTTGCGATGCAAACGTCAACATAGGGCATCAATGTTGCCATAACCTTGCCGGCCATTTCTTTGCTCCAAAGATTTTTTCGGTAGTTAAGGTCGCAGGATACGGTTATGTTATTTTCTTTACATACTCTTAATGCATCCTCACATATCTGTGGCAAAAAGCCTCCGAGTGCGGGGGTTATACCGGTGAAGTGAAACCATGATGTATCCTTTAATATTTCACTCCAGTTAAAGTCTTCCGGCTTTGCCTTTGCAATAGCAGCGTTGGCTCTGTTATATATTACCTTGGAGGCGCGTTGAGAAGCCCCCTTTTCTACATAATATGAACCGAGGGTATCTCCCCCACGAACTATCATATCGGTATTAACTCCAAATTTACGTACCGAGTTAACCGCCGCCTGACCTATTTCGTGTTTTGGAACCTTGGTTATATAGGAAGTATCAACTCCAAAGTTAGCGAGCGATACGGCAACGTTAGCTTCACCGCCTGCATATGTAACAACAAACTTGTCGGCCTGTGCAAAGCGGTTATATCCCTCCGGGACTAATCTTTGCATTATTTCACCGAACGTAACAACCTTAGCCATAACACAATCTCCTATTTTTATAGTTTATACTCCTTGGCAAGCGTGGTAATTCCCGAAAAATCACCTTCGTTTATTTTTTTCACATCAACAAGATTTCCACCAACGCCAACACCGCAAACACCGGCAGAGATAAAATCGGACATATTTTGGGCATTAATCCCGCCTACCGCTAAAAAAGGAATGTGATTTAGTGGAGAGCAGACGGATTTAATATATCCTGTGCCTAAATTTCCTGCCGGAAACAGTTTAACAAAATGCGCGCCGGACTCGTATGCAGTAACGGCTTCGGTTGGAGTTAGCGCTCCGGGAATGGAGACCGCACCGAGCTTTACCGCATGTTTAATCACATCAGGGTTAACGTTTGGAGATATCATATACTTTGCGCCTGCGTTGTAGGCCGCATCGCATTGCTCGAGGTTCATCACCGTGCCGGCACCAACGCACAGATTACCGTCAAACTCATCACACAGCATTGCAATAAGTTCTGATGTTTTTTTTAGATGTTCAGGATCATTTTGGTTAAAAGTAACCTCAATAAGCTTTATTCCACCCTCAATAAGTGCATTCGCTGTGTTGATAATATCGTTTTTTTTAACACCTCGCACTATCGCAATAACCTTGTTTTGCCTAATAAAATCTATAGTATTTTTTCGCATAACTCTCCTTAAACGAGTGTTTATTATTTTGATTTTATCGTTAATAAGCAATATTGTCAACCCCTATAAATAGGCAAAGATGATAATGTTTGGGATTAAGGATGATTCCGTGAAAAAAGAACTGCCACATGATTATATCGACCCCCCAGAAACTAACTAATGGGAGGTCGGCACATGATTTTTTATCTGCAAGAGTTCTTTTATTAAAATCTTCCTGTTGTTCTTGGGAAAAAACAAACATCTCTTATGTTCGATACTCCGGTTACCATCATTACCAGACGCTCAAAGCCAAGACCAAAGCCGGCGTGAGTAGTTGTTCCAAAGCGACGTAGATCTAAGTACCAGCTGTATTCCTCGATAGAAAGGCCTTTCTCCTGCATTCTTTGCGTTAAAACATCTAAGCGCTCTTCACGCTGGCTTCCCCCGATTAGCTCTCCTACGCCCGGAACCAACAGGTCGGTAGCCGCTACTGTTTTCATATCATCGTTTAATCTCATATAGAAGGATTTGATTTCTTTTGGGTAGTTGTAGACGAAAACAGGGCCGTTAAAAATCTTTTCGGTTAGGCATCTTTCATGCTCGGTTTGCAGGTCACAGCCCCAGGAAACCTTATACTCAAAATCATCGTTGTAGGGCAAAAGTTTTTCTACCGCATCGGTGTAGCTTATTCTAACATACTCACGGTCGATAAGACCATTAAGCCTATCTAAAAGGCCTTTTTGAACAAACTCATTTAAAAAAGCAAGCTCATCGGCAAAGTTGTCTAGGGTGTATCCAACAACATGACGTAGCATATCCTCGGCAAGCTGCATATCATCGAATAGGTCAGCAAAGGCTATTTCCGGCTCTATCATCCAAAACTCAGCCGCATGGCGTGGTGTGTTAGAGTTTTCAGCCCTAAAGGTTGGTCCGAAGGTATAAACATTTGCAAGCGCCTGAGCACCAGCTTCCGCTTCTAATTGCCCTGAAACTGTAAGAGAGGCCATTCCACCAAAAAAGTCCTGCGAAAAATCAACATTTCCGTTTTCGGTAGTGGGAGGGTTTTGAGGTGGCAGCGTTGTTACCCTAAACATCTCGCCGGCGCCCTCGCAATCGTTTCCGGTTATGATGGGGGTATGTAGATATATAAACCCGTTTTTATTGAAAAAATCGTGCAGTGCAAACGCAAGTCCACTTCGTATCCTAAAGGTAGCGTTACCAATGTTGGTACGTAATCTTAGGTGAGGTATCGTTCGCAGGAATTCGGCGCCATGGCGTTTTTTTTGCAGTGGATAATCACCGGGACACTGTCCCTCAATTTTAACGCTTTTAACGCTAAGCTCGAAAGGTTGGCGTGCGTCTGGTGTTAGGATAATTTCTCCCTGTACAATTAGGGCAGCACCCACTCCAACAGTTTCAACTTCAGCATAATTTTCCATTGCAGGATCGATAACAGTTTGAAGATTTTTAAAACAGCTCCCGTCATTTAATTCTATAAATGCTACATTTTTTCCAAACCTTGCAGTTTTAACAAAACCGGCAACGGTAACAATACCGGTGTAGAATTCTTTATCTGCCTTTAATACAGCATCGTATAATTTTTTTATTTCGGTGCGTTTCATGTTTTTCTCCGTTTAATGTATTATAAAATCTTAATTATTTTTTAAAGTAGGCGACGCCAATTATTCCCGGACCTGCATGTACTCCTATCACACTTCCGATTTCGGTGCAGAAGTATTTTTTCGGAAGATTTAAATCTTTAGCCAGCTCGTCCATTTTGGAGTTATCCTGCGAATAACCGAGAATTACAGGCATGGTGGGGTCGTGGCGATCCAAAGCTTCTTGCTTAACAAAATCGTACGCCTTTATCGAACCACGTTGCTTACCGATGGTTGTTACCACTCCGTCTGCTACTCGGATAATAGGTTTCAGATTTAGCATACCTCCTAAAAATCCGCTAACTCCTGAAATTCTACCCCCTTTAACGAGATATTCCAGCGTTTCAATCATAGCTGTAATTTCTACTCTTTGTGAAAGTCTTGTTATAATATCGGATATTTCAGCGGCCGAAAGACCGTCATCCCTTAGTCGACACGCTTCTCTGATTAACAGCTGGTTGCCGATGGTAACGCTGTGTCCGTCAATAATAAAGATATCCTTACGACCGCATTCCTCCTTAGCAACACAGGCTGAGTTATAGGTTCCGCTAAGATTTTTGGAGATTAGTATACAAATAATAGGCTCATCGGGATACATCTCAAAAAGCTCTATAAACTGAACAGGTGTTATCTGTGCTGTTGTGGGTAGTGTACTAGATTGTGCCAACTTTTTGTAAAATTCGGTTGTGGATATAGTAACCTTGTCATAGAAGGTTTCATCATCAAATGAAAGTGGCATTGCATACATGTGAAGATTAATTGCTTTTGCTTCCTCAAAGGTGATATCGCAGGTGCTCTCGGTAATAATTCGAATCATACAAACATACTCCAACTGATTTATCTTTTTCTGCCACGTTTTGCGGCAGTTATAACTTTAACATCGTCTCGGTGATATTGCCTCGGTGCAACCTGGTTGTTAACCTTTACCTTAAGGTTGCCGGAAAGGACGTTAACATCGATTACCGGCCCTTCGCCGTCCGGTGTAGAAACTATAGAACCTACCGTGGGAGTAATGCTGTTAAGATGCTTATATGCCTCCTGCTCATATCCTAGGCAACACATCAACCTACCACAGCTACCGCTTATCTTAGAAGGGTTTAATGATAGTCCTTGTTCCTTTGCCATTTTTATGGAAACAGGCGCAAAATCGGTTAAAAATCGATTACAACAAAAGGGCTGTCCGCAAACTGCAATTCCGCCAACCATCTTGCTTTCATCTCTAACCCCTATCTGACGAAGCTCTATCCTGGTATGAAAGGTTGCTGCAAGATCTTTAACCAGCTCCCTGAAATCAACTCGACCTTCAGCAGTAAAGTAGAAAAGGAGTTTGCTTCTATCGAAGCTTAACTCAGCATCTACTAAATTCATTACAAGCTTATGACTTAGTATTTTTTCGGTACAAATCTCGAATGCTTCGGCTTCTCTTTTTTTATTTTCTTCTAACCTTATCCGGTCTTCATTAGAGGCAAGTCTTAATACCTTTTTCAACTCTTTATTAAATCCAAGTCCCATTGGGTGATTGCCTTGGGATACCCTTGCACAGGATTCTCCTTGCACCGTCTCAACAATAACCCATTCGTCGGTTTTTATGTCAAGTCCATTGGGATCAAAATAATAGGGTCTGCCACCCTTTTTAAATTCTACCGTTACAATTCTAATCATTAAATGCCTCTTTAATTCCCTCACAAATGCCGATAATTATCAGCTTTTGATTGAGGTTTCTTTTAAGTTGTGCGGCACCGGTTGATACAGCCGATGCCGCGAAATAACATGCCATTTGCGGTTGCAAACCCTCGGAATAATTGCCTGTGGCGGCCGCTAAAAACAATCTTACAGTGCAATAAAATAGCTGTTCGAGATCACGACGTTCTTCTCTGCCCTTGCCGGAAAGGGACATTAATAGTTTATATTCATCCAAAACGAGTGCCGCATCAACGACATCGCCGGCACGAATTAAAAGGTTTCGATATTTTTTGCTGTCGGCAAAACGCTTTATTGCACCTAATCTACCGTTAAATGCCGCAACACACAGCTGTTTTTCTCGTGCGTTTAGCTTAGTATTGTCTACATATTTCTTAGTGGTGTTGAGTGTTACGGGTGAAATATAATACTTTGTGCATCGTGAAACGATAGTTGAGGGTAGGTCTCCAACCGATGAGGCAGTAAGAATAAACAGTAACCCTTCAGGAGGCTCTTCTAATATTTTTAAAAGCGCATTTGCCGAACTTCGATTAAGGCGGTTAGCCTCTTTAATAATTACAACGCGACCTCTGCCGTCTAACGATGTTTCATATGCGTTGCCGATAAGATCCCTTATTGCAGATATCTTTATTTCACCGGAAGCCCCCTCACCCTCTACAGTTATAACCTCACTGCCGGGAGACTCGGCAAAGCTCGGAATGTCGTTTTCGTCGTAACATAGATAATAAGCCGCTAATATTCTGGCGGCATATCCTCTTCCGCAACCGTCCGGAGAAATAATTAAGCTGGTTTTGCATAGATTTTTTTCGGCTCGCCTATGAATTAGCTGACTATAAAAATCCTCGTTGTCAAGAAGCTTCACTATATCTTAATAAATCGTTCTACGTTGGTTACAAATATGGTAGCGCCACCAACCATTACTTCTAAAGGGTAAGCAGCGGATACACCGGGACCATAGGTAGTGCCGCTGGGGATTACCTCGGTATGCTGTTTTGCACATCCGGATATTACCTCGATAACATGATCTACTTTTTCATCATCGGTAACAATAATAAGGGTAGTATTTCCTGCCATTAGAAATCCGCCGGATGTAGCCATACGGGTTACCGAGTATCCTGCATTTGTTAACAGATGTGATACGGTTCCTGCGTCGTCCTTATTAACAATAGCGGTAATCATTTTCATAACAATACCTCCAAAACGTGTGTGTTTATATATATTATATTATATACAATGTATTGAATAATGTAAAGTGTTTTTTGTCGTTAGTTTTTTTATTTGACAAAAACCTTTTATATCCTTATAACAAATGGTCTTAATATGGGTTGTGTAAGGTTGACTTTAGATAGATGATATGCTATATTTATCGTGAGGAAACACAGCATTTTTTAGAAATGCAGACGACAGGTTGTGTTTCATCTTTTATATTCACAATTAGGGAAGGGTTGTTATGACTATTGGGGACATTAAAATCATACTGGATGCCGAATTTATGTGCGGCGAAGAGATGTGTGATAACGAAGTTCACACCGCCTGTTCCAGCGATCTTATGAGTGATGTACTGGCTTTTGTAAAGGATCAAGCCGTACTACTTACCGGCCTTGTTAATACCCAAACAATTAGAACTGCTGAAATGATGGATATGGTATGTGTGGTTCTGGTTAGAGGAAAAAAACCAAACGAGGAAATCTGCAAACTTGCAAGGGAACGCGGCATTGCAATACTTTGCACGAAACACACTATGTTTGAGGCAGCAGGCAGACTGTATGAAAAAGGTTTGCGAGGCGGCGAGGCGGTAGAATAATGGGAAGTAGCGACATAGTATTAACCCATACCGTCCCGGGTGACGACTTTACCCGTGCCGGCGAGGTTTCCAGTAATGTTAAAAGCCACCTCAAAAGTCTTGGAGTTGATCCTAGAATTATCCGTAGAGTAGCAATAGCACTTTACGAGGGTGAAATAAACATGGCTATCCATGCTTATGGCGGCGAAGTTACCGTAACCATAACCGATTTTGGAATCGAGATGGTGCTGACAGATAAAGGTCCCGGAATACCAGACATTGAAAAGGCGATGCAGGAAGGTTTTTCTACAGCTTCCGCAGAGGTTAGAAATCTCGGATTCGGTGCAGGAATGGGTCTTCCAAATATGAAAAAAAATGTTGACGAAATAGACATTAAATCCAATGTAGGTGTAGGCACCACCATTAGGATGTTGATAAAACTTGAAGATTAGACAGGATAATTATGGACGAAAGCATTAAAGATACAAGCACCTTCCATTCGGTAACGCTGGACAGGGAGCGCTGTAAGGGTTGTACTAATTGCGTTAAGCGATGTCCCACCGAGGCAATTAGGGTGCGTGCCGGTAAAGCAAAAATAATTAAGGAACGCTGTATCGACTGTGGTGAATGCATCAGAATATGTCCCGCACATGCAAAGTTACCCATAGTCGACAGCCTTGCATCGCTGGATAAATTTCGCTATTGCATAGCACTTCCGGCTCCGGTATTGTTTGGACAGTTTAACAATCTCGACAATATTTCTACCGCAATCTATGGATTGTTAAAAATAGGGTTCGATGATGTGTTTGAGGTTGCTAAGGCGGCAGAGTTGGTTAGCGAAAAAACTCGCGACCCTGCAGTTTTCGATTCTCTAACAAAGCCAATAATAAGTTCTGCATGTCCTGCAGTGGTTAGAATGATTAGAGTTCGCTACCCCGAACTTATCGACAATCTACTTCCATTTAACTCTCCTATGGAGTTGGCGGCAAGGCTTGCAAAACAGCGCGCAGCAAAAAAAACAGGATACAAACCGGAGGAAATCGGGGCAATATTTATCTCACCCTGCGCAGCTAAAATGACGGCTGCAAAAAACCCTCTCGGAAGTGATTATTCGGATGTAGATGCCGTTGTGGCGATTAGGGATGTTTACCCGCTACTGGTTAAAGCTATGAAGAAAAGAGATGATAACGATATACTGTCCAAAGCAGGGAGGATAGGACTTTCCTGGGGAACATCGGGTGGTGAGGCTTCGGCAATTCTTCGCAATAGCTATCTCGCTGCCGATGGAATCGAAAACGTTATCGAGGTTCTTAATAATCTTGAAGATGAAAAGTTTGCCGATCTCGATTTTGTTGAACTCAATGCCTGCGCCGGAGGTTGTACCGGTGGAGTACTTACCGTGGCCAACCCTTATATGTGCCGCACAAATATAAAGGAGCTTTCAAGGTATATGCCGGTTAGTGGTCCGAAGGAAGAGTTTAATGATTTAGACAAACTCATGCCGTTTGACTGCGAAATTGAGTATCTCTCGGTGCTAAAACTACACCCAAACAGGCATACCGCTCTTGAGATGATGGTGCAGCTTCAAGAGATAGAGCAAAGACTTTTTGGAAAGGACTGTGGCTCCTGCGGAGCGCCTTCATGTCATGCCATGGCGGAAGATATTGTAAGAGGTTTTGCAACAGAGGATATGTGTATATATAACCTGCAAAAAAAGATAAAAAATGCTGCAGATGAACTTAGAACATCTACCAAGGTGGACAAGATTGTTGGAGAACTGGATAAAATATCCGAAAGATTTTTAACTATAGATAGCATGCAGGAAGAGGATAAAACCTAGCCAAATAATTGAAAGGATGGTTATTACCATGACGATAACCGAATTTATCGAAAAAACAGAATTTGAAGTTCTCTGTCGTGGCGAAGAGGATAGAGAAGTTGAAAAAAAGATATACTGTTGTGACCTACTTAGCTACTGTATGACCAAAGCGCCGACCGACGGTGTTTGGGTTACGGTTATGGGAAATGCAAATGTTATTGCCGTTGCTACCTTAACCGATACAGCTGTAGTGGTTATTGCCGATGGAACAATACCGGAAGAACTGGCGCTGAAAAAAGCTCAACAGCATGGGGTAACCGTTCTAAAGAGCTCCATGCCGGTTTATGAAACGGCAGTAAAATCAGATTTGGTATTATCCTGATGGGGGTTTTTTACGACCTTCATATACATACGGCTCTCTCACCCTGTGCCGATAACGATATGACGCCCAACAATATTGTAAATATGGCGCTGATTAGCGGCCTTAACATGATAGCAATAACCGACCATAATACTACAGGCAATTGCGAGGCGGTATTAAAGGTTGCAGAAAACACTCCGCTTACCGTTATATGCGGTATGGAGCTGTGTACATCGGAGGAGGTTCATGTCGTTTGTTTTTTTCCAAATCTCGAAAGTGCCGAATATTTCAACAAATTTGTTGCCTCTCGCAGTATAAAGCTAAAAAACCGCCCCGACATATTCGGCAAACAGCTTTTAATGGATGAACAGGACAACGTTATAGCGGAAGATGACAGCATGCTAAGTATGGCTACCGATATTTCGGTTACAAATCTGCATCACATTTTAAATCACTACGGTGGCGTTGCCGTTCCTGCACATATCGACCGAAGCAGTAATGGTATAATATCCGCACTCGGAACTGTTCCGGAGGACTGCTATTTTGGAGCAGTTGAGATTAAGGATATTGAACAATTTAAAACATCGAAACACTATCCCGAAATAAAAAAACTATACAATATTATTACCGACAGCGATTCACATTACCTTGAGACTATCAAGGAAGGTGGAGATATGCTACCAATAGCGGCAAGATTCGAAGAGCTGGCGGCATATCTTGCGGTAAGAGATTAAGAAAGGATTTACTTGGAGATAATAACATCTCGTAATAATCGAAAAATAATACTGCTAACCTCGCTACTTCGTGACGCAAAACTTCGGCAAGAACAGGATTTATTTGTGGTTGAGGGTGTGAAACTCTGTACCGAGGCGGTTGTCGCTCACTCGGCTACCGAACTGTTTATAACCAAACGGTGCCTTGAAAAAAACCCATCATTTTGCGAGCAAAACCCCACCATTGTTGAACCGCATGTCTATGATAAACTAAGTCTTTTAAAATCGCCGGAAGGAGTCTGTGCACTCTGCAAAATTCCAAGTATGCCTAAAACACTAAAAAATGGCGGCAAATATCTCGTTTTATGCGATATACAAAATCCCGAAAATTCTGGGGCAATGATAAGAACTGCCGCCGCGGTAGGGTTTGATGGAGTAGTTATATGTAAAGGCGCAAGCCTTACAACGCCGGGATTGATTAGGGCCTCGGCAGGAGCTTTTTTTGTAATACCGATCATCGAAACGGATATAGAAACGCTTTTTAGCTTAACACAAAAAGCAAATATAAAAACCGTAGCAACCTCGCCTACCGCAAAAACCGAACTTTCAAGTTGTAATTTAACCGATGCTGTTGCAGTATTAATAGGTAATGAGGGAAGCGGACTTCCCAAACAAATTATAGATCGTTGCAACGAAGCTGTAAGAATAGAAATTAACGGATTTGAATCGCTAAATGCTGCGGTTGCCGCCGGAATCATTATGTATCACTTTAAGGGATAGGAGAAAATATGACCGAAGTAAACATCTTAGCACTTATCGTTTCTGCAGTAATAGGCTACCTTGTAGGCTCTATTATGTTTGCCATAATCATCTCAAAATATAAATACGGAACCGATATCAGAACACTGGGTAGCGGCAACGCCGGCATGAGTAACATGATGCGAAACTTTGGCAAAAAAGCGGGATTTGCAACCTTTGCAGGAGATATGCTTAAGGGAACATTTTCGGTAGTTGTATCGGCAAGTATTGCGGCATACTTATTTAATGCAAACGAACTAACGATAATGCTATCGGCGTACATAGCGGCTTTTGCAAATTTGTTCGGGCATATGTGCCCTATCTACTTCGGATTTAAAGGCGGAAAAGGTGTTGCCACCGGTGTAGGCAGTGTGATGGGACTAAACCCGCCGCTTGCACCTGTTTTGCTAATTATTTTCTATGTTGTTTTTAAGGTCACACGGGTATTTTCCCTCGGCAGTATAGTGGCTACCTTATGCTTCCCTGTTATACAAATTGTATTAAATCTACTAAATATAACTGATTATAGCCTGCTTACCATAATACTGTCCGCAGTTCTTTCAGCTATAGTTATAGGATTACATTATCAAAACATAGCAAGAATAATAAAGGGAACCGAGGCTAAATATAAGAAGTAGCATATTGTTTGCGGTAATGTAGGTTATTATTGTATAGCAAGATTTTCACAGCGGTGGGAAATGAGTCACAAGTATTTTTTTATAGAGAAAAATGGCGAGAGTGTAGTCTTATCAAAAGAGGATGAACGGCATCTTGTTCGCGTTCTTCGCTCTAAAATCGATAGCCTTATAACGGTATCGGATGGAAACGGGACGGACTATCTGTGCAAAATAAGCTCGCTGGATCCGTTTATGCTTATGCTGGAACGAGAGGAGACTCCCGTGGTTCAGCGCCGAAAAATAAGCATGTTTATTTCGCTGGCAAAGGGGGATAAACTTTCCTTAATGATACAGAAATGTACCGAGCTCGGTGCTGATGAATTTTATATACTGCCCACCGAAAACAGTGATGTTAAGGTTCAGAACTCAGAGGTTAAGATACAGCGATACAACAGAATAATTTTAGAGGCTGCAAAACAGTGTGGCAGAAGTAGCCTACCGAAAATTTCATATATTAATAATCTAAACGAGGCGCTTTCGCTTTGCGGTGGTGATATTTTTCTTTGTCACGAAAAAGCGAATGAACGGCTTATTGATTTAGCGTTACCAAAAAGGCTATCACTTTTTATCGGCCCTGAGGGCGGATTTAGTGATGTTGAGGTTAGTTTAATGCAGGAAAAGGGTGCAAAAGCTGTATTAATTTCGAACAATATATTAAGATGTGAAACTGCTGCTATAACGGCGGTGGCTATTGCGATGGAGGCATCGTTTTAATATTTTGGAAAGGGTTAAAATGCCGGAATTTAAACCATCTGCACAACAACAGGCGGCCGTCGAGACAGACGGCAGTGCCTTATTAATATCTGCCGCTGCAGGCAGTGGTAAAACAACCGTTCTTGTTAGGCGGGTGTTACGTCTGCTCTGCGACACAAATCCCGAACATACAGCTGATAGGCTTATGGTAGTAACATTTACAGTGGCGGCGGCGGCAAAGCTTAAAGGCGATTTAAGCCACAAACTTACGATGATGATAAATGAGGGTGAGCATGATTCCGGGCTCTTAAAAAAACAAAGAATGTTGCTTCCGAGGGCAACAATAGGAACATTCGACTCTTTTTGTAAGAACCTGTGTACCGAATTTTTTGCAAAACTTTTAATTGAACCCGATTTCAAGGTGGGCGAACGACTTATGCTGGATATAATCGAGCAGGAGGCGATGTCGGTAACCATGAACAGGATGTTACAGGAGGAGGACTTTGCATTGTTTGCCTCCAACTTTGCAAACCCGAGAAGCCTGGAAGAACCTCAAAATGCAATAAAGATGCTCCATCGTAGGATGACAAGTCGCCCCTTTCCAAGCGAGTACATAAAACAACAGCAACAAAGTGCCGATCCAAAACGAGAACTCGGAAAAACTCCTGCGGGTGAAGTATTGTTTAGCCATGCTAAGGCTACCCTGAGTACTGCTAAAAAATCTCTTGAAAAAGCTATTACGCTTGCAACCGATTACGGTGCGACTGATAAAGCCATAGAGCTATTAATTCGGGAACGGAATTTTATTGAGAGGCTTATTGAGCAGGCAGAGAGTTTTGACTATAATGGAATTAAGGAGACGTTTTCACAAGGGCCATCAGGACGTGGCAGAAAATTCGATACCTTTTTGCTTGGAAAGCTAACAAATGAGGGTGTTGGCGAACTGATTAAACAACTTCGGAACATGGCCAAGGAGTTGTCGAACGACCTTTATGAACAGAGCTTTATCTGCGAGTATGAAAAGATCTGTGAACAGCATCATCGCATGGTATCGTCGCTTTGTGAGGCAACCTTGTTTTACCATGAAACTCTTTTTGAGCTGAAAAAGGAAGCATCCTGCTTTGATTTTTATGATCTGCAACATATGGCGGCAGGCTTAATTCGGGATGAACAGCTGAGACTGACGGAGCGATACTTTGCTATCATGGTAGACGAATATCAGGATACAAATCCAATAGCTGACTATATATACCACTCGCTTGCGGCGAAAAACCCCGCGGCTATTTTTTTGGTGGGTGATGTTAAACAGAGTATATACGGGTTTAACTCGGCGCGACCCGATATATTTGCCGATAGGGTAGAACATGCCGAGTTGGGGGATGATTCTAAAGTTATCTATCTTTCAAAAAATTATCGCAGCTCTGCCGAGGTTATTAATAACGTAAATGATCTATTTAGCCTTGTTATGTCGAAAAAATTAGGCGGAATAGATTACGACGAGAACAATCGTTTATATCTCGGCAGACAAGATTCTTCGCCGGGCAGTGTTGAACTAATGGTGTGTGAGGAGGATGACAGCTCCTCGGTTGCAGCGCTTTGCGAACAGCTAATTACTCAGGGAACGCCTGCTGAGGATATATGCATACTGGTTCAAACTAACAAGGCGGTAGCGGAATATGCAGCTGTTATAAATGAGTTCGGACTTTCAGGCGAGGTTGCCGGAGATAAATCACTTTCTGAGGAGGCAGGCGTAATGCCGCTTATTGCGCTGCTTCGGTTTTTAGCAAACCCATTTTCAGAGGTGGATCTAATTGCTGTTCTACTCTCACCACTTGCCGGCTTTACTGCCGACGAGGTTGCAAAGTTGTATATAGACAAGCATACGAGGCTGATTCTTGCCATGGCACAATCTCAAAGCGAAAAGGTAAAAAGCTTTACAAAGGTTCTGTGGGAGCTTCATGCGAAAGCGACATCTGTATCTGTTCGGCTGATGCTGCAGGAGATTTATGAGCAGTTAAACGGATATGTAATCTGCTGTTCCATGTCTTGCGGAGCACCGAGTGCTATAGCCGAAATAGAAGAGCTCGCCGTGCAGTACGATAGGGTAGGTCGTAACGGTATAACAGGATTTGTTCGCCGGTTGAACATTGTTTTAGAGAGCTCGAATCGCAAAAGCAGGGAAACTACTACACGACGTGGTTTTGTTAATGTTATGACGATACATAACTCAAAAGGGTTAGAGTTTCCCATCTGTATTCTTGCAGGAACGGCAAAATATTTTAATTCAAAGGAGCAGTCGTCATCGGTACTTCAGCAGGATAGCAGTGCAATAGGCATGAAGGTTTTTAACGGTGAGGCATTTATCGAAACACCGTTTCGACGTGCCGCCGCAATTGCTACCGCAAAGGAGCTGCAAAGCGAAAGAATGAGACTTTTGTATGTTGCTGCAACCAGGGCAATGCAAAAACTATATATTTTTACAACTGCAAAGCAAAAAAAAATAACCGCCCTTGCAGGCGAACTTTATGCCGAGGGTGGAATAACACCGAATCTTTTGGAACGGCAAAAAAGCTTCAGCGATATAATCATGCTCTACACTCTATGCCATCCATGTGCCGATATGTTAAGGGCTAATTGTATTGATATTCCGCTAACAACGGTGGAGATGGCGGGGAATCTTAAGATAAACTTTTGTGAAAAGCAACAGCCGAGAATTAAGGAACAAAGAAAGGGCGCAGATATTGACCTTTGCGGTTACAGTGAGCTTTTTTCCTGGAAATATCATAACGAACAGGACACTAAAAAACCAATCAAACATTCGGTAACTGAGCTATTAGAAAAAACGCAACAGCTACCGCCAACGCCTGTTGTTCCAAAATTTTCGAATAAAAATGAGAGCGGAGCCATAAGAGGCAGCGCTACCCATGCTTTTTTACAGCTATGCAGGCTTCCTTTGCCAAAAGAGAAGGTTGAGGAGGAGATTGCCAGGCTGGTTGAGGAAGGCTTTATGGATAAGGAGCAGGCGGCACTTGTTAATTTATTTACTATTAAAAGATTTCTATCAGGGAAACTTGCAAAGCGAATTGCCGATGCCGAGAGCTTTTATCGTGAATATGAGTTTATTACCGAGCATAAAGAAATGGTTATACAGGGAGTTGTTGACCTGATATTAGTGGAGGCAGACTGTGTTGTTGTAGTGGACTACAAAACCACCCGAGCCGACGAAAATGAGCTCAGAGAGATGTATAAGGATCAGCTATTGCTTTATGCAACCGCGGTGGAACGACGACTGAACCGACCGATAAAACAGCGGATTATATATTCCTTATCGCTGGGTAAAGAGTTAGAGGTTTAGGCTTGCAAGTAAACTGTTTTGAACCATTAACCCTCGATCGGTTAAGGTTATATTGTCGGCAGACATTTTTAATAATCCTTTTTTTTCGTATTGTTTAAGCAGATGCAAATTTTCCATGCTAAAGTTATAGTCAAAGCGGATTTTCAGCTCATTTAAAGATATTCCCTTTGAAAGTCTTGAAGAAAGCATTATGAAATCCTCGGCGGTACACTCGCCGTCGGGGATTGTTTCATCTTTCGCTATAAAAGAGTCAATATCATCGGGATAGTAAAATCGATTGTTATTAATACAGGAATGTGCCGAAGGGCCTATCCCAAGATAATTTTGGCAGTCCCAGTATCTCATATTATGTCGGCTGTATAGATTATCCCTTGCGAAGTTAGAAAATTCGTATCTTTCATATCCCTCAAATTTCATTTTTTCAACGGCATATTCGTAAAGGTCGGCAACTCTATCGGAATTCGGCAGGGTAGCAATATCTTTATAAAGCGGCACACCGGGCTCCAGCTTTAACATATAACAGCTGATGTGAGAAACGCCGAGTGAGGACATTACGCTTATAAATACATCGATATCCTGTTCCTGTTGATATGGTATTCCAAGCATTAAATCGGCTGAAATATTTTTAATGCCATTTTTGGCGGCAAGTTTTATTGCCTCAACTGCTTCCTTAGAATTGTGTCGCCTTCCAATTGCAGAAAGACTCTTATCATTTAGGCTCTGAACACCGAAGGATAGCCGGTTGATACCATAGCAAAGTGAGGTTGATACAAGCTCGGCCGTAAAGCTTTCAGGGTTAGCCTCAAGGGTGAATTCATCGCTGCAGTTTATCTTCTCACACAATTTTTTTAACTGATCACAGCTCAACAAAGAAGGAGTTCCTCCCCCGATGTAAGCTGTTTCAAACTCGGTTTGCGGAATACGTTTAACCAGGGTGTCAATATATAGATTATCAACAGGAGTTTGTCGGCTATAAAAATCGCAGTACAAGCACTTGCTGTTACAGTATGGAATATGAACATATAAAGAACAACTCATAAAACTCCTTAAAAATAGATGGTGAACAGCTATGTTCACCATCTATTTTAGCTTATTTTATTCCGAAAATCAACTTTAAAATACCTCGTAGGTATTTAGGACTTTTTACAACAACAATCTGCATAACTCCCTCCCATTAACTAAAGACCGATACGGTAATTATCAGCACCAGAACAACCAGTAAAACATATTTTCCTCCCTCGGTTCCAAATAGCAGAATTGATAGCCCTGCTATCAATATTAAGCAATAAAACACAAACCGTAGGGAGGAACCTCCATAATTATTGTTCATAGTTGCCCCCGCTTTAAACCGCTTAGGCTATACTATGCTAATACAAACATTAGCGTTACCGTTTGCAAATTGATATTTTAGTATTATCGAAATATATCGCGTATATATCTTCGATAAAAAAAAGACGTAACACTTCGAAATGTTACGTCTTTTTTTGTTTATAACTTTATTAGTCGTTTGTGTAGGGCATTAAAGAAACATATCTTGAACGCTTGATAGCTGTTGCAAGCATACGTTGGTGCTCAGCACAGGTTCCGGTTACTCTGCGAGGAATTATCTTAGAGCGCTCGGTAATAAATTTACGAAGCCTTACCAAATCCTTGTAATCAATGGATTTTGCATTTTCTGCACAGAAGGTACAAACCTTTTTACGGGGACGACGGGAAGCTGCACGTACTGCTGCACTTCCGCTCTCTATAGGATTAGCCATAATATCTATCTCTCCTTGTTAGTTAATGTTAAAACGGTAGATCCTCGCTATCATCAACGAGGGTAAAATCGTCGTTGTTGGTTCCGGCAAAGGGTAGGTCATTTTGTGTTGTGATTGCCGGTGTGGACATGCTTTGGGATTGAGAGGAACTTCTGCTTTCGGCAAAAGACACATTATCGGCAACAACCTCGAAAGCATAACGGTTATTTCCGTCCTTATCGGTGTATGTCCTTGTTTGAATCGAGCCGGAAACACCTATCATGTTGCCTTTTCTGAAATATTTAGAAACAAACTCGGCAGTGCCGCGCCATGCGACAACATCGATAAAATCAGCCTTGCGTTCCTCGCCCTGCTTTACATAGCTACGGTTTACGGCAATACGCATACGTGTTACCGCTGTTCCTTGCGGGGTTTGACGAAGCTCCGGGTCGGCAACTAGCCGTCCAAGTAGTGCAACAACATTCATCTTCAATCTCCTATCGCTAATTTAATGTTAGCGGTTATTACCTATTTAGGCGTTAATAATCATGGTGCGAAGTACACCGTCGGTGATGTTGAAAAGACGGGTGAGCTCTTTGGGGAAATCGGTGTTGCTCTCAAAGATGCATAGAATATAGTATCCGTCGTTTTCATAGTTGATTGGGTAGGCAAGGCGACGCTTACCCCATTCATCAAAACTCTCAATTGTTGCATTGGTCTCGATTATTCCACGAAACTTTGCAATCAATTCCTTTAATGCCTCCTCGTCCCTGTTACAGGAGAGAACCATCATAGCCTCATACTTTCTCATTATACCTCCTTACGGTCATAAGCGGCGAAATAATTCCGCCGAAGGATTGCCCCATATTCCGTCGATATGGTTAGCCTTGATATTATACTATATATTTAACCGACTGTCAAGTGATTAATCTACAAAAAATTGATAAAAACCCTTGACATTTGCAAAAGCTTGTAATATAATAATGTATTACAATGGCTTTATGTGCCTATGTAGCTTTTTTTGTGCTGAAAATCCGTGATATTGTCTACATAATAACATAATAAATTGTGTAAGTTACACAAATAATAGGATACTCAATCATCGATAGTGATTCCCGTTAGTGTGAACAGCAAAGAAAGGACATTATTTAATGGTCAAGGACAGA
>CAYJDA010000025.1:0-30876 GCA_964368815.1 uncultured Oscillospiraceae bacterium
CGCTCATGCTTAATTTTATTCATCTCGATACTCCTCCAGAACAAATGCCTCGAAGATATCTCCTTCCTTAATATCGCTAAACTTCTGAAGTCCGATTCCGCACTCGTATCCGGTAGCCACTTCCTTCATATCGTCTTTAAAACGACGCAAGCTGTCTATTTCATCTTCACAGATAACAATACCGTCACGAACCAATCGTATCTTGGAACTACGGGTAACCTTACCATCCAGAACATAACAACCGGCAATTGTACCTGCCGAAGAAATTTTATATACCTGACGAACTTCAATACGTCCGAGTATCTGCTCACGGAATTTAGGATCTAACATTCCCTTCATAGCAGCTTTTACATCATCGATGGCATCGTAGATAACACGATAGGTGCGAATTTCAACATCATCCTGCTCTGCTTCTAACTTAGCAACGGGATCAGGCCGTACATTAAATCCTATGATAATACCACCGGATGCATTCGCAAGCATAACGTCACTTTTGCTTACTGCTCCAACTCCGGTATGAATAACTCTTACCCTAACTTCCTCGTTGGTTAGCTTCTCTAAGCTCTGTTTAATTGCTTCGGCACTACCCTGAACGTCTGCCTTAACAATAACCGAAAGTTCTTTAACATCACCGCTTGCAATATGGCTAAACAGGTTATCAAGCGTAACCTTTTGTATGCTCTGCCACTGTTCCTGACGTTGGTTATGACTACGTTGCTCTGCAAGTTCGCGCGCTAAACGCTCATCCTCAACCGCCTCAAACTCATCTCCTGCTGCCGGAACTTCGGTTAAACCGGTAATTTCTACAGGGGTTGACGGGCCTGCGGTTTCTAATCTGTGGCCATCGGCGTCACTCATTACACGAACACGACCTACGGTAGTTCCCGCAATAATTATATCGCCTTTATTAAGTGTTCCGTTTTGAACCAGAATCGTTGCAATAGGACCTTGACCCTTATCAAGCTTTGCCTCGATAACGGTACCCTTGGCTCGCCTTGCCGGGTTTGCCTTAAGCTCCTTCATCTCGGCGATGAGGTTAACGGTTTCTAACAGATTGTCTAATCCTTCTCCGGTTTTTGCCGATACATCACAGCAGATAACATCTCCGCCCCATTCCTCCGGCACAATTTCGTGCTCGGTTAGTTCCTGGCGCACCCTTGCAGGATTTGCCTCCGGCTTATCTATCTTATTTACAGCAACAATTATTGAAACGCCTGCCGCTTTTGCATGATTTATCGCCTCAACGGTCTGGGGCATAATGCCGTCATCCGCCGCAACAACAAGAATTGCTATGTCTGTAACACTTGCACCCCTTGCCCTCATGCTGGTAAACGCCTCGTGTCCGGGTGTGTCTAAAAATGTTATTGGATTTCCGAGGTGTTCCACCTGATAAGCACCTATGTGCTGTGTAATTCCACCTGCTTCTCCCTCGGTAACTGCAGTTTTACGAATAGCATCCAGTATACTTGTTTTACCGTGGTCAACATGACCCATAACAACAACGATTGGGCATCTCGGCTCGGTATCGAGATTTGAATCGTCCTCTTCTGTAAATAGTCTGTCCTCGATGGTAAGGGTAACTTCATGGCTTACCTTAGCGCCAAGCTCCTCCGCAACAATAGATGCGGTATCAAAGTCAACAACATCAGATAACGATGCCATAACCCCAAATCCCATCAATCTTTTTATTACCTCACTTGCAGTCACCTTTAGGCGGCTTGCAAGTTCGGAAACAACGATTTCATCCGGTATTGAAATTTTAAGCTGAGCACGACGTGCTTTTTCCAGCTGAAGCCTCTGTAACCTTTCCGCTTCGGTTTCTCTCTTTTTGCTACCCTGTCCGGGACGATTTTGTGGGCGATTTTTTGTAAATTTTTGTTTTGTTTGTTGGCTATTATCCCGCCTACGCTTATTGCCTCCGCCCGTTACCGTGCTCTTACCTGCCATATCATCGTATCGGTCGGTAAATTTATCAAGGTTTACGTCAACCGCACGTGTGTCTATGGTTACGGTAGCCGCACTCTTTCCGATAACCTCGATTATCGGCTCGCGTCCTGTAGGAACAAGCTTCTCCATCTTGGGTTTAGGCTGATGTGCTTTTTTCGGCTTTTGCTTTGACAGCACTGCATTATCCTGCTCCGAAGCTTTTGGATGCTCCACAGGTCTCTCGGTTTTTTGTTCAACTGCAACCACCGGTTTTGCAGGCGCTAAGCCAACATTTTCCTTAGGTTTTTCCGGCTTATCCTCTTTTGGAGGCTCTTTTGCCTTAACAGGTGCCGTTTCAGGCTTTGCTGTATCAGCTTGCGATGTTTTTACTTTAGGTGTAGACTTAATTCGGCCTGCCCTAACATCGGCGGCATGCTCAGATTCTATGCGGTTGGCGTTTGCAGCCTTAACCTCTTTAAAATATTCATCGAGGTTTTCAACGGCGTACTCCGTCGTTATTTTATCGTACAGGGAATTAAGCTCTGCCTCGTTCAGCTCCGCACCCGGTTTTTTAGGCGTCTCACCGCCGCAAAGTGTTGAAATAACCTTGACGGATAGTCCAAATTCCTTTGCAACATCTGTAACCTTTTGCTTAATTATCATACCCTTGCTCCTCTAAAATTTTTAGTATCAATCCGGTAAAATTTTCATCAGTAACCCCAAAAATTCCAACCGGCTTTTTAAACAGTGTGTCGAAATATTCCATCTTATGACTCAGTAGCCTAACTTCTGTTATCTGCCGCATCCTCTTTAATGTCTTTTCCGAAATATCGCTACAGACAAATACAGTTGTTTTTGTTTTTCCCTTAGCCGATATACTAACAGCATCGAACCCAATTACCAATGCTCCGGCTCTTCTTGCTAACGAAAAAGCCGACAACAGCTTATCCATTATGTGTCCCTTTCGATTTCCTCTGCAAGAATTTCATATATGCTTTCCTCAATGGGCCCTTTAAATACTCTGTTAAAACGTCGTGTTTTTTTCACCTTATTAAGACATTCCATATTTCTGCATATATACGCACCTCGTCCCGGCGCCTTAGAGGTGTTGTCAAAGGTAATCTTGTTTTCATACTTAACCAAACGCAGCAGTGAGGTCTTTTCGAAGCCACCATTACATCCCATGCAGTGGCGAATCGGTGTTTTTTCTGCCATTAGCTATCCGATTTAATATCTATGGAATAGCCGGTGAGATGTGCTGTAAGTCTTGCATTAAGACCACGATTACCAATCGCAAGTGAAAGCTGGTCATCCGGAACAATAACACGACAGCTACGACGTTCCTCGTCCAGTATCTCAACCGAGATTACCTCTGCCGGCGCAAGTGCCGCCGCTATAAATTCTGCAGGGTCGTCGCTATATTTAACAATATCGATTTTTTCTCCGTGAAGCTCTTCAACAATTCCTATAACACGTCCACCACGTGAGCCGATACATGCTCCTACAGGGTCAACATTCTCGTTATCAGAATATACAGCTATCTTTGTTCTTTGTCCTGCCTCGCGGCTTATAGCCTTAATTTCAACAATACCGGAGGATATTTCAGGAACCTCGGTTAGGAATAACGCCTTTACAAGTCCGGCATCGGTTCGACTTAAAAGAACTTTAGGCCCCTTTTCGGTAACAATAACATCCTGAACGTATACGCGAATCAGATCGCCTTCGGTAAACTCTTCACCCTCAATCTGCTCACTTTTAGGAAGCATGGCTTCATTTTTACCGATATCAAGAGAGAGGGAACCACGTCGACGATCTACACGGGTAACCTCAGCGGTAACCAGCTGGTGAAGGTATGCCTGCATTTCAACAAACAGCTGACTACGTTCAACCTCTTTAATTCCTTGACGGAATACCTGCTTTGCGTTTGAAGCCGCAATTCTACGAAAGTCCTTTGTATCAAACGGGACGCTTAAAACGTCGCCGATTACAGCATCTATCTTATACTGTTTCGCCGATTCAACATCAATTTCTACCTCAGGAATTGCTACTTCCTCAACAACCTCCTTGAGTATATTAACCGAGAACTCTTCGGTTTCAGGGTCAATAACAACCTCTATGCTATCCTCAGCAACGCCCGCATCTTTTCGTACGGCGATGGTAAGCGCATTTCGTATCTTCTCGATAAGGTATTCACTTTTAATTCCCCGCTCACGCTCCATCATGTTAATGGCTTCAAAAATTTCGCTGTTCATCATCTTTACTGTCCATTCCTTTCCACACTTTAATATGGTTATGCTACAGCCCTTCGGCAGTATTCTGCTTCATTATAATAAAACAAAATATATTTTCCTAAAAAAGATTTAAATCATCATTAAGCTTTATAAACCTAACCTTTGTCATCGCAAAGCTTTTTCTTTCGGGTGTTTCAATAACAATATCTTCACCCTCCTTGCCGACTAATATTCCAACATGCTCTTTACTGCCGTCTATAGCCGTATAGAGTGCCACGGTAACCTCATGTCCCGCCATTTTTTCATAGTGCTCGGGATTATATAATCTACGTCCGAGTCCGGCAGAGGAAACTTCAAGATAATATGCCTGCGAAATTAAATCAAGCTCATCGAGTATCGGGTCAATTGCACGACTAACCGCCTCACAGTCATCAATATCTACTGCTCGCTCACCGTCAATTAGTATCCGCAAAAAATGATTAGGTCCTTCTTTTTCAAAGCGAACATCCCACAGAAGTAAGCCCCGCTCCATAACA
Source organism: uncultured Oscillospiraceae bacterium (assembly GCA_964368815.1). GTDB lineage: Bacteria > Bacillota > Clostridia > Oscillospirales > Ruminococcaceae > CAYJBH01. The sequence continues at coordinate 4,694 of CAYJDA010000025.1, forward strand.
AAAGGCGTAACCAGTTCAGCTACTTTATCGGTCACCTTAGACATATTATTGAGAGTCCTTTCCGGTTATAAATAAAAAAAGTTCTCGTAAACAAAAAAGTGAGACTTATGCGCCCTCACTTTCGTCTTCAACTATTCATTAAAAGAATTATATCATAAATTTCCTTTAATTGCAAGCTTTTTATGTTTTTTCTTTATTACATACAGATAACAAATCGACACTACCCATAGTTTAGATAGTGTCGATAACTTAATAAATATTTCTATTTTACTTTTTAGATAGGTCCAACTGTAAATGCCTTGGCATTCCGTTAACCATAACCGGTGCAATTTCGCCAAAGATAAGTGGGTTCGCGTACTTAGCAAAGTCTTCGGTTACCATGTTCTTATCAAGGTCGATCCAATCGAGCGGTATTGTGCGCTCTACGTTTGCAATTTTTGATACATCATATAGGTCGGTTACACAGTGATACGGATCATCATTTACACGTTTTAGGATAACCATACAGCCGGTATGTCCCTGTAAAGCAGCATGAACAGCAGCAGCTCCAACCGAGAATGCCTCATCAACGTCGGTTAAGGATGCAAAATGTGCTGCACAGCGCTGTAGTGATGAAAGTTCTACTGTACGTGTTTTGCAACCGATTTCGCGGATAATCATCTGGCTTAGGAAGTCGGCAGTTCCGCCAAGCTGTTTATGGCCAAATGCGTCGGTAGTGGTCATGTGATCATCTTCCTGTTCAAACAGGTATTTTCCGTTTTTAGTTTTAACACCCTCAGAAACAGCAACAAGTATCGCCTTTTTGGTTTTTTGAATGTTCTCAATTTTATCAATAAAACAATCAACATCAAAAACGTTTTCCGGTAGGAATATCATGTCGGGGCCCGGATTATCTTCAGATTTAGCAAGGATTGTTGCAGCTGTAAGCCAACCGGCATTACGTCCCATAACCTCAACAACTGTAACCATTTTCTGGTCATAAACAAGTCCGTCACGAACTAACTCTTTTACAGTTGCTCCGATATATTTTGCTGCACTACCAAATCCCGGTGTGTGGTCGGTAACTGCAAGATCGTTATCAATAGTTTTAGGAACACCTACAAAACGTATAGGGCTGCCAATTTTTTCGCCATATGCGGCAAGTTTTTTAGTGGTGTCCATCGAGTCGTTACCACCGTTATAAAAGAAAAAGCCTATGTTCATCTTGGCAAGAATGGAGAACAGTTTCTCGTATACTTCCGGCTTATCCTCAACATCCGGCAGTTTGTAGCGACAGGAACCGAGAAATGCGGACGGTGTGCGCTTTAACAATTCAACATCAAGGTCGCTTTTAATCTGGGTGGATAAATCTACATAACGCTCCTCCAGCAAGCCTTGAATTCCGTGCAACATTCCGTAAACGGTTAGTCCGTTTTCACGTGCCGTTTTGTAAACACCTGCAAGACTGGAGTTAATAACAGACGAGGGACCTCCTGACTGACCTATAATTACATTTCCTATCATTTTATTTCCTTTCATTTCTAAATTTAGATTTATTATAACACCAACCGTTTATTATTTCAATCGACTGATGTTTATCTCGTAACAAGACTGTTGCAATGCATAAAAAAAATCATGTATGTTGTATAATTTTAATATTTACTCCATTGTTATGCAGATAGCCGAAAGATTATCCGAATTTCTGTCTAACCGAGGAAGTATTCTCAACAGCATAAATTCAAGCCATCGTCCACTGTTTTCTGATTTAATATAATCTATATAAATTTCTTCTTCCATCAAGCTCGACCAAAATCCATCGCTACAGAGCAGAAATCCATCACCCTCGGATAACGACAACTTTTTCTTTGCCAAGGTAGGCCTTGTTCTCGGATTTCCGAGAGCCTCGGTTAGATGATTCCTGTCCTCATCGCTGTGTATGTCGTCGAAACTTATTTCTCCTGCCAGATATCTTTGATAGCTAATGGAGTGGTCGGCAGTAATTAATGGTGAATCCCCGCCGGAAAGATAGTAGATTCTGCTGTCACCGCAGTGAGCAAGGTATGCAGTGTCTTCATATATGTGTACCACAGCCGCAGTGGTTCTCATATCGGCAAGTCCGGGTTTTTTTTGCTCCTCTTTCAACTCTTTATCCGCCCGCTCAAATGCTCTTTTCATAGACCAACTGCCCGGCACCGATTTTTGTAAACTATACCCTATCGCTTTTGTAACCACCGATGATGCAACGCTACCGTTTCCGTCGCTTCCGCTACCGTCACCTAAAACAAAAACTCCTCTTCCATCTTTTTCACCACTAAACAGGCTGTCCTCATTATAAAGACGCCCCCCTATAAAACTGTATTCATCAAACCTGATTTTCAATCATTACCTCTGTTATAACTGCCGTGTAGTTGTCCTGCTTAGGATTTGCCTTGTGTTCAATTAAGCCACCAATAATTTCTACAACTCTGTCCGGCGGATTTTTCATAATAACCGACATGGTCGAATCGTCAATTGACCTGCTAACCCCATCAGTACAGATAATTATTTTATCTCCGTCTATAAGAGTGTAGGGGTAAAGATTGCGATCTATATCGAAAAGCTCCTTTGCTCCTATATATGCAGAAAGCATATGTTCATCACTTCGACTTATCGGTGTTAGCCTATCCGGCTCACCATCAAGAATTGCATTTCGCCTAACTAACATATGGTAGCTGTGTTCATGATTTAACCTAAAAATACGACCATCTCTACATAACAAGATCATGCTATCGCCAACCGTTATCCAAAAAAGTTTTTCCTCTAATATAATTATAGCCGCAAGCGTGGTTCCGGATTCTCCCGCGTATTTGCTAAATACCTGCTCATTTATAGAAATAACCAATTCCTCTAATTTACCGGAAAGTTCTTTATTGCTATTGTTGCCTTTAAATTCATTAAAGCCTTTTAAAATTTGGTCAACTGTGAATTGTGATACTTCATTTCCGTTGGATAGCCCTCCCATTCCATCGGCAACAGCGGCAAAAAACAAACCGTCACGATAAACGCCATCGTCAGCAGGCATCATACCGCAAAAATCCTGCTGAGTAGGCCGCTTCCCCTGTCTGCTAAGTTCGGCGGCACGATAGATATAGTTGCTTTTATTGTTTTTCGATGAAAAAAACTTCATTCCACTCCGTTATTGACCTATTTGGTCACTAATTATGTGCCTGCTCGCAATAGAGGCAACGATACTCTCTCTTGTTCTTATTAGTTAAAACAAAAACCTGCTCCAGCTCCGGTTCGCTCACCGAAATGCACCGCGGATTTTTACAGGAAATAACGCCCTTAACCTCGTTTGGTAAACCCGGGTGCTTTTTCTCGCTGTGCTCACCTTCTTTAATAATATTAATAGTTATGTTCTCGTCAAAAAAGCCAAGAAGGTCGAGTTTTTTTCCAACCTCACCCTCTACCTTAATAATATCCTTTCGCCCCATTTTTTTGCTTTTAACATTCTGAATAACTGCAACGGTATTTGGAAGTTTATTTAGCTGTAGATAATAATATATATTCATGCTGTTTCCGGCCTTAATATGGTCGATTACTATGCCGTTATATATGCTGTCTATCTGCATAATTTCCTCTTTTCATAATTTGTATAACTACGGTTTAATGTTCAACATCTCCAAGATTAACGCCATTCTAATATACTTTCCGTATAAAACCTGCTTAAAATAACAAGCTCGGGGGTCTTTATCCACCTCTGTGGCGATTTCGTTTACCCTCGGCAGGGGATGAAGAACGATAAGGTTATCCGTTGCAAGGGTCATTTTTTCAGCATCCAAAATATAACTATCCTTTAACCTGAGATATTCCTCCTCGTTAAAAAACCGCTCTTTTTGTATTCTGGTCATATAGAGAATATCCAGCTCTTTTATGCAATCATCGAGCGAAGAAAACTGTCTGTACTCATGCCCTCCGGCAATAATATCATCCTTAACGTATCTCGGCAACTTAAGCTCTTCCGGTGAACACAGTACAAAGTCGATATTACTGTATCGTGTCATCGCTCGAATAAGCGAATGAACAGTTCTGCCGAATTTTAGGTCACCACATAGTCCAAGCCTTAAACCTGATAGTTTTCCGCAAAGTTTATGTATTGTTAGTAGGTCTGTAAGCGTTTGGGTCGGATGTTGGTGTCCGCCGTCTCCTGCATTAACTATCGGTACCGAAGAACTCTGCGCCGCCACCAATGCAGAACCTTCCTTTGGATGTCGCATTGCAATTATATCTGCATAGCAACTTACGGTTTTTATAGTATCACTAACCGATTCGCCTTTGGTTGCCGAGGAACTTTCAGAGCCGGCAAAGCCTAAAACATTACCGCCAAGCTCCATCATTGCCGCTTCAAAGGATAGCCTCGTTCGTGTGGACGGCTCAAAAAACAATGTGGCAAGTTTTTTGCCTTTACACTTTTCGCTGTATCTTGAGGGGTTATCCATTATGTCCTCGGCAACCTCTATAAGCTTAGCAATTCTTTCTACCGAAAGATCGGTAGGATCTATGAGATGTTGCATATATAAACGTTCCTTTCCCGATGTTATTACTTAATTCAGGGGAGATATAAAAAATGAAGTTTTTGCGAAGCCGGCTTTTTCACAACGCTATCCAATAAACTCGGCTATGCATCTTTTATAGGCAGCAAGAGGATCCTTTGCTCCGGTAACCGCCCTACCTACTACAATGTAATCGCAGCCCATGTTTGCAGCTCTATCCGGTGTTGCAATTCTAACCTGGTCGCCAACTTCACCATCGGCAAATCTTATGCCGGGTGTAACTGTAATAAAGTCGCTACCACATACCGATTTAACGGTAGCCGCCTCTAATGGCGAGCAGACTACCCCATCCAGGCCTGCTTTTTTGGCATTTAAAGCATAATGGCTAACTACTTCAATCATAGGTTTTTCTATCAATAAATCGTCGTTCATGCGTTGTTCGCTTGTGCTGGTTAGCTGAGTAACCGCAATAACCTTAGGAGGATTTGCAGCACCCTTTGCGCCCTCCATAGCAGCTATCATCATCTCTATAGTTCCGCCGGCATGAACATTAACAATATCCGCACCAAGGTCGGCAACTACCTTCATAGCCGATTTTACCGTATTTGGTATATCATGGAGTTTTAGATCAAGAAAAACTTTATGTCCGTCTGCTTTCAGTTTTCTAACAACATCAGGGCCCGCACCGTAAAACAGCTCCATCCCCACTTTTAGGAACAGCTGTTGCCGGGGCATAAGCTTTAAAAAATCATACATTGCTTCCTCGTTCGGGAAATCACAGGCTATTATTACTTCTCGTTGCATATCGTCCTCCCTATTATCTTGTTTATATCATCAACACCTATCTCGGCAAGAACAGTGGGCAGCTCTGCAATAATTTCGGCATAAATATTAGGATTTACAAGATGCGCCGCTCCTATCTGAACAGCAGTCGCTCCTGCCGACATTATTTCTATAACCTTCTTAGAGCTGTCTACTCCACCAATTCCGATAATAGGTAGATTAACCGTCGAGGCAACCTCGTAAACCATTCTAACCGCCAAAGGAAAAATAGCAGGACCGGAAAGTCCACCGGTTTTATTAGCAAGTATATGCCTTCCGGTACGATAATCTATGCGCATTCCAAGCAAGGTGTTTATTAACGATAACCCGTCAGCACCTGCCGCCTCACATGCTTTTGCTACTGCCGATATACTTGCAACATTTGGAGAAAGTTTTACATAAAGAGGCTTTGTTGTCGCTTTTCTGACCAGCTCGGTCACTCGTCCCGCTTGTTCCGGATCGGCGCCAAAAGCAAGCCCACCCTTATGAACGTTAGGGCAGCTTATATTTAGTTCTATAATTCCTATCTGCTCTACCTTATTAAACTCGGTGGCTAGGGTAACAAATTCCTCTATCGAAAACCCTGAAATGTTAGCAATAACCGGCTTTTTATATGCAGCAAACAGTTTCGGGAGCTCTTCGGATATCACTGCTTTAAGTCCCGGATTTTGCAACCCCACACTGTTTAACATTCCGCAATCGGTTTCGGCTATTCTGGGTGTTGGATTTCCAAAACGTGGTTCTACTGTTGTTCCCTTAAAAGATAAACTTCCAAGTATTTCAAGGTCAAGCAGCTCGGAAAATTCATAGCCATATCCTATCACACCCGATGCGGCAATAATAGGGTTGCTTAGCTGTACCCCCGAGAGGTTAACCGAAATATTCATGCATTACCTCCAAATTATAATTTTATCTCGCCTTTTTTAAAAACAGGGCCTTCTTTACATATTCTCGCATATTCGCCGTTTGTAGTTTTACAGCTACATCCCATGCATCCGCCAAATCCACAGCCCATTCTCTCCTCATAAGAAAGTTGTCCCTCAATATTTAGCTTAGCAAGTGCTTTAAGCATCGGCATTGGGCCACAGGCATAAAAATAATCACAATCTATTTTTTCGACCACGTCGGTCACGAAGCCTTTAGAGCCATAACTGCCATCCTCGGTGGTTATATATATTTTTTTTGCATAATCCGAGAGCTCTTGTTCTAAAAAAACATCCTTTTTCGTGCGAAAGCCGAGAACTACTGTTGGTTTTATTCCCATCTTGCATAATGTTTTAGCTAAAAGTAACATAGGCGGCGCTCCTACACCACCTCCTATGAGAATTGGATTTTTATGATCGGTAATGGTAAATCCGTTTCCGAGACCACAGAGAATTTTTAGTTCTTCTCCCGAGCAAAGGAGGGATAGCGCCTTGGTACCTGAGCCTACAACCTTATATATGAGTGTTAAAACATCTTCCTGTACATCTGCTACCGATATTGGTCGGCGTAAAAAAAAGTTCTCAAGCTTTATATTTACAAATTGACCTGCAACAATATCTCCTGAATCTCCACTCAGCTTTATCATAAAAACGCTATCAGCTATTATTTTGTTTTCAATTATTGTAAAACTACCATCAATCATGTAATACCCCCTTATTTACCCTGTTTCCACAGTGGGTGTAAACAATTTTTCCGTACACTTCCCAGCCATCAAAAGGTGTTGCCCTACCCTTTGATTTAAAGGTAGCTGAATCCACCCTGTATTTTTCATTAAGATTTGCAATACAAAAATCTGCTGTTTCACCGTTTTTAATGCCGGACTCCAAACCAAATACTCGCCTTGGCTGTATCGACATTAACTCGACCAGTTTGGTCAAGGATATAATACCTGTTTTAACCAAACCTGTATACATTGTTGCAAAGGATGTTTCAAGTCCTACGATACCAAAGGCGCTACCCCTTAACCCCTTGGATTTTTCTTCCGCGCTATGCGGTGCATGGTCGGTTGCTATGGCATCGATAGTTCCGTCACTAATTCCTTTTATAAGGGCATCCCGATCATCCGCTGAGCGGATAGGCGGATTCATTTTAAAACGTCCCTCATCCTTAATATCCATGTCGGTCATTAGCAGATAGTGGGGCGCTGTTTCGGCAGTTACCCTAACTCCCTGTGCTTTAGCATTACGAATAAGCCGAACGCTCTCTGCGGTAGAAATGTGGCAAAGGTGCAATGCGGCTCCGGTTTGTTTTGATAGATTAATATCCCGTTCTACCATAAGATACTCACTCTCGGAAGAAATGCCGGGGAAGCCATTAATCTTGGCAAATTTGCCGTCGTGGATAACCCCTGTATCACCGGGGTTGCCTACCTCACAATGTGCTACCAATGGTCGATTGAGTTTACTTGCAATATTTAACGCTCGACGCATCATTTCTTCGCCCTGAACACCTTTTCCGTCGTCAGAAAAACCAAGACAAAAGGGTGTAAGTCCCTCAAGATCAGCAATGTTCTCCCCCTGTTGTCCCACCGTTATTGCTCCGTAGGGAATAACACTGCAACAGGCTGTTTTTTCTATTATATCCGTAATTTCTTTTATGGTTTTAACATTATCAGGCACCGGATTTAAATTTGGCATACAACAAAGCAAGGTAAATCCACCTGCAAGACCGGCAGCTGTTCCGGTTGCAATAGTTTCCTTATACTCAAAACCCGGTTCACGCAGATGAACATGAATATCAGCAAAGCCCGGCATAATATGATATCCATTACAATCAATTATCTTAACGTTTGGGGGAGGTTCATCACAGAGGTAGGTTTTATTGTTCTTTAAAAGCAAATTTCCTTTAGTAAATTTACCCTCAAAAAAAATTTCTGCATTAGCAAAAAAAACATCTGTTTCGTTGCCATTTATTATATTATTATCTTTTGCAAAAAAAGCATCAACGGCAATGCCTTGACACTTTTCTGAACTCTCAATGGAGAGGTTTTCACCTAAATGATTTTTAATATTACTTATATTAACATCGTTGTTTTGCATGTTAATCTTCATTTCCTTAGTGTATTATACTTTAGTTTTTACCTATTATCGTACATTGATTATATAATAAACTACCCATTTTGTCAAGCAACGTACCCCCTGATGCCATTTCATTTTTACTTATTATAAACATAAAAAAGACATTATACCCATTGAACATTACGTAGGATACAATGTCTTTTTATCAAACATTAATCTTTAAAATGATATTTAGAAACAATTACCGATCCGTATCGATAGATTTTATGAAGAGTTAATCCTTCAAACTCACGAGAAATTCCTTTTATAGATTCAATCAAAACCTTGCCTCCGGGTTTAAGAATACCTGGAATTTGTTCTGTTAAATCGTATAACTTTTCTTCTTCATACGGAGGGTCGAAAAAAATTATATCGAAACTTTCCTTAAAGCTTGTCCCACCTAAAAAATGTTTTGCATCAAGATTTAAAACTTCAGCCTTTTCTTCAAGGGAGGTAATCTTAAGATTGTTTTTTATTATTCTACAGGCATCTCGATTGCTCTCAACAAAAACGCAGTGCTCAGCTCCTCTTGAGAGTGCCTCAATTCCAAGTGCTCCACTTCCGGCACATAGGTCTAAGCATTTAACATTTTCGTTTAAAAGCTCAAAATGTATAGAGGAAAACATCCCCTCCTTTACCCTCGAAAGGGTAGGCCTTGCACTTGCCGGCAATTCTATGTCCATATTTCTTGCGCTACCGGCAACTATCTTAACCCTGCCGTGACCACCCATTTTTATTCTTCCCCTTCATCCTCAATATCATCATCAATGATATCGTCTTCCGGTTCTTCAATGATATCCTCTATTGCATCCTCCGGCAATACTTCCTCCGGTTTTGCAAGATTTTCGCTATCCTCGCTTCGCTCGGTTCTCGCAATGGTTACAACCTTATCACCCTCGCCAAGCCTCATAACTCTAACTCCGCCACCATATCGGCTTTGACAGGTTATGTCCGAAACATGCATACGGATAATTATTCCACCTTCACTAATAATAATAATATCATCATCTTCAGCTACAGCCTTTATGCCCGCAACCATGTCACGGTTATAATTTTTAATTCCCTTACCGCCTCGTCTTGTTAAACGATAGCTGTCGAAGCTACTTCTGCGACCTTTTCCGCCTTCCGAAACAGTTAAAAGCAACTCACCTTCTTTAATCGGAACAACTCCTACCACCCTGTCGCCATCGGCAAGACGGATTGCACGAACTCCCCTTGCGGTTCTTCCTAACGAACGAGCATCTTTTTCTGCAAATCTAACAGCCATTCCACGATGGGTTCCGATAATGATTTCATCTTCACCGCTTGTAATTCCGGCAAAGGCGAGTCGGTCTCCCTCGTTGAGATTAATCGCACGAAGTCCATTTTTTCGGATATTTTTAAATAGCTCTAACGGGGTCCGTTTAATAATTCCACGTTCGGTAACAAACGTTAAGAAACCTTCTCCCTCAGATTCTCTGCTAACGGTTAGCATAGAAGAAATTTTTTCGTCCTGCTCTAACGGCAGAATATTAACAATGTTTGTTCCTCTTGCGTTTCGTCCGCTTTCGGGTACCTGATATCCCTTAATTCTATGAACAACCCCTCGATCGGTAATAAACAAAATATAGTCATGGCTTCCGGCAATAAACATCTCCTGAACGAAATCTTCATCACGACGATTCATTCCGGAAACTCCACGCCCTCCGCGTTTTTGATGTTCAAATACATCAACTGCCTGACGTTTAATATACCCAAAATGGGTATAGGTTATAAGACCATCCTCAACCGGAATTAAGTCCTCAATATCCAGCTCGCCCGATATTGCTGCAATTTCGGTTCGGCGCTCATCTTTATAATGCTTGCGTATTTCTGAAAGCTCCTCTTTTATTATTGCAATAACACGATGATCGTTTGCTAAGATATCCTCATAGTCGGCAATTTTTTCTTTGATTTCAGCAAGCTCATTTTCAATTTTTTCCCTCTCAAGGCCGGATAGTTGACCTAACTGCATAGAGACTATGGCATTACTCTGAATATCATCTATGCCGAACCGTTCACATAATTTTTCCTTGGATTCATTACGATTTTTGCTGGCTCTGATAATTGCAATAACCTCATCGATATTATCCTGAGCAATTTTAAGGCCCTCTAAGATATGTGCTCTTTCTTTTGCCTTGCGAAGTTCGTATGCTGTTCGTCTTGTTATTATTTCACGTTGAAATTCAAGAAACTCTCTTAACATTTCATGAAGATTCATAACCTTAGGTACACCGTCTGACAGGGCAAGCATGATTACGCCAACCGTATCCTGTAGCTGGGTATATCTATAAAGCTGGTTTAGAATAAGCTGTGCATTTGCATCCTTTTTAAGCTCGATAACTACTCTCATTCCGGCTCGGTTTGATTCGTCCCACAGGTCAGCAATTCCCTCTATTCTTTTTTCTTTAACAAGCTCGGCAATTGCGATCTGTAGCCTTGCCTTGTTAACCATGTATGGGATCTCGGTTATTATAAGACTTTCTCTGCCGTTTTTTCCCTCTTCTATGTTAACACGCCCACGAAGAATTATCTTTCCACGTCCGGTTGCATAGGCTGAACGAATGCCGCTCCTACCCATTATTATACCACCGGTAGGAAAATCAGGTCCTGAAATATAATCCATTAACTCTGGTAACTCTGCGTCATCGTTTTCTAATAAAAATAAGGCTCCATCAATAACCTCACCCATATTATGGGGAGGAATGTTTGTAGCCATACCAACTGCAATACCTGTAGATCCGTTTGCAAGCAGGTTTGGAGTTCTTGCCGGTAAAACAGTTGGTTCTTTTGTTGAATCATTATAATTTAGGGTAAAATCAACCGTTTCCTTTTCAAGTCCTTCCAGCAAATAGTCGGCACTTCGGCTCATTCTCGCCTCGGTATACCTATAAGCAGCAGGTGGGTCTCCGTCGATAGAACCGAAGTTTCCCTGACCTTCGATTAACGGATATCTCAGCGAAAAATCCTGTGCCATACGCACAAGTGCATCATAAACCGAAGAGTCACCGTGGGGGTGATAGGAGCCAAGCACAGCACCTACCGTTTCGGCAGACTTTCTAAAAGGTTTTGAATGCTCCAATCCCTTTTCCCACATGGTATAGAGAATACGGCGGTGAACCGGTTTTAATCCATCACGAACATCCGGCAGTGCACGGCTTACTATTACCGACATGGAATAATCAATAAATGATTTTTCCATCTCCTTCTCTATGTCTCGGACTATAATTTTTGTCTTGTTTTCTTCCATTATATTCTCTTTCGTTTTATTATTCGTTCAGACTATATATCAAGATTGGTTACATATCGTGCATTTTGTTCTATAAATTCTTTTCTCGGCTCTACCTTGTCGCCCATCAAAATGGTAAACGTTTCGTCTGCCGACTCTGCATCCTCTAATTCTATTCTGATTATCATGCGATTTTCAGGATTCATGGTTGTTTCCCATAATTGCTCCGGATTCATCTCACCAAGACCCTTATATCTGTCAATTCTGGGGTTTCCCATTTCCTTGATAATCTCGTCACGCTCTAAATCATTATATGCATAGCGAACATCCTTGCCCTTAGAAAGCTTATATAGTGGTGGCATGGCAATATAGATGTGTCCCGCATCTATAAGCGGACGCATAAAGCGGAAAAAGAAGGTTAACAAAAGTGTTCTGATATGACTTCCGTCCACATCAGCATCGGCCATGATAAAAATTTTGTTGTATCTAAGCTTGGTTAAATCCATCTCATCGCCTATACCACAACCCAGTGCCGTTACCACCGGCATTAACTTTTCATTTCCATAAACTTTATCAAGCCTTGCCTTTTCAACATTCAACATTTTGCCCCAAAGTGGTAAGATTGCTTGATAAAGGCTATCTCTACCCTCCTTGGCGCTACCGCCTGCCGAATCACCCTCAACAATATAGAGCTCTGTTCTCTCGTTATCTTTTTCACGACAGTCGGCAAGTTTACCCGGCATACGTTGACTTTCAAGGGCACTTTTACGGCGAACTAACTCCCTTGCCTTTTTTGCCGCCTCACGTGCACGTGCAGCCGATAAAGCTTTTTCATAAATTGCTTTTGCAACCGCCGGATTTTCTTCAAAAAACACACTTAGTTTGTCGAATACCAGATTTTCAACAAGTCCTCTTATTTCTGTATTTCCAAGTTTTGCCTTGGTTTGACCCTCAAACTGAGCTTCCTGAAGTTTTACACTTATAATTGCGGTAATACCTTCACGGACGTCGTTACCCTGAAGATTTTCCTCCTTATCCTTGATAAAGCCTTTTTTTCTTCCAAAATCGTTAAAAATTCTGGTTATAGCATTTTTAAAACCCTGTTCATGGGTACCGCCATCGGGAGTATTAATATTATTGGCAAAGGATAATATATGCTCGTTATAACTGTCATTATACTGCAATGCAATTTCTGCTTGAGATCCGTTTGCCTCGGCAAAAAGGTGTATAACCTGCGGATGCAAAACCGAAAGCTGCCTACGTTTGTGTATATGTTCAACAAAGCTACGAATACCACCTTCGTAACATAGATTTTTTTCTATCTTTTCTTCACCGCGCTCGTCACTTATAACAATATTAAGTCCTGCATTTAAAAATGCCTGCTCACGAAGCCTTTTTAACAAAATATCGTATTCATATTCTACCGTTTCGAACATTTCAGTGTCAGCCTTAAACTGAACAAGAGTTCCTCTTTTTCCATCGGCATCACCAACACGCTCAAGAGGACCGGCTTCTTTTCCTCTTAAGAATTTTTGTTTATATATTCCTTCGCCGTTACACACGGTAACTTCAAGCCATTCAGAAAGGGCATTAACAACCGATGCACCAACACCGTGTAATCCACCTGCAACTTTATATCCGCTATCTTCTCCGCCAAATTTTCCACCGGCATGGAGTACCGTAAAAACAACAGTAACAGCAGAAATACCAAGTTTTGGCTGTATGCCTACCGGAATTCCTCGGCCATCATCTGATACCTCAATAATATTATCCGGCAATATCTTTACGGTAATATTTTTGCAATATCCTGCTAATGCCTCATCAATTGCATTGTCAACAATTTCATAAACGAGGTGATGTAAACCTCTCGGGCCGGTACTTCCGATATACATTCCGGGTCTTTTTCTAACAGCCTCAAGCCCTTCTAAAACTTGTATTTGTGAGCTGTCGTAACCCTTTTCAATAGACATTTAGTTTCCTTTCTGAATAATTGTAGCCGTATTATAGTGAGATAATATAATATCATTATTTTTTTTAACTATAAATGATTTTGGAAGCTCGGTTGAATCGTATATAATTCTACCTTCCTTTTGGGCTATGTTGAGATAATGTTTTCCACTTTTTGAAACGGTGCATCTATCAAGATCAAATATTCCTATAATATCTTCTGATGAAATATATCCACCTATATTTAAATATTTATACATTAGATTAGCTCTCCGTTTTTTATATTAAAAACCGTAACCGGTAATTTTTCGAATAATCTTTTATCACAGGAGGTAAAAAATGTTTGGAAATTATCAGTCTGTGATAGAAGATACTCCTGACGTTTTTGGTCAAGCTCACTTAATACGTCATCAAACAATAAAACCGGTGCATAGTTTGTTATTTCTTTATAGTATTTTGCCTCTGCTTTTTTAAGGGATAATACTATACTTCTTTGCTGACCTTGGCTTGCAAAATTTCCAGCAGGTAAAGATGATATCTGTATTGATAAATCATCTCGATGAACACCTACTCCGGTAAATCCCATCCTAATGTCATTGTCTCTGTTTTCTTTTAACAGACATAGAAAATCTTCCTCATTTTCTGCTCTACTTTCATATGCTATATCGATTTTTTCTTTGCCGTTGCTAATTTCGTTATAGTATTGATGTGCAAGAACCTTTAATCCTTCAACATACTTTTGCCTTCTTGTTGAAACTTTTATACAGTATTCCGACATCTGTAAATCAATAACATCAAGTAGTTCACTATCATATTTATTATCGTTTTTTATTTTTTTAAGCAGTTTGTTTCTATGCTCAAGAACTCTATTATATCGGTATAAATCATCAATATGTCCCGGGTATAGATTACATATAGCATTATCCATAAAATAACGCCTACCCTCTCGACTACCCTTAACAAGACCGAGATGGTCGGGCGAAAAAACTACTGCACAAAAATTTCCTGCAAGCCTTGCCGCTCTTCCGTTTTCAACTTCATTAATAAATCCTTTTCTATAGCTCAAAGGCTTTTTATCCATTAAAACTGAAATTTTAAATGAATTTTTTCCTTTATTTATTTCCCCCTCAATTTTTGCTGTTTCTTCATCAAAATTTATTAGATTTTTATCCTTCGCCATCCGGAAACTTTTTGCCCCGGTTAGCATATATATAGCTTCGATAATATTTGTTTTTCCAACCCCATTATCACCGGCTATAACATTAATATCTTTACTCGGTTCTAAATAAATATTTTTTAAATTACGAAAATTTTCTATCCTTAAACTATTAAGTATCACATTAATCCTCAGTTTTACCTGCTGATACCTTAAATCTTACCGGCAGAACAAGATATAAGAATTCATCACTTTTATCATTAGACAAAAGTTTTACCGCTGTTATGGAATCTATTATTTCAAGATTTACTTTTTCGCATCCACAAGCGCGAAGAGCATCTAATAAATATCTATTATTAAATCCTATTTCAAGAGGTAATCCTTCAAATTCACATTCTATATTATCGTTAACACTACCAAGAGCTGTTTTACAGGAAACATGAATGCCTGATTCATCAAAGGTAATTCTTAAAGGATTTCTTATCCTTTCACTAATTACCAGAGATGCTCTTTCAATACAACGTGTAAATTCCTTAACATCCACTACAATGTTTGATTTAACTCCATCCGGAATAACTTTTTTATAATCTACAAAATCGCCTTCTATAAGGCGTGATAACAATGAAAACTCATTGCATATGAAAAGAACATAATATCTCGATGCACAAACTGTTATATTTTCAATACCGTCGTTAATTAAACGACTCATTTCCTGCATAGTTTTATATGGAATAATTATACTGATATCTTCTTCTGCTTTTGATACATTTTTTGAACAAACAGCAAGACGGTATCCGTCAAGTGCGACCAAGGTTAACTTATTATCTTTAATTTCAAATAATTCACCGGTATTAACAGGTCTTTTATCATTTTGATTACAAGCAAAGATAGTTTTATCTATCATATATTTAAATTCCATGCCATTGATGGTTGCCGCAGGAACAGTATCACCACGAGGAAGTTCAGGATAGTCTTTAATATTCATAGAGCTTATTTCATAAAAAACACTTCCACTGGTTATTTCTATTTTTATATCGCTACAGTCTATATCTATTGTTGCTCCATTAGTAGCACGACAGATATCACCAAGAAGTTTAGCCGAAATAACAGCGCCACCTTCTCTTATTATTTTTGCTTCAACCTCACAGCTGATAGCTATTTCGAGGTCATATCCGGTAAGAGAAACTTTTTCTCCCTCTGCTCTTATCAATATTCCTTCCAATACAGGAATTGATGATTTTTGAGCAACACTTCTTGACGTTTTGGCAACCGCCGAGAGAAAACTTTCCTTTTCTACACTAAATTTCATAATGTTACCTGTGGGTTTGTTATATGCAAAAAAACATTTAACAGCTGCATTAAACCACAACTTCCTTTCTTATTCTTATAATATATTATTTATATAATTAAATAAATTATAAATTATTAGTAGTATTATAGATATTGAAACTGTTGAAAATTATATAAAACGTTATATAAAGATAATATTTTGGCAGTGAATTTTTAAAATAAATTCTTTAAAATTTGTTTAAATGTTTAAAGTATAAGTCCTTTCAACATGCCTGTTAAAAAATCTTTAAAGAATATAATAAAAATGTTGAAAACTAAAAAGCACCTTTAACATTTTTTATAATGTCATCAACAACAGTTCTAAGCTGCTTGTCACGGTTAATTTTTCTTTCGGTATCCTGAATAGAATAAACAACGGTGGAATGGTCTCTTCCTCCAAACTCTTCGCCTATCTCGGTGGTGGTTAAGGAGGTAACCTGTTGAAGGATATACATACACATTTTTCGTGCATTACTTATAACAGATTTACGTGAAGATGAGCGGATATCATCCGGTGTTACACCCATGGTTCTGCTAACTTCGGATAAAACTTTTTCTATGGTTATAGGAACCGGTTGAATCTCGTTTAATATATCTTTAATAGCACTGTGGGCCGATGTTAATGAAGGTTCTACTCCTTCCAATTTTTTATATGCATTTAGTTTTTTTACAGCACCCTCTAACTGTCGAATATTATTTTGCAGTTTATTCGCTAAAAATTCAACAACATCATCTGGAAGGTTGATAGATAATAATTCTGCTTTGCGTTTAACAATAGCAACACGGGTTTCATATTTAGGCGGTTGAATATCAACTATAAGTCCTGATAAAAAACGAGTCTGTAATCTGTCAGACAAGCTTCTTATTTCTTTTGGAGGACGATCTGATACAAGAACAATCTGTTTTCCTGCTCTTTGGAGAGTATTAAAAGTGTGGAAAAATTCACCCTGAGTTTGTTCTTTACCACCAATAAATTGTATATCGTCGACAAGTAGCATATCAGCTTCACGAAATTTATGATGGAAATAAGCAGCCTGGTTATTTTGAACTGCATAGATAAATTCATTGGTAAAACTTTCACCATCTACCATAACAATATTAAAATCAGGAAAGTTTTGTTTTGTTTCGATGCATATTGCGGTAAGAAGATGGGTTTTTCCCAATCCGGAATCACCATAGATAAAAAGTGGATTATTTCTATCGGCTGCAGGCTTTTTAGAAATAGCCATTGCTGCAGCAAATGCAAGAGAATTTGAATCGCCTTTAATAAAGTTATCAAAGGTTAGCGCATAGTTGCCGTTTGTAATGGTAACCTGTTCCTCTTCTTCATCACCTAATGCCGCTGTTATAACAACCTTAACATCAAAACCAAGTATTGAAAGAAAGGCTTCCTCAATAATATCGAGATATCGTTTATTTATAACATCCTGTTGAAATCCGCTTGGAGCTTCTAAATAAGCGGTATTTGTATCAGATTCCCATTTTAATGGTTCTATTTTTTCAAAAAAAACAAAAAAAGATGTGGGATTAATCTTTTCTTTACAGTATTCCTTTACCTGAGTGACCAGAAGATCGAATGATTCCATACTAAAATTTACTCCGTTATTTAAATAAAAACCAAAAATATTTTCGGTGATTAATGAAAATTATCCTTCTATTATTATATCATTATATAGGAAGCATTTCAACCTAAATAAACAAAATAATTAAAATAATAATAAATCTCAAACCGGTAAGATTTGGAAGTAAAAAAAAATAAAATCAAGTAACATTAATTTTGCATACTATGTTATAAGAAATTTATATAAGGAGATTAAATATGCCTATAGGATATTTAAAGGTTACATCGCTAACTGCAAAGGGAAATCTTCCGGTTTCATATGCAATGGTAGAGGTAACTCAAAAAATAAACGGAATAAGCAGAGTATTATATAGCTATTCTACCGATGTAAATGGGTATTCTGACCCTGTTGAATTAGAAGCGCCTGATAAAAGTCTTTCATTAGAAAAGCTAAACGAAATACAACCCTATAGCTGTTATAATATTTCGGTAACAGCCGAAGGATATGAAGAAGTAAACATAAGTGACATACAAATTTTTGACAGCGTAACTACATTAATTCCAATTAATTTTTTTGCTTCTACTCAGGGAATAAACTATGATTCCTCGCTTAATAATATAGTTATTCCCCCACACTCACTTTTTAATAATACCGGTGGAAGTGGAAAAGAACCTATTTCGGTAATTAGTATTCCAAGAGTTTTAGATGAAGCGATAATACCGCGTAATATAATTGTTCACCTTGGTAGCCCTAATCAGAATGCCAGTAATGTATCGGTAAGCTTTATTAACTATCTTAAAAGTGTTGCATCAAGTGAAATATACCCTACCTGGCCAACCGAGTGTCTCTATGCAAATATCTATGCACAGATATCGGTAGTATTAAATCGAGTTTTTACCGAGTGGTATATAAGTAGGGGATATCCCTTCCACATTACCAACTCACCGGGATACGACCAAAAATATAACCACAGTGGTATCATTTTCGACAGTGTTTCTGAAATTGTTGATGAAGTTTTTGATACCTATATTAGGAATAATGGAAATGTTGAGCCTTATTTTTCCTCCTATTGTGATGGTAAAATAATAAGCTGTGACGGTATGAAACAATGGGGTTCTAAAGATCTTGCCGACCAGGGTTATAGTGCAACAGGTATTCTTCGTTACTATTTTGGAAATGGAATAGCTCTTTATCAAAATTCAAATATTCAAGATGTTGAAGAAAGCTACCCCGGTACCCCATTAAAGGTTGGATCCAGTGGAACTGCAGTAACCACCATTCAACGGCAATTAAGCAGAATTGTTCAGGATTTTCCCGGTTTTGGAGATATTGCTGTTGATGGTAATTTCGGAAGTGGTACCGAATCGGTTGTTAAGGCTTTTCAACGTCAATTTGCTTTAACGTCCGATGGAATTGTTGGAAGAAGCACATGGTATGCCATCAGCTATATCTATGTTTCAATTAAGGATTTGTCAGAGCTTACCAGTGAGGGTGAAAAACCTACCGGAACACCCTCTACAGGCGAATTTGCAGGGACAACTTTAAAGGTTGGCAGCTCGGGAAGCAGTGTTGCTGAACTACAGTTTTATATTTCAAAAATATCACAGTATAATCCTTCTATTCCATCTCTGGATAGCGATGGAGAATTTGGCTCTGCAACCGAGGCGGCAGTAAAAGCATTTCAGAGCTACTATGGCTTAGAGGTTGATGGCATTGTTGGACAAATAACATGGGACGCAGTATATGAAAAGTATATATACTATACGTCGGATGCCCTGCCACCTGAGCAAGGAGATATATGGGAATACCCCGGAAGTCCCCTTAGCAACGGAAGTTCCGGAGATAATGTTCAGGCAATTCAGTTTTGGTTAAACATTATAAGCTATAACTACTCAGATATACCAAAGGTAACTGCTGACGGAAAATTTGGTCCCGCAACCCAGGCCGCAGTTGAGGATTTTCAGTCGTATTTCGGTTTAACGGTTGATGGCATTGTTGGAGAAGCAACCTGGAATAAACTTTTTGAGGTATTTTCACTAACGGTAAATTATCTGTTACCACCGGGACAACGACCGGGAGAATATCCCGGAACATCACTAAAACAAGGATCGACCGGAGATTCGGTTAGAGAAATGCAGTTTTATCTGTTCACTCTATCGGCATATTATGTTGACATTACCCCTATTGGTTATGATGGCTTGTTTGGCGCAAAAACTACAGCAGCGGTTATACAGTTTCAGCAACTTTTTAATCTTGATGATGATGGAATTGTTGGCAGAATAACCTGGACAGCTATCTATACCAGATTTAATGAGCTTATATCGAATGACGGTAAGGTAATGTCTTTTTATACCTCAGCATATCCGGGATACATTTTATCAACCGGTGCCACCGGAGATAGGGTATTGGAAATTCAGTATAGATTGCAGTATATTTCAATGTTTATAAGCGAAATAGTACCACCGGATCAAAGCGGTACTTTTGATGAAAAAACATATAATGCGGTAGTAGGATTTCAAAACGTTATCGGAATACAAGCAACAGGATATGTTGATGAAAAAACATGGAATAGTTTGCTACTCAACTATTCTGAACAGCTATCAGATTACCGAATGGCAGCATATAACAGCGGAATTTATAGAAATCCGGACTCCTATCCGGGATATGTTTTAAACCTTGGCTCCTTTGGACCGGCCGTTTTAACACTACAAAAACAGATGATTTTGGTAGCATCAAGATATGGAGAATCTCTTTTTGTTGAGGAGAACGGTTTTCTTGACGAAAAAACCGAAACGGTAATAAAACAATTCCAAAAAAATCTCGGACTAAATGAAACAGGAACGGTGGATAAGGAAAGTTGGAATAAAATATTTTCTATAGAAACCGACTAACAGTTAAAAAAATAGTGATGGATAATATGATTTAGGTGTTACTATATTTTACTTAATAGTCCGGTTAAAGGGTTCATAACAAATCCTAAAACTGTAATATCTTTTGGCATTAAAAGGTGATTTTTAATAAGGCTTACTGTATTGTTAACGGACTCATTTATACAGGAAGATCCGGAAAACCATTCTTCAACCGGCTTAAACTCTTTCGCTACAGCATCTATATTCTGCTGTGTAATTCCCCTATCTTTCATTTTTTCAACAATATCTTTACCGACTAATGCCGAGGCACCGCAGTCGTCATGTCCAACCACCAAAATTGTATCTACACCTAATTGATATATTGCAATTAACAGGCTATAAATACCGCTACCGTAGGGATGTTTAATAGTTGCGCCGGCATTGGTAATCATCTTAACATCGCCATTTTTAAGACCCAATGCCGCCGGCAATAGCTCGGTCATTCTGGTATCCATGCAGGAAACTATTGCGATTTTACGGTCGGGATACTTTGATGTTGCATATCGGCTATACAGCTCGTTTTTTACAAAGGCCACATTATATTCAAGAATATTATTTAAGTTTTCGTTCATATTACTCCGTTTTATTTTGATTAAAAGTCATAACATTATCGCGCAGTCTTTGCTTTGTTTTCTCATCTGCAAAGGCTGCGTTTATTGCAGTTAAGGTGGCATTTTTCAACAGATCATAAGAAACATCTGTATAATTTTGCAGTAATACATACTCCTTTGTTAAGGTTGTATTCGAAACTGTTCGGTTATCTGTATTAACAGTAAACAGCAACTCATTTTCAATAAAATAATTTATTGGATAATTTATATCTGGCGCAACCGCCTTTGTTTGGTAGTTGCTGGTAGGACAAAGCTCAAATACTAAACCATAATCACTACATAATTTAGTTAACTGCAAACTGTTTACCACCGAAATACCATGCCCCACACGTTTAGCGCCAAGCTCTATCGCCGTGTTGATGTTTTGAAAAACGCCTGTTTCTCCGGCATGAATAGTAAAGTTTACTTTTTTACTTTTTGCATATCTAAAAAGTTCGGAAAATAACTCCGGTGGAAAATCGGCTTCATTACCTGCTAAGTCAATACCACCCACACCTAATTGTTTATACTTAGCGGCAACATCAACCAACGCTATGCTATCTTCAAGGGGCTGATGTCTCATTGCACATAGTATTAAGGAGCTTGATATTGCAAAATCAGCCTCAGCCCTTTTTAATCCGGTTAATACACTTTCTATCACCAAAGATAAATCCATAAGGTGACCTACCGAAAAAAGCGGCGCAAATCTAACCTCTAAATAAATAACATTTTCTTTTGCTGCCTCCTTAATCAGATTATATGCTGCAGTCTCCAACCCGTAAGAGGTTTTTAGGCAGGAGATGGGGAGCTCAAATTTAGTTAAATATTCATTTAGGGATTTGCATTCGGAATCTATGGTAAGTATTTTATTTAACTCGCTAATATCAGACGGTATATTTATATTCTCTTTATTGGCGATTTCCGCCACCACCTCTGCCGACATGGAGCCGTCAAGGTGACAGTGTAAATCTACCTTAGGAAAATTTTGTATTGCTGCGGTATCCATATAATTCCCTCTTGATAATTGCTACTTTAATTATTATATATCTAAAAATGGGCAATTGCAATATTATCTCTGCCAAAGGCAGCGATAATGTTAACTTGGGCAGTACGTTTTTAAAACTAATTATCGTTATTGACAATGATTTTATGCTGTAGTAAAATAATGTAATTAAAACGTTATATTTATTTCACATGGAAGAATATGAGGACATTGTTTCACCGCCTATAACATTTATTCATTAACCACATAAAAAAATTGCTGTGAATACTGCGGAGCTTTTGCAGAGGAGAATAAACGGTGATAACGATGACTTTCCACTCACGATAATGATAGATACAGAAATAAAAAATATATGTAAAAACAAAAAAGATAAGGAGTAGAACTTTGAAAAAGCCTAATATTCTCTATATAATGTCGGATGACCACAGCTATAACGCGATTAGCTGTTATGGATCGATTTTATCCGAAGTGTTTTCAACCCCAAACATGGATAGGATAGCAGAAGAAGGCGTTAGGCTGGATTGCTACTACTCCACCAACGCTATCTGCACTCCGGCAAGGGCAACTCTGATGACAGGGCAATATGGCCAGCTAAACGGAGTTAGAACATTGAGCGACAGCTTTGAGAAATGTAAAGAATTAAATCTTGCAACACTTATGCAGCAGGCGGGATACCAAACCGCATTGTTCGGAAAATGGCATCTCGGCGTTGAACCGCTGGGATTTGATGTTTACAACTATCTCACCGGTGCACCGGGAGAAGAAAATTTTCACTATGGACAGCAAGGCCTCTACCGTGATCCATACTTCAAGGCACATAATACCGACAAAACTCAATATAAGGGATATGTTACTGATATTATAACCGACATGACCATAGAATATCTTGATAATAAGGAGAAAGATAAACCTTTTTTTATGATGTGTCATCATAAGGCTCCTCATGATTTTTGGGATTATCCGCAACGGCACGAGCATCTGTTTGACGGTGTAGATATTCCGGTTCCGGATACCCTGTTTGAGGACAAGTCCCATCGTAGTATAGCTTCCCGTGATTACGGCAGCAGTGTTTCGCCAAGAAGTAAAATTCGTAGCCTGTATGAAGATTTTTCCGACCCTGATTATGTTACAGGTCCACTGATATGTGACGAAAATGCGAGCTTTGAGGAAAAGGGACGGGCAGCATATTTAAAGTATGTTAAGGACTACCTGCGTACCGTTAAGGGCATCGACGATTCGGTTGGAGCAATCTTAAATCATCTTGAAAAAATCGGGGAGTTAGAAAATACGATAGTTATATACACCTCAGATCAAGGAATGTTTCTTGGTGAGCATGACTACCAAGATAAACGCTGGAGCTACGAAGAAAGCCTCAAAGCGCCAATGTTGATACGTTATCCCTCGGAGATAAAAGCAGGTCGTGTTGAGCATTCCTTGATGGCTAATATAGACATAGCACCCACTATTTTGGACTATGCCGGAGCACAGATACCATCAGAAATGCAGGGAGAATCCTGCCGAAAAATGATATCGGGAGACTACAGCGGATTTGTTCGTGATTCAGTTTATTTTCGATACTGGATGCACCGAGCACACAAACATGATAATCCGGCGCATTACGGCATACGAACCGACGATTATAAGTTAATTTTTTACTATGGTTTGCCGCTGGATGCAAGCGGCGCTTCAAACGAGGTTACTCCTTCCGGCTGGGAGTTGTACGACATGAAGAACGACCGCTTTGAAACAAAAAACCTTTATAATGACGAACGGTATGCTGAGGTAGTAAAACAGTGCAAGCAAAAGCTGCTCGAGGTTAAAGAGCAGTATCAAGACACCGACGAGCTCTACCCTGAGCTAATAAAACTTCTTGTTAATGAAAAATAAAGAAGAAAAATCATTGAGTGATCGATAACCGCACTCTAATAAATTACGATGGGATTACATTGATAACAAAGATAAATCAGCCCATAAATGCATAGAAGTTAAGCCTATTACATCCCTCAATCGGTTCTGCCATTAATAAGCTCGGTAGTGTTGGTTGAACTTCTCAATCTTGATGGGCTTACCCCTACATACTCTTTAAAAACCTTGGTGAAATAGTTAGCGTCTAAAAAGCCTACTTGTTCGCTAACACTCACGATGGGTTCATCACTATATAACAAAAGCGATTTTGCGTAATCCATTTTATAATTCATCTGGTAGCGAATAGGGGTATATCCGGTTTCTTTTTTTACTAACCGAATAAGATGATTTTTCGAATAACCGATTTCATCGCAAAGCTCGCCAAGCATTAACATGGAATTCCTTCTTTTTTCTAATAATTCATCTATTGCCCTAACAACAGGATGTTTGCCGTTAGGGTTTACTACCTTGTTAGTAAACTCTGACAAGACCGCCTCCAACCAAATATTAATATTCGTCATTGCTTTATTTTCATATTTTTCAACGATATATTCAATCATTTTTCCCAGTAAGGCGCAATTTTCAATTAACTTTTGTGAAACATGGGAAGACAATAGGGTGGGGGATTGAAAGTATATGGTATAAACACATAGCGGATTTAATGGGTCGTGTCGGCAGATGTGGTTATTCTTTAAATCAAACAGGAAAACATCGTTGGCTTTTAAACTGTAATGTTTATTGGCAGTAGATATAGAAACCGTACCGCTATATACATACCAAAAATGGTAACCTTCCCAGTTGTTATTGTCTGAGTCCCAGCTCCAGTTTTTTTCACATCTAATTTTACATGCGTCTAAAATATTTACTTCATATCTCATGGTGTTATTTTACCCTTTTTTGGTGATATATTCATTGTTAATAACATTAATATAGTGATATTATAATAGCATTATAACTAATATCCTTATATAATTCAAGTGTTAGGTATCAACAAGGTAAATTAAGTAATTAAATAAAAATAAAGAGGTTTATTATGGCGCAAATGACGGTAAAGCAACGGTTAATTAGTTCAATTAAGGGTATGCAGACGGATAGGGTAGCATGGTCACCATTTCTTGCATACTACTTCGACATGTTGCCCGCCGAGGTGCGCAAGAAAGGCATGTTTAATTATTTAAAAGAGATGAATGCCGATCCGTTGATTCGCGGCTCGGTAGCACCGTTTTGCGTTAATAACAGCAAAAACGGGTATTCCGAAAAAACGGTTGGTAAAAAACGATATTTTTGTTTTGATACTCCGGTGGGTCAGCTAAACGGATGCTATACATTTTCCGATTCGGCAAACTCATGGTTTTTAACTGACCATCCTGTATCCACCGAAGAGGATTTTAAAACTTTATCGTATGTAGCAAAGCACACCGAAGTTATCGATAACGTTTTAGCTGCTAACGAATACTACAACGAAATCGGCTCGGAGGGGCTATCGGTTCCTTGTTTAGGGGCTTGGAGCAAAACCGCCTTCCAAGCACTTTTAGAGCATTGGTGCGGAACCGAGGAGCTTACATATGCACTATACGATTTTCCGGAGGTTGTTGAAGAAACCTTGGAGGTTATGAAGGAAAAAAACTTAGAAACAATTAACTATGCAATCAAATCAAAACCGGAAGCTTTTTTGTTTTATGAAGACACCTCTACAACTAATATTAATCCGGCTATGTTTAAGAATTATATAGCTCCCGAGATATCAAGCTGGGGTAAAATATTACATGAGAACGATAAGTTGTTAATTCACCACGCTTGCGGGCATGTAAAGGATCTCCTGTCGCTTATGGCAGAAACAAATATTGACGCCATAGAATCCCTTTCTCCGCCACCAACCGGTAATGTTGAAATAGCAGAGGCGTTTAAGCTTTTACCGCCGAAGGTTGGAATTATCGGAGGCTTAGAGCCGACCTTTATATTAAACAGTTCTTTAAGCGAGCTGGAGATGCATACAAGAGAATTAATTAACATCGCAAAGGGTAAATCGTTTATTCTTGCCAATAGTGATAGCTGCCCGCCCGGTACTGATTACGAAAAATTTTTACTGGTAAGCAGAATTGTTCGGGAATAAAAGTAACCAAAGTAATACGCGAATTTTAATAGCTTAACCAAAGGCAGG
>CAYJDA010000026.1:0-30259 GCA_964368815.1 uncultured Oscillospiraceae bacterium
GAGGGGATGCATCCCCTCTCGGGGCTGTCGAACTTTTTCGACAGCCTGAGCTCCACCGCAGGTGGAGATAATGATTACCTATAAAGCGGGCCGTATGCATCACAGGCTCGGTAGTCTTGACCTTCTTTATCCATACCAAAGGCATTCCATGCACTTGGGCGGAAGATATCGCAATCCGGTACATTGTGCATACAAACCGGTATTCTCAACATGGAGCAGAGGGTAATAATATCTGCGCCGATGTGTCCATGGCTTATCGCTCCGTGGTTTGCGCCCCAGTTGTTCATAACATCATATGCCGATGCAAACGCTCCTTCGCCGGTTGTTCTCGGAACAAACCAGGTACAAGGCCAGGTGTAGTTGGTAATTTTCCAGATTTTATCTGAAACTTCTTCCGGAAGCTTAACCGTCCATCCCTCAGCAATTTGAACTACAGGACCAAGATTTTTCACAAGGTTTAATCTTATCATGGTAACCGGCATCTCACACTCTGTAACAAACTGCGATGAATATCCGCCTCCACGGAAATATCCAAACTCAGCAGGGCACCACTCGGTTGCCTCGGCAATGTTTTCTACATCTGTTTGTGTTACATCATACCATGGCTTAATGCAGTTATTTCCTTTTTCATCAATAGCTGCACCACTGCCGTCAAGACAGGCCGCACCACTATTAATAAGATGAATAATACCGCCATGTTCCTTTGCTAAACCTGTTAGGTCATAGTCTGTTTCAGCCTTAACTGCTTCAGGACTCCAGTAGGTACGAACATCGGCAAATATCTGAGCTTTGTTAGTTAAAAGCTTCATAAACAGCATACCGACGCCGTTAAGAACATCATTTTCGGTTGCTAAAACATAAGGTTCACGGATACCGTTCCAGTCGAACGAAGTATTTAGTATCGCCTCAGCAAAGTCGCCATTAGGATAAAAATCTGTCCATTGACGCTGACCCTGAAAACCTGCTGCAAGGGCGTTATGTCCCAGCATTTCTTCTTCACAGCCTTTTGGAAGATTTGGGTTACCGTTCATTAAGTCCTTGATAATGCAGGCCATCTTAACAACAAATTCCCAATCCTTTTCCTTGCCTTGCGCATCCTTTTGTAGCTCATCGGGATTAACATCGATACCCACCTTGCATTTATCCTTTGCCCAGGCAAGAGCTTTTTTGTATTCAGCCTCGTCATAGATACCTTCGGACATACGACGAATAATTTCTGTTTCATCAACAGATTCCACCCTCATACCGAGGTAGTCCTGTATAAAATCACTGTCGATAACAGAGCCGGCAATACCCATACAGATAGAGCCTATTTGAAGATATGAGGTGCCTCGCATTGTTGCTACTGCAATTGCAGAGCGTCCAAACCGAAGTATTTTCTCAACTACATCATCAGGGATTTCGGTTGCATCGGGCGGCTGAACATCATGTCCATAGATTCCGAATGCAGGAAGGCCCTTTTGTGCATATCCGGCAAGTGCGGCGGCAAGATAAACAGCACCGGGACGAGCGGTTCCGTTAAAGCCCCAAATTCCCTTGATGTTTGTTTTATTCATATCCATAACCTCGGTACCGTAACACCAACAAGGGGTAACGGTGAGTGTTATTTCAACGCCTTCTCTCTTAAATTTGTCGGCACATGCAGCGGCTTCTGCAACACGGCTTATTGTTGTATCTGCTATAACCACTTCAACCGGCTCGCCATTAGAATATCTTAAATTGTCTCTTAGTAGCTTTGCGGCCGATTGTGCCATATTCATAGTTTGAACCTCGAGACTTCCTCGAACATCCAAAGCGCCTCTGCGACCATCGATTGTTGGTCGGATTCCGATAACCGGATATCTTCCAACAAGTCTATTCTCTGCCATATCAACGTCCTTTCTTTTACAATGTTTTATTACTTCTCACCAAAAGCTTGTGGTGAGTTATAAGTGCGTTTTGCTAATAAATTTCGGTTAATAATTTTTCTATATGCTAAACCCACCTATAAATAATTTACTTAATTATGATTATACTATTGATTTTTTTAAATTACTTGTTTTATAATAGAATAAAGTATAACGATATTGAGGTTTTAAGAGATGCGATATCTTGCCACCCATGAAAACTCAAACAGGGGTAGTTTCAAGTTTCCGGTAGAGCTTTACAACATTGACAATAACCACCCACGATATATGATGCCTTTCCACTGGCATATAGAGTGTGAAATAATTAGGGTTATAAGCGGAAGTTTTAATTTAACGTTAACCGACAACACCGTTGTTTTAAAAGAAGGAGAAGCGGCATTTATTCCAAGCGGTTGCATCCATGGCGGCACTCCAAACGACTGTGTATATCAGTGTGTGGTATTTTCCTTCGAGCGCCTTATCGGCACTAACGCCTTTATGCAGGAAGAATATGATACAATTTTAGGGCAGGGAGATTATATCCCCCCTAAGTTTAACGGCTCTTCAACCGTTTCATCGCTTTTTCATGCACTGGAAAAGCGTTCCCGCGGACATGAATTTGTTGTTAGCGGAGCTATCTGTCAAATTGTTGGAGGATTAATGTCGGAGCGTGGAGGATGCACAAATATACTGCATGGTTCCGGCGACCGCAAACGTATAAACAGGATAAAAAAAGTTTTAAGACTTATTAGAAACGATTATTCAAAACCTCTCACACTTAAAATGCTGGCAGAGGAGGCGGAGCTAAACTTGCAATACCTCTGCAAATCTTTTAAACGATTAACCGGCAAAACTCCGATAGACTATTTAAACTACTATCGAATTGAATGTGCCGCTGAGCTGTTGCAGATGGGTGAAAAAAATGTAACCGAAACGGCATTCGCCTGTGGTTTTAACGACTTGAGCTATTTCATTAAGCTTTTTAATCGATATAAGGGCGTTTCTCCGCGAGAATATCAAAAACTTTCGGTAATTTAATTTTAGCACCGAGTTTGCAAATTTTCATTAATAGTAGTTCATACAAATTTAAGGGATGTTTACATGATAGAGCAGGAATATAAAGAACTGATAACTGAAAAACAGTTTCAGGAGTTACTAAAAGAGTTTAATCCGGAATTTATAACAACCCAAACCAACCACTATTTCACCGACAAAGATGGTATTCTTTCTGAAAACCGAATTACAGTGCGGGTTAGAGAAATAGGCTTAAAATTTAAACTTCAAATTAAGATGCCAATATCCGAATCAAAGGGACTTCATGTAAATAAAGAATATGAGGAAGAGCTATCCGAGCTACCCGATTTTTTTGACGAAAAGAAAATTTCTGCAATAATTAACCGTAATATTGGAAGGTGCTACCCACTTGGATTTCTTACCACGCAAAGACACAGCTATCATTGGAATAAGGATACCGAAATTTGTATTGATAAAAGTAGCTATTTCGATACAGTTGACTACGAAATAGAGGTTGAATGCCTCGGCAAACTTGATGAAAAGTTGAAAAAAATTCTTTCTAAGCATAATGTTAACTTTGAGCATGAATGCAAAGGCAAATACTCAAGATTTTTAAATAAAACGGAGAGAAAACAATGACAAAGTTTGAAGATTTATACACCGAAGTTGCAGCTCTTGAACACAAAAATGTGGTTAAAATAATTCTTAGCGCCGGCAAGGGAAATTTAAAAAGGGTGAGCTTTCGACCTATAGTTATTAAGGGCGAAAAAAAATGGCAAGAAGAAAAAATAATTAATAATAAAGCAATTCATACCAACATTAACTTATTGGAACTTTCCGACAAAATAAAAACGCTTCTTGCAGAAATCCCTATTTCTAATATAAACATTATCCTAACCGACAACACGATTTCCTACCGCATAAGCAAAAAAAACAAACTGTTTCGAACAATGCAGAAAAACAGCACGGTAAAGGAGGTTACACTTTCTCACAACAAAGAAAAAAATTATATACTAAAAGAAGGCGATCCCATCGAGCCACTTGTTGACCTCGGTGTTTTTAGCGCCGACTATAAAGTGAATAAATCAAAGTACGACAAGTATAAGCAGATAAACCGCTTTGTTGAAATTATAGCTCACGAGCTTGCCGACTTTAACGAGTCTTCTTTAAAAATAATAGATTTCGGCTGTGGCAAATCTTACCTCACCTTCATACTCTATTACTATTTTTGTTATATAAAAAAGATAAATGTTTCCATGATTGGCTACGACCTTAAAGAGGATGTTATTTTAAATTGCAATAATATTGCTAAAAAGTACGGTTATGATAATTTAATCTTCAAGGTTGGCGATGTGTCCGAAATAGAAACCTCTTGTGATATCGATGCGATAGTATCGTTACACGCCTGCGACACCGCTACCGATTACGCTCTTCATTATGCCATGAAAAACAGGATTAAGTATATCTTTTCTGTACCCTGCTGCCAGCACGAAATTAATGCACAGATAAAAAGTAGCAACGAGCTATCGCTGCTGCTTAAACATGGCCTGTATAAAGAACGTTTTTGTGCGCTTCTAACCGATGCAATCAGATGTGAGGTATTAAAAAGCAAAGGATATGAGGTTGACGTTGTAGAGTTTGTTGATATAGAAAACACGCCAAAAAACGCCATGATAAGAGCACGATGTGTTTCCGGCGCTACGGCTATCCGGAAAAACAACCAGCTTTTTTCCCTTATTGAAAATCTTGGCATCGAACCCACTATTATCAAGTTGGAAGAAGAGTCAGCTCCGCTTGGTAGCGTCTGATAACACTCCCCTGAACTGCTCTGCAACATATTCCGGCGTACAGTTGTAAAACAGCTTTTTAACGATATCAAACTCAACTTTTTCACCCTTTGCCTGATGAACAAATTTTATAAATTCATCAACCGAGTTCTCGCTAAATTCGTTGAGTGAATAGCCTAACGGATATTTATCAATATATAACTTTTCGGGGCTGTCGTCAAACTTCAGGGTGGCAATCAATGCCTTTCCCATAGAAAAATAATCAAACAGTTTGCTTGGCAACTGGTTTTTAAGCATGTTACCTATACTTAATAAAACATCAGCATCTTGTTGAATAGCGATCGCAGTTTCCAACTCAACCGGTTTTAGAACTTTAATATTATCGGGATGCATCCTCTCAAATTCGTTTAGCTTATCGCTTATAATATCACCGACAAAATATATTCTTATCCTGTTGTCTTGATTTAAAACCTTCTCGAAAAACAAAAGAAACCTTTCAGGCGAGCGGTAATAATCTTCCATAATCCCACAGTAAACTATGTTAATATAATCCTCGTCAAACAATATGGCCTGCTGTTCACAGTTTTCTATTTCTCTAACATTAGGAAACTCTGCAACCGACAATTTATCGATATACTTTGAATAGTCCTGTCGGCATTTATATTGATTATACAAGGCGGATGTTGTAAAAATATGATCTGCTTTTTCAAAATATTTTAGCTCAACATCGATTAACTGCTTTTCTTTTTCACCGTTAAGCTCATGCAGTCCCAGAGGGTCGAGTTGATAAATTATTTTAATTGTTTTTGTTTCATCAAATAAACTTAAAATATCAAGCGGAGATTGAATCGAAATAATAACATCAAAGCTATTATTTAATAAAAATTCCTTAATAATGTTAATATCTTCACTCGCAATACAGCGGGATATATAGTCTAAATTTCTGTAACCGTAAGCTATTTTAATTGCTGTTATTGGGTGTTTCTTTATAAACTGCTTAGCAGCACTTTTTCTATCGCCTCCATTTAACGATACGAATTCTTCAAGATGCGCAAACGGATTTTTTCGTCTCTTTTTTGCTATCAAACTAATATTTTGTCCGATTGTTTGATCGATATCTTCCTCATCATTGATACCGAAAACACAGCCATAGGTGTCACCCACCGACAGCTGCCCTGCTATCTGCATTATAATTTTATTGGAGGCATTAAGCCGCTTGCATAGCTCACCGACAAAAAAAAGAATTTTCATAAACACCCTAAAAGTATATATTAAAAAAAATGTTTTTTAAAAAACAGCAAAAGTTGAAATGACCGAGTAAGATAATACTCCAGTATTATCTCATAGTGTCAAAAAACCTTGCAAGACTCTTATAAAAGTGGAATTTGGCGACACGCGCGGCAAATTTCACATCAACAAATGGCTTCGCAAAGGCATTTGTGGGGGAGGGTACCGGGAGGGGATGCATCCCCTCTCGGGGCTGTCGAACTTTTTCGACAGCCTGAGATAATACTCCAGTATTATCTCATAGTTTACGTTTAAATTCAAGCCTATTGTTTTAGATTAAAGCTGCAACAGCATTTACACAGTGATAAATCGGGATTGAATTTGAGTGTTTATAATGATATAATTAAAATGAACATAGCAAATTAGGAGCAACTTATGACCCAAAAAGAATTTTCTGAACTTCGGCGTCGATTTAATATAGAAAAAACTAATATTGGTCTCGTTCGAGGCTGTTTTGTCAATGAATCGGGACAGATTATCTCGCGTTTCTCAGAGTCGTTACACCTTATGAGCAATGGCGATAAAGAAAAGTTAATCGCTGTTATTAAACGAGCTCTTTCAGGTAGTATAGGTAAAAACTTATTAGATTTATCCTTCTCCACCGCACAGGTTGCCGGAAGTGATGAACACCGCCTTTTGATGAACATGGTGAAATCTCAGCTAAAAAACGACGATGCAATTGAACTGTTGTTTTCAAAAATTATAACCTCCGCACAAATTGAGGGTAGCTACTTAATTTTATGTTGCAATGATAACTACGATGTCCCGTACAAGGATGCTAACGGTGAGGCAAATGGCGAGAGCGACAGTATGCACAGCTATATGGTGTGTGCGGTTTGTCCTACCAAGCTCACCAAACCAGAGCTTTCGTACATAACATCGGAATGCCGATTTGAAAGCTGCGCTCAAAACACGGTTATTTCCTCCCCGGTTATTGGATTTACCTTCCCCACCTTCGACGATAGGGCTACCAACATATATAACGTTATCTATTATACAAAAAGCAGTTCCGACATTCAGGAAAATTTCATTGAATCTTTATTTAACATTGAACCTCCCATGCCTGCAGACAGCCAAAAGGCCGTTTTTAAAGACATACTTGTTGAAGGGTTAAAGGAAGAATGTAATATGGATACCGTTAACGCCGTTAACGAAACAATATCCATGTATATTGAAGAGCAAAAAGAGCTTGAGGCCAACCCTCTACCTTTTATATCTCAACGTGAATTTGGCAATATTCTTTCAGATAGCGGTATTAGCAAAGAAAAGGTTGAGGGTTTAGTTAATGATTTTAAGGATAGATTTGGCGAAGATGCCGAGGTAAGTATAAAAAATTTAGCCGAAAAAAAACAGGAGCTAACTACACCTGATGTTAAAATTTCAATTAACGTTGATTCACCTGACATTGTTAAAACACAGATAATTGACGGCGTAAGATATGTTATGGTTAAAGTTACCGGCGATGTTGAGCTTAACGGAGTACCGATTAAAATATAAAAGGAGTTACCATGGATTTTTTCGAACTGGCTGCAAAAAGAGGTAGTTATCGCGGAATGTACGAGTCAACACCTGTTCCGAGAGAAGATTTAATGCAAATCATGCAGGTAGGAGCTGATGCACCTTCCGGCTGCAACTCACAGCTAACAGAATTTATTGCGGTTGATGATAAAGAAAAACTATCCAAGATTTATTCACTATTAGAATCTTCAACTGCATTTGTTACCGCGCCGGCAGTTATATGTGTGTTAACCCGAGCCATACCTGTTTATCGAGACAAGTGTTTCAATGTTCAGGACTACTCAGCCTCAATTCAAAACATGTTACTGGCAATAACATCGATGGGATACGAGAGTTGCTGGGTGGAAGGGCACATAACCGATGATGACAAGATTGGAAGAAAAATAGCAGATATGCTTAATGTTCCGCAGGAATATGAGCTGGTTTGTCTGCTACCTATAGGAACACCTAAACAGCCACTAAGGCGACCTATTAAAAAAGCTATTGAAGAGCGAGTCTCTTTTAATAGTTATGGAGTTAGTAATAGCAACTAAAACTAATATAAGCGACTCTCCCCTCATAACAAAAATGTTTATGTAATTTTAAATGCATTAACATAACCGTTTATTTTTAGTTTTAGAGCATAAAATTTTTATCATTAAAGCCTGAAATAACACAGAGAGGTAAATTATGAAAATTGCTTTTTTTGACACTAAAACATACGACTTGCAATATTTCGAAAAATATGCACAAGAATACAGGCATGAAATAACTTTTTTAGAATCAAAATTAACACCTCATACTTCAAAGCTTGCCGATGGGCATGAGGCTGTTTGCGCTTTCGTTAATGCAAATATCGATAGTAAAGTTCTGAGAGCTTTAAAACAAAACGGTGTGAATTTACTTTTGCTACGCTGTGCCGGATATAATAATGTGGATTTAAAATCAGCAGCAGAGTTAGGGATTAGAGTATTTAGAGTTCCGGAATACTCCCCACAAGCAGTTGCGGAACATGCGATAGCGCTCGCGATGGCAGCAAACAGGCGCGTGCATAAGGCGTATAACCGTGTACGTGAAAATGATTTCAGCCTGCAAGGACTTGTTGGACTTGATCTTTATGGCAAAACTGCCGGTATTATCGGCACCGGAAAGATAGGGGCTGCCATGATAAATATCTGTAATGGATTTGGAATGAATGTTATTGCTTACGATATGTATCCTAACAAAAATTTAAACGCAAAGTATGTTGAACTTGATGTCTTGCTCAGCACCGCCGATCTCATATCGTTACACTGCCCATTGTTTGAAAACACTCGCTACATTATTAACTCCGAATCTATATCAAAAATGAAAGACGGAGTTATTCTTGTTAACACTTCAAGAGGCGGCTTAATAAACACTAACGACTTAATAGACGGTATAAAGGCTCAAAAATTTCATGCCGTAGCATTGGATGTATATGAAGAGGAGTCTTCTTTTGTTTTTGACGACTATTCAAATGACATTTTAAACACTACAACAGTAGCAAGGCTCTTATCATTTCCAAATGTTATTTTAACATCTCATCAAGGTTTTTTAACCGATAAAGCGCTAATAACAATAGCAGATGTAACGATGCAAAACGCAAGAGATTTTGAAAACGGTGTTGACTCTATTAACGAGGTAAAGGAATAAATTATTTATAAAATAAGGAGGGCAACAGATGAAGCATAAAGGAACAATTACACTAAAAACAGATAGGCTTGTCCTACGTCGCCTGCATGAAACTGATGCCGATGAAATGTTTAATCAATATGCAAACGATGAACGTGTTACAACATTTTTATCATGGGCTCCTCATGGTAATGTTGAAAACACAAAAACATTGCTTCATTCTTGGATGCCTAACTATGAAAAGTTAGATTATTACCACTGGGCAATTATTTTCGAAGATAAAATGATTGGAAGTATCAGTTGTGTTTCTGTTGATGAAAAAAATGAACATTGTGAAATTGGATATTGTATTGCATATGATTTTTGGGGTAAAGGAATAACCGCCGAGGCATTAAATGCTATAATTGCATTTTTATTTAAAGATGTTGGCATGAATAGGATTATGGCAAAACACGATATTGAAAACCCAAATTCAGGAAAAGTTATGCAAAAATGTAATATGAAATATGAAGGTTACATGAGAAGTTTTTATAAAAGACATGACAAAACTTTTGGAGATTCAAAAATATATTCAATATTAAAAAACGATTACTGTACAAAATGAGCATAATGAGCATAATTTGCATAAAGCAAAACTACCAATATCGACTTTGATATTGGTAGTTTGTTTCTTTACTGGTAGCCGTATATACCGACCTCCCTTTAGTTAGTTTCTATGTCTAACTTTGAGGGTCGGTACATTGTTCAAATGTTTTTATTAAAAATCTGCTTTTATATTATATCGAGTTCCTCAAGTGGCTTTGGCTTTGCAAAATGATACCCTTGAGAATAACTAACTTTTTCTGCAAGTAAAATCTTCTGAATATCATTATTTTCAACAAATTCCGCAACAATTTTAGAACCTATCAAGTTTGACATAAAGCTGATGGATTCTAATATGGTTACATTGTTTTTACTATTAGGTAGGTTTTTTATTATCTGCCCATCAATTTTGATAATATCGGGCTTTAGGGATATTATTGAGGTGTAGGTTGCAAATCCCACGCCAAAATCATCCACAGCAATTTTACAACCCATTTCTCGCACAATATTTAAAAAAGCATACAACTTCTCACCACTGTTATAGTTTTCAGTTTCTACAAATTCTATTGTAAGTCTGCTGGGGTCACTAAAATGTTTTATCCTATCTATAAACCATGTTGAAAACTCATCATTTTCAACGTCAAACAAGGATATATTTATACAAACTTCGCTTTTTTTATTTTCGAAATCATTCAAAACTTCATCAATCATAATTTTACTTAGTGTATGATACAGTTTAAATTTCTTCGCAATTCCTAAAAACAATCCTGGCGGGTAAATCTTACCTGAACTGTCAGCTATTCGCATTAAAGCTTCATATCTTTCTATTTTATTGTTCTCATTATTATGTATACCTTGATAATAAGGGATTACTTTATTTTCGTTAATAGCATAATTAATCAGTGTAAAAACTTCAACTGCTTCCTTATTTTCCGTGTTTAACAACTCTCTTTCATTTGATGCAATAATATAATTGTTTTGCGATTTTTTATGTAGGTAGAAAGCGCTTATAGCCCTGTCAATAAGGTTGTCTTTACCATACACAACCACAAAGCGAGATAATCCGTTAAGCCCTGACGATTTAGATGAAGAAATCATATACTGCTCGTATGTTGTTTGCATAAGCTTTGAAAAATCATCATCACTCATTTCTTCAGTAGCCGCTACAATAAAATTATTATAGTTGTACATATAATGGATAATACAGTTGCTGAGGCCCATCGCTTTTATATCGTTTCTGCCCTGTGTTAAAACTTCTTTACAGCCCAAATTATAGGCGTTCAGACCAAAGGTAGCAATCATCATATCTGCATTAACAATCTCGGTCATGCAAATTTTATTGATATTCAGTTTTTCAACATCATTCAGAAACTTCTCATATCTAAAAACATTGTAATCAGGATGAACCTCATTCAAATCAATATATTTAACATCATTCATATTGCGTAAACTCCAAATAAATTTAAAATATGCTAACTATTTACCTTGTTGACCCGGCACTCGAGAAGTCATTCTTGATTGTTTGCTTGCCATTTTATTGTCGTACATTCTTTGGTCGACCGTCTTAAAAAACTCATTATACTGGAGCATCGTCTTTCCAACAAAGCAATCAAAACCTATCGCAAGAGAGTATTTATAAACTGCATTCTTATTGGCTTTATTAATTTGACTGACTACTTCAATGATCATTTCCTCTATTTCTTCTTTAGTACAACCCATTAAAAGAGAAACAAATTCATCACCGCCGATACGAAAAGTTTTGCCGTATTTACCAAAATTGCCATTTAGTGCATAGTAAGAATTTCTAAGTGCATTATCTCCTTCTATGTGTCCTAAATTATCGTTGATCAGCTTTAGGTTATTCATGTCAGAAATAATGCACCAAAGTTCTTGCTGCTTGCTTTCGTCTTCAAAAATGTCGTTAAGCTCCTCGTGGTATGCTTTGGCATTATATCCGCCTGTGAGCGTGTCGTTGAAAGAGTATTCAAGCAACATGGATTTCATATTGTTTGCAACACTGGCAATTCTTCCAATTTCATCCTTAGTATAAAGCTCGCTCGGTATCTCAATTTTCATATTTCCGGTGTCGGCTATCTGCGACATTGCTTTTTCAAGTTGTATAAGACTTGAACTCATGTTTTTCGAGAAAAACTTAGAAAAGATTATGACTCCAAATATAATTAATATACTAATTAATGCACCGGAAATCAGTATTGTCGTAACAAGATTGTCATTCCTTTCAAGAGCGTCGTTCATAATAGCTTCTTCAGCTGCCGAATATTCGTCTATACTACCGAAAAACTCATTTGCAATGGGTGTAACAACCTGTAAGGCATATAGCGCTTCGTCATAATCGCCCTCATTTATCCAAATATCAGCAGAAAGAATCATACTGTCTTTATACTCATTTTTTTCTTCAATAATGCGCTCAAACTCTGCGAGTTGAGAACCTGTTAAGTACTTAGTATATTCCTCCATTTTATTATCAAGGTCATTAAACGCTGCAATATAATCATGGTAATAATCTTGTTTCACCTCTTCGTCTACAGCAAACAAAATATCTCGCCCTAAAACACGGCAAACATACATATTTCTAACAATAGCACTTAATTCCTCTTTGTGCCTTACATTGGTATCAATAATGTACTGGGAGGAATAGTTAACCATTGCTATAGAGAAAAATGATACCAAACTGATTATAATGACATTTATAATCACAAACAGCTGCAATGGCAAAAATTTTCTCCTGATAGTAGCATTGTTTAGCCATATAACAAATTTTTTCATGGTAATCTCCTTGTTGTAACAAGATCTCAACTCAATAAGTCATTATATTTTTCTTCAAACTC
This sequence comes from uncultured Oscillospiraceae bacterium, assembly GCA_964368815.1. GTDB lineage: Bacteria > Bacillota > Clostridia > Oscillospirales > Ruminococcaceae > CAYJBH01. The sequence continues at coordinate 12,556 of CAYJDA010000026.1, forward strand.
TGATATCGGAATTGGTTTTGAATAAAAATAACCTTGCACGGCATCGCAGTCGATCTTTTTTAGTGATTCAATTTGCTCTTGCGTTTCTATTCCCTCGGCAACTACATACATTTCAAGGTTGTGTGACAACTTAATAAACCCATCTACAACATATTCTGCGCGAATGGCTTCCCGCTTATCGTTAAAAAAGCTCCTATCCATTTTTATAGTATCTGCTTTAAGGTTTTTTAGAAGCCCGAGAGAGGAATATCCGGCACCAAAATCATCAATGGATATTTTAAATCCGGCTTTTCTAAGATCTGAAAATAAGTCAGTAATAAATGTTTGGTTTTCTATTGTAGCTGTCTCGGTAAGCTCTATTTCTAAAAATTCGTGAGACACACTATATTTATCGGCAATTTTGCTAATTTCTTCAATAAGCTTTGTGTTGCGTAAATTTTGTCTTGAACAGTTTACCGATATGGTTATCGCCTTTTTACCATCATCAATCCATCTTCTCAGTGTTTCGCAAACTTTAACAAAAACATATCTATCAAGTTCTACAATAAAACCATTTTTTTCAAATAAAGGGATAAAATCGTTAGGGAAAATCATATTTCCATTTGGCTCTCTCCAACGCACAAGGGCTTCTGCACCTATAAGCATATCATCTGTTAAGCTAAATTTGGGCTGTAAGTACACCTCAAATTCATTGTTTGCCAATGCATTTTTCATCTTGCTTGAGATTTCTGCTTCTTTTAGCAGCTTTTTTGTATAACTCTCATCGTAGTCATATATGATAACACCCTTTTTCTCTTTTGAGATTTTATGCGCTAAATTTAACCTGTTTATTATTTCATCAACATCGGTATAACCCACAGGGATATGATATCTACCGTATTTAAATGAAATATGGTAATTTCCGAGTTCAGGTATAAATTTTTGATAATATGATTCATAAAGTGCTGTTCGGTTTTCCATATCGTCTAAAAATCCATTGCCAGAAAACAGTGTAAATTCATCTATGCCTGACCTTGCTATTATTAATGAGGGTTCTTGTACTGTTTCTCTTATCGACTTAAAAGCCTGTAAAACTCGATTGCCTATATCAAACCCAAACATCTCATTAATTGCCTTGAAGTTTTCTACATCAATTTTAACAACGGCATATTTTTCGTCCTTGTTTTTAGCCAAAACTTCTGCCATATCTTTCTTTAGTTTTAACAAATTAGGTAGGCTGGTCAGATTGTCATAGTATGCTGTTTTTTCAAGTGCATAAACTGCGTAATTTCTGTATATCCAGAGATATACAACAAAAAAAATTATGATTATCAATATTGCTATACCAATACCCATAACCTGATTGCTGGCAGTTTGCAAATCAATGTTGATTACGCTTTCTTCAATAGCAACTACCAATACCCATTCCGTCATTTTAATAGGAGCATAGGTAAGTATCTTTTGAGTGTTGCCACTGCCGTAATCCGCCGCGTAGGTAAAGCTACCGCACTGATTGTTTTTAGCATTACTAATGCCTATTGCTACATTTTCAGCCCCTAAAGTTTCTATATCACTCGGCGGTATTGACTCAAAATCCATGTGTCCCAAACTTGAGGTAAACAGAATATTTAAATCATAATCCACAAGGAAAATCCAACCGCTCTTTGCAGTATCGTCCAGTATTTCATATAGATCATTTATTGGCACTTCGCTAAGCAATACGCCTGTTATAACATCGTTTTGTGTAACGGGCACTGCAACATCAAATACAATTTCGCCTGTGATGGGTGAAATATGTGGTTCTGCAATTTGAAACTCATTATTTTTAGCTTGTGTAAACGATTTGTTGGTCGAAAAATCAAAGGTTTCTTGAGTTAACGAAATACCGTTTCCGTCTAAATCTATGTAATATAAAGCTTCAAATTCCTCACCCTGTGATTGGGAGCTTAAAAATTCTATAGCATTTTCCGAGTTAATATCAGCATTTGAAGCATATTGCGAGAGCAAAGACAAATCATCTTCACTTTCTTCTATACTCCGCTCTACTTCCAACCCCATTTGCACATTTATGTCTTCCATTTTTATACGTGTTACATCTAAAACCTCATCATCTACTGTGGTTACGTAACAGAAAATCAATGCAGAAATGATTATAAAGAAGATAGTTATTATTATAATAGATAGCTTGCTGAAAAAAAGTCGTTTAGGCATCGCTTATTTCCATCCTTAAATATAATATTTACTTTAGAAATATTATTATATAATACTGTGTATATAAAATTGTATAGTCAGAGCAAAGCTCGTAAAAGTTATCTGTTTTTTGTTATTGACACGAACAAATTTATCCAACTTAATTGTAACAAAATATATCGAAAATGTCAAACAGAAAGTAGATTTCCATAGGAATAATTCTATTCTATATTATTAACCTGTCGGCTTAGGGGAATCTTTTAAATATCTTAATTGCCATCGATAATTTTTGGGTTGTTGGCAGTTTTGAATGTTCGAAAAATAAATTAAGCTCCTCTTGATTTCTTTACTGTTTTTCAAGTATAATGTTATTGATAAAATTATACTTAGCAGGAAAGATTAATGCCCCTGTTAAGTATTTTTAGAAAATTCTGATAATACTACAACTATCCGTTAGGTGCTAATGCGAACACACCTAACACGCAGAAATTACCGTGTTAAACAATGCTATCCTTATCATACTGTTTTTTCACATGTTGTGTTTCTATTGATATTATGCTATTTTTTTGAAGAGGTTCAATCATGAAAATAAAAAATCAAATAATGATTTTCGTTTTATTAATAATTGTCATACCAATGTTGATTATTAATACTGTTATTTTCAGATTGTATACACAGACATTACTAAATAGTGTTAACGACTCCTCACAGCTTGCATTAGCTCAAGTATCTCAAAACATAGATTCTCTTACAAGTGATATTATCTCGGCAAGTAATATTATTGTAGGCAATAAAGATGTTACCGGTATACTAGAAAAGGAAAACTATAGTTCTCAAGATTATATAGAAATTCACGATGTAATGAGTTTAGCACAAAGCTCTGTTTTATATCTCACCTATTCCGAAATAGTGATTTTTGATATCGAATATAATTATTTCACCTCTTCCTCTACATTTTCCAACTTGAAATTGAAAGAATATCTCACTCCGGAACTATACGAAGAGACTGTCGCTCTCGGTGGAAGGGTAAATTGGAGTCAATCACAATATGACTTTTCGATAGAAAATTATGAAGATATGCAAAATATAATTGCCACGCGTGCAATTATGGACGAAAGTATGTCTGAGTGTCTTGGTATCGTATTAATCGTTACATTTCCACATAGGCTTTTTGCCGATAATCCAAACCCGGATACCGGCAGTTTTTTTATAGCACAAAATGAAAAAATTGTATATACAGATAATAATCTGGGCGAATTAATTGACTATGATTTGATAACATTGGATGAAAACAGTAACAACTATGAACAGCATATAGAAAATAAGGATTACATTATCAATACTGCTCAAAATGCAAGAACAAATTTTGATCTTATCCATTTGGCAGATAAAAACCTTCTACTGCACGAACTAAATATGGTAACAAATTTACAGTTTTTTTTCCTCATTATTATTTCAATTGCTTTTTTTGCTCTGTCTATATATTTTGTTAATCGTATCTTGGATCCGCTTGCAAAGCTTTCAGAACATATAAAAAACATCAAAGACTATAGGCTTGCTGAAAACAAATTTGTTGTTAACGGTTCGAAGGAAATTAACGACCTTGCAGAGCAATACAATCTTATGTTAAACAAAGTTGCTTCATTAATCACTCAAATAGAAACAGACCATAAACAAAGAGAAAAACTAAGATTTCAATCGCTACAAAATCAAATCAACCCTCATTTTATTTTTAACACATTAAACTCCATAAAAATAATCGTGCAGATGCGAGAAATTGAAAAATCGGTTAATATGATCGTAGCACTTGGAAACATGTTAAAGCATATTTTAACAAATAGCAACGAAATGATACCGTTACATTGCGAACTTGATAATGTTAAAAATTATTGTGCTATACAAAAGATACGTTATGGTAATATTTTTGATTTAATTGTTGATGTTCCCACTAACTGTTTAAACGAGGAAGTACCCTGTTTATTGTTACAGCCCATAGTTGAAAATTCTATTATCCACGGCATTTTTGATTATTCTGAAAATGGATTAATAACAGTAACATGTGAGAAAGACGGGGCAATTTTATTGATAAGTATTCGAGACAATGGTTGTGGCTTAAACCGGAACAAATTAAAGGAGGAAATATATTCCGAGCAAAAGTCAACACATTTAGGGTTAAGAAATATAATGGAGCGAATTAAGCTGATATATGGTGAGCATAGCAGCCTTGAGATAGCACAAACCGAACAAGGAAGCTGTATTACTTTATTATTAACACATGAAGAAAATTCCGACAACAAGGAGCACTATGTTTAATGTTTTATTGGTAGACGATGAAAATCTTTCACGTATAGGCTTGAAAGCCATGATTAACTGGGAAGCCAATGGTTTTCAAATAGTAGCAGAGGCAACAAACGGAGCTAAAGCTTTAGAAATATGTGGAACAATGGATATTCATCTTGTTTTAACCGATATGAAAATGCCAATAATGGGTGGAATTGAGCTTATAGAGCGATTGCGTTTAGATTATCCGCACATAAAAATACTAGCATTAAGCTGCTATACCGACACATCTATGATAAGAGAGTCCATGCGCTTTCAGGGCGCTCTTGATTACTTGTTCAAACTTTCAATGACAGAAGAAAGTCTTCTTGAGGCGCTTGAATGTGTTAAGAAAGCTCTACAACCTCAAAAACATAGTAACGACACTAACAAGGTTAAGCAAAATGTTCGAAATTCTGTTATAATTGATAAGATCCTGCAAAATGAAATAGCCGATTTTGATAATACTCAGTTCAATATAGTTGCTGAAAAATATGCGTGTATATGCGTTAGAGCTTATAAAGCGCACGAAAATATTCTATTTGATAATTCGTCAGACCTAAGTGTAACAAATGAAATTTATTTAGCTGATGGAGCACACTTTTTATTTGTAGTAAATAATAATCTTACAAAGGAGGACCTTCTTGCATCATGCCAAAAAATCTACAATTTTTTGAAAACAAAACCGGTGAGGGTTTCTATCGGTGTAAGCCAAATATTTGATTGCGACAAAAATGTTCGTCATGCAATAGAAGATGCTTCAATACTTAGCAACTATCGATTTTATCGAGACGATGGGGTTTTTATCAATAAAAACCCCAAGCACTTTAGTGTCTTTAATATTCAAGAAGGTGTGGATGTTATGACAGCTGTTCATCGAAAAGATATATTAATTCTAAACAATTGTATTAAAACCTTTTTTTCCAACCTTAGAGAACATCGGTATCTTAATATTATTGATGTAAAAGCAAGTCTTGTTACGTTTTTGGGAAACATTTATATAACATGCATTAATGTGCATCGTTGCAAGTATAGTCCTCTTGAACAAAATGATATGTTTAGAGATATTCAAGCCTGCAATGACGTTAACATGTTAGAGAGAACAATATTAGATTACTGCTCAGCATTAATTAACCTTCCCCCTCAGTCGAGCTATGGTGATTATGTAGAGAAAACAATTCACTACATTGAAGAAAATTATAGCAAGGATATTCACCTTGAAGAAATGTCATCAATAGCATGTATTAACAAAAGTTATCTTTCACATATGTTCAAGCTTGAAACAGGAAGAAGTATTCGCGGTTATCTTACCGAATTTCGCCTTTTAAAGGCTCAGCATTTAATAATGAGCAGCAATTTTAGTCTTTCTACTATATCTGAATCGGTTGGTTTTAATAATTATTCTCACTTTAGTAAAGTATTCAAGAAGTATATAGGAATTTCTCCGGTTGAGTATGCAAGTAAAAATAATGTTAAAACAGATTGAAAGAAAAATCATTAAATCAATAAAAAAATCAACACAATAAATAAACATATAAAATAAAATCAATGTATTTAATAAACAATACATTGATTTTATTTTCTTCACAATCTATTATAATAGTTAAGCACGAAGGAGATTTCGTGCAGGAAGTATTTTTCGAGGAGATAACTATGAAAAAATTCACTGTTTTATTAACCTTATGCCTCATTATTCAACTGTTTGTAAGTTGCGGGGCACCTGCATCCGACCCTGCTCCGGAATCAGAGGCTCCTACGGGAGAGTCGACCGAAACCCCTACCGAGACAGAAGAAGAACCTGCCGAAGAAGTTGTTCTTAATGTTTGGAGCGGAAACAACTATGAAATGGGACCTCAAGGAGCAATCGAAGGGTTCATGGATAGAAACCCCGGTGTTAAGGTAGAATTTACCCACTTTGTGAACGACGATGCCGGAAATGCAAAACTTGATACAGCCCTGCTGTCCGGAGAACCAATAGACGTGTATTTCACATATAGTACTACAAAAATCGTGAATAGAGCCGAAGGTGGAATGGCCGCCGACCTATCACAGTTCGGTGGTGATGCCTTTATTGAAGAACACATCGGCACAGAAGGTGTTTTTAAAGTAGATGGGAAATACTACTCTGTTCCCACAATTAAAGAACCCAATGTTATAATGCTAAATAAAGACATTTTTGAAGAAGCTGGTGTACCTATTCCTACCGAATGGACCATCGATGAATTCAGAGAAATTGCAAAATTGGTTCACGATCCCGATAATGGCGTGTATGGTGTTTTCCCCGGCGCTGAGCCTATAAATATAGCCGGAAATATACTCGGTGCTGACGCTATATACAACGAAGACGGTACTGCTTCTAATTATGATGATCCCGCATTTCTTTATAATAAGCTATCCTATGATCTGCTTTATACCGATGGCACTGCTTTCCCATATGAGGAAATTATTGCGCAGCAAATCGGCTGGTTCCATCATCGCATATTTGCAACAGGGCAAGTTGCTATGGCAGTTTATAGCCCCTGGATGAATGGTACTCTTAAGGACCTTGAAAACTATCCACATGATTTTGTTACAACATTTGCACCAATGCCAACCCCTGAAGAAGGCGTTGAAAACACCTACACAATGGGTGGAATAAACAACTGGTTGGTGATTAACCCGCAGAGTGAGAACCCCGATGTTGCTTGGTCTTTTGTTCAAGACTGGTTACTTGAGGGCGGATATTCCATGCTTGAATTTGGTAAAATTCCGGTACTTGCTGATCATACCTTCCCCGGAATTACAGAAAAAATCTTAGGCGATCCGGAAGGGAAAATATTTGATGCCGAAGCATTCCAGAGAGTGATACTTGAAACACCGATGCAGTTTAGTGTTGCGACAATTACAACAGCAGCAAGCGACCTTGATCAGATAAGAAGAGAGGAAAATGATCGATTGATGTTAAATCAAATAACATTTGAAGAATACCTTTCTAATCTTAAAACCCGCAGTGACGAAGCAATCGCTGCCGCGCTGGAATAAACAGTAAAAGAGGTGAATTTAATGCGAGTAGCAGCTTCAACAAATAAACAATTGTCTAAAGGTCATCAGGCAAAAAAATTAAAAGAAACCTTAGTAGGATACAGTTTTATATTACCGCATTTAATAAGTGTTTTATTATTCTTAGTGGTACCATTATTGTATTCATTAGCAGTTTCTTTTTATGAATTCAATCTTTTTGATGGGTTTTTAGGCTCTGAGTTTATAGGGTTAGAAAACTATATTAGAATGTTTACCGACCCTAAGGTGTACCTATCTGTATTTAACAACTTGAAATATATGCTTGGCACCATACCGACTACAATTTGTATTGCAATGCTACTCGCAGTTTTGTTAAACGATAAAGTCTTTTTTAAAAACGGTTTAAGAACATTGTTTTTTATGCCGTACATATCCAGCATAGCCGCAATGTCTCATCTCTGGATGAACATTTTCAGCCCTAAATTTGGATTTATCAATACCTTGCTCCGTGAGCTTGGTATTGATAACCCACCCTTGTGGTTAGCGAGTGAAGACTGGGCATTACCCACTCTTATGCTAATAGCCATTTGGGGGGGATTGGGTTACTGCATTGTTATATATTTAGGCGGATTACAAGCTATAGATCCTTCATTGTATGAATCGTCTGATATAGATGGGGCTTCATTTTGGCAAAAACTATTTAAAATAACAATACCTCTAATATCTCCTACAACCTTTTTCCTAATCATTACTTCAATTATTGGTTCTTTCCAGGTTTTTGGCTCAATCAATATTATGACAGAGGGTGGTCCCGGTACGTCCACGTATGTTATTGCGTACTACACATATTTCCAAGCATTTACAAACTTTGATATGGGATACGCATCATCTATTTCTTGGTTGCTTATGATTATTATCATGTTTGTAACAGTATTGCAATGGTATGGACAGAAAAAATGGGTTAACTATTAATCTAACATACCGATATAATATGGAGTTAATAAAATGTTGAGTGTAGCAAGCAGAGAACATTCTGTGTCGAAACAAAAAGCCACAAAAGTGATTCTAACGATAATTGTTGCAATTATCGCGATTGCATTTATGTTTTTCCCGTTTTTATTTATGGTATCGGCCTCATTTAAAACAATGATGGCACTTGAAACTGAGCCATTAAAACTTATTTCCAGTGAAATGACCACAAGAAATTATGAGACAGTTTTTTCTCTAAACAACCCTCCTTTTTTCACCTATTATTTTAACTCAGTGAAAATTGCTGCAATTTGTGTGATTGCAGAGTTGGTGACATCAACTATGTCGGGATTTGCATTTGCAAAGCTTGAATTCAAAGGTAAAAACATGTTGTTTTTGTTGTATCTTGCAACAATGATGATTCCGTTTCAAGCTATTATGGTTCCACAATTTATGTTGTTTCAAAATTTTAATATTTACAACACTCACCTTGCGCTTATATTACCACGTCTTTGTACCGTTTTCGGAACATTTATGATGCGACAATATTTTATGGGGGTTCCAAATGAACTGATAGAGGCGGCAAAAATAGACGGCGCAGGCGAATACCGAACATTTTTGAAGATAATGTTACCCATAGCAAAACCCATTATTGCAACTTTGGGAATTATTGTTTTTGTATGGCGTTGGAATGAATACGAAGCACCATTAATCTTTTTAAGTAAGCGTGAACTATATACCTTACCACTCGCCATGGTCAATTTTGTTGATGATATGGGGCAAACACAGGACGTATTGGTAATTGCTGCAGGGGTGTGTGCACTGTTACCAATGGTTATTGTATTCCTTTTAGGGCAAAAATATTTAATCAGCGGAATAACTTCCGGTAGTGTTAAAGGATAAGAATAAAGGAGATTGATATGAATAATTATATAATTCACCGAGATTATCCGGGCGGAAATATATTGGTAAATGATATATCAGACGATGTTATTGTAATTGAGCAGGATACAAGAGACACAATACAATGGTGGTTTTATTGGAACTTCTGTGCTGAAAACATGCAGGGAAAAACAATAACCTTTAAATTTGCAAATAAAAACGTGATAAGTGATTGCGGGCCGTGTACCAGTGTTGATCGTGTAAACTGGGAATGGTGTGGCACCGAGTGTTGCAATGGGCGTTCTGAGTTTACTTTTAGTTTTGATGAGAACGACAATAAGCGTTACTTTGCATTTTCGATTCCCTATCAGCTTGATGATTATAATACATTTATTAATAAATATCCCGAATCACAGATACAGCGTAGCTTCATCGGAAAAAGTGAAAAAGGAAGAGATATTCCTCTAATGCAGTTCGGCAATCCCAAAAGTGGTAAAAATGTTTATTTTACCTGCCGCCACCATGCCTGCGAATCGCCTGCTGCATATGTTCTTGAGGGCGTTGTTGAACAAATAGTTAAAAACTCCCCTATGCTGATGGAAAATTTTTATTTTCATGTGTTCCCATTTGCAGATTTAGATGGTGTCGAATGTGGTGATCAGGGTAAATACCGCATCCCCCATGATCATAATCGTGATTATTCTGACTATCCATGTTGGAGTTTTACTCGATGTGTTCAGTCTCATGTAAAAGAATATCCTCCTATTGCATTCATGGACTACCACAGCCCTTATATCTACGGTGAAAGGCACGAAATGATGCATATAGTTAAGAACATGTTGCCTATGGGCGGTGTTCAGGATTGCTACTCTCTCATTTTAGAAAGAATAGCGGCTGAAAATTATCAAGAGGGCGATCTTCCTTATTGCAAGCAAAACAATCTTGAGTTTGGCGTAGAATGGAACACAACTGATATTTTGTCACATACTAATGCATCTGCATACTTCCAAAGAAGCGGCGCAAAGTTTGTATGCTCAATAGAAGTGCCCTATTCGCTTTATGAAAAGAAAGTACCTTGTAATAAAGATAATCTGAGGCGTTTCGGAAAATTCATGTCGCTTGCCTATGAAGAGTATTTTAAGTTTTTATTGGTATAGATAAGAGGAAATAATGATAAGTAACAATTCGATAACTGGATTTAAAACCGTTGAACATCAAACAGAGCTTTGTATAATAGGCGGTGGAATAGCAGGTATGTTTGCCGCTATCTCTGCTGCACGCCGCGGCACAAGAGTAGTTTTAATGCAGGATAGACCCGTGCTTGGAGGTAATGCGTCCAGTGAAATAAGAATGTGGATACGTGGCGCTCACGGAGAAAATAACCGTGAGACTGGTTTACTTGAAGAATTGGCTTTAGAGAACATTTATCGTAATCCGGGACTAAATTTTTCTCTGTGGGACGGTATTATGTATGAAAAGGTGCAGTATCAAAAAAATATAACTCTTCTGCTTAACTGCTCTTGCTGTGATGCCGAAATTCTGGACAATAAAATATTATCTATTACCGGTTGGCAAACCACCACACAAAAGTGGCATAAAGTTACTGCAAAAATATTTGCTGATTGTTCGGGTGATAGTGTTCTTGCACCGTTAACAGGAGCCGAATATAGAGTAGGGCAAGAAGGTGCTGACGAATTTGGAGAAACTATTGCACCTAAAGTATCTAACAATCAAACTATGGGGCTCTCTTGCTTGATTCAGGCAAGAGAGACGAACAACCCGGTAAAATTTATTCCTCCTAACTGGGTTCCGAAATACACCGAAAAGGATTTTAATAAACGTCTTAACTCTAAAACCCGAACCTCGTGGTCAGATGATAATTTTTGGTGGATGGAACTCGGTGGAGTAGATAACAGCTTGGACGATACCGAGGAGATTCGTGAACGCCTAGTAAAGGTGGCTTACGGAACATGGAATTATATTAAAAACAGTGGTAAATATGATTCGGAAAACTGGGACATAGAGTGGATTGGATTCCTCCCGGGGAAACGTGAAAGTCGTAGATATGTTGGCGATTTTATTCTAAGTGAAAAGGATGTTTTAGAAGGCGGACACTTTGATGATATTGTTGCATATGGTGGATGGACAATCGATAACCACAACTCATATGGCTTCGAAGCAAAGGATGATGAACCTACAATATATACAAAAACCCCCTCACCGTTTGGAATACCATACCGCAGTCTATATTCAAAAAATATTGATAACCTCATGTTTGCAGGACGAAACATAAGTGCTACACATGCGGCAATGGCTGCTACCCGCGTTATGGGCACCTGTGGAATTATTGGCCAAGCTGTTGGGACTGCTGCCGACTTAGCGATAAAAAATGATATATTACCACGAGAGATTTATACTCTATCACATATAAAAACAATGCAAAAGCATCTAATGGATGACGATTGTTATGTGCCGTTCCATAAAAGAGAGGCAAGTGATTTGACTAAAAGAGCCGTTTTAAAGGCAACGTCGGGTAATACAGAACTTTTAATTGACGGGGTAGAAAGGTGTATCAACGGGGTTGACCACGCATGGGAAGGTAATTTTGGAGATGAAATCGTTTTTTCATTCGAAAAGCCTATGCGGCTTAATGCGTTACGTATAGTTCTTGACAGTGATTTAAATAGAGTTAGTCATCATGATTATCATAGAGAATTACAGAATTTTCCAATGAGATGCAACATAAGATTAGCTGATAAGCCATTGATAATGCCCAAAACGCTACTCAAATCTTTAAGTGTGTATATCGACAAGGGTGATAATAACTGGGTCTCAATATGCGATATTAGTGATAACTGTTCAAGACTATTAAGTATACCACTTAATGTAAGCAGTAGTAAAATTAAAATTATCCCACACGACACATGGGGAAGCAATGTTGCACGGATTTATTCGTTAGATATTATATAAAAGTAACAAACAAAAAGAAAATAGACTCCAAGTGCGCAAGTTGCTACTAATGCGCTTACTAAATTTACTGGCACCACAGAATCACGATAGCTGTATAATTCGATACATTTATCGCAACCTACTCGGCGAAGAAGTTTCACTATACTAATGCGAGTATTAATTGGGATATGCCAAGCTTGTAGGCAAAAATTATAGTCACGCATTTAGTAATTACTCTAAATGCGTGATAACAATTTTTTTATACTATTTTTTTATCATACAGCCTTGCAGCGTTTAACACAACTAACACCGAGCCTGCATTATGCACGAGCGCTCCGGTCGCTGGATTTAACAAACCCATAACTGAAAGAATAATTGCACCAAAGTTAATCACCATTGACATTGTTATGTTAAATTTAATTGAGAAAATAGTGGCATTTGATAACTTTTTGATATAAGAAATCTTAGTTATATCATCACCCATAATAGCAATATCGGCGGCATCAATAGCAATATCGCTACCCATTGTACCCATTGCAATTCCGACATTTGCGGTTTTAAGTGCAGGTGCATCATTCACACCGTCGCCAACCATACACACATTGTTTCCATTTTGCATAAGCTCGCTCACTGCTGTAACTTTTCCTTCCGGAAGAAGTGAAGATTTAACCTCGGTTATTCCAACTTTGTTTGCTATAAAGTTAGCACTTTTTTCGTTGTCACCTGTAAGTAGTACAGTTTTGTTTATCCCTGCTGAGTTAAGGTTAGAAATAGCTACTTTTGATGTGTCTTTAATCTCATCAGAAAGCCCGATAACACCGATAACTTTATCTGTGTTCGCTACTATTATTACAGCTTTCCCCTGTTCTCTTAGTGCTAAAATTGCATTAGCTTCTTCGTTTGAAATAGTTACTTTTGCGTTATCTTCTATTAGTTTCTCGTTGCCACAGAAGACTTGTGTTCCACTTACAGTTGCAACAACACCTTTTCCGACAGCCATAGTGAAGTATTTTAACTCTAATAAATTTACATTGTTTGCTTTAGCATAAGATACAACAGCTTTGCCAATAGGGTGTTCCGAACGACTTTCAACCGTGCTTACAAGAGCTATCAGTTCATTTTCGTCATAATTAAAGGTTTTTATATCACTTACTGCAAGTTTACCATGTGTTATAGTACCTGTCTTATCAAAGCAAACAGTGCTAACTGTACCCATACGCTCTAATGCTTCACCTGACTTAACAAGAACACCATTTTTTGTAGCTTGGCCGATAGCTGCCATAATAGAAGTAGGCGTAGCCAACGCCAAAGCACAAGGGCAGAAAACAACCAAAATAGTAACCGCACGGATAAGTGCATCATCGGGTCTATCTAAAGCAAAGGTGAAAATTAAATATGTAACTATTGCTATTATACAAGCAAGTGGAACAAGATAACCTGCCCATTTATCTACAATTTTTTGTGTTGGTGCTTTTTGGTTGTCGGCATCTTCAACCAGTTTAATCATTTTTTGCAGTGATGAATTCGCATAAGATTTTGTTACCTTCATATCAACAGAACCGAAACGGTTTATAGTGCCTGTAAATACTTCATCATCTACAGATTTATCAACAGGTAAACTCTCACCTGTCATTATACTTTGGTCAACAGTTGTGTCGCCAACAATAATTACACCGTCTGCAGGGAAACTTTCACCCGGTAAAACTCTTAATATATCATTTTGTTTAATATCTTTCGCCCCAACCATAGTTTCGCCATTTTCGGTGAGTACCCGACCTTGTGCCGGAACAAGGTTTAAAAGCATTTCAATACCTTTTTTTGCTTTTTCAACTGTTCTGTCCTCTAACAGTTCACCTATAGCCATGATAAAGGCAACTTCGCCAGCCGCAAAGATGTCACCGATATAAACAGCGGCTATCATTGCGATAGTGATTAAAAGTGGTGAAGTAATTCTCTTATCTAAAGTATTTACTACCGCAAGGTATGCAAGAGGAATACCCGAAATTATAAGCGATACCCAAGCAGGGTTTACAGGGAACTCAAAAGGTATATTCATTAGCGGTAGTATGTACTCTGTTATAAAACTCGCAAGCAAAAATATACCCGAAATCCACAGCATTGGAACAGAGTTAAGTTTCATTATTTGCTTTTTCATTTATTATATCTCCCCTTATTTATATCAAATTTAATAGCACATGAAATATTACGGCTTTGCATATAGTGCAAAACCACGAATGAAATGAGTCAAAAAATATTTCTAATAACTCCACCTTCGGTGAAGATTATATTGTTTTAGAAAACTGATTAAGTGCTGAAATTAATTTATTTATTGTTTCATCTTCTTTTCCGCTACTTATGCCGTCAAGCACGCAGTGGTGCATATGCCCCTCAAGTATAAGTTGCCCTGTTTTGTGAAGTGCTGATTTGATAGCACCGATTTGAATTAGAATATCCTCACAAGGCTTATCATCATTAACCATTTTGCTAATGCCACGCACTTGCCCCTCAATTTTTTTAAGACGCTTATTAATAGCATCTACATCCATACATTGCTTCATATAAAATCTCCTATACTCTATACCCGTAAGGGGTATGGGTTGATTATATACAATTAACCCATTTTTGTCAAGAGGTTTTTTAAAATTAAAAACAGACATCTCTGCCTGTTTCATTTTATTATTTAGATATGTTTTAAGAGTTGTGTATATGAGTTTCACCTAAAGTCCTTGTTTTTAACAATGGGAGTGTAGCCATAAACACTACACACAAAATACCCATAACCAAACCGATCCCAACTTTATCTGCAACGAATCCCAAAATCGGTGCACATGTTATCAAAAACAACGACTTTAGCTGTGCCGAGGCACTTATGACGGTGGCTCTGTTCGATTTGTCTATATTATTATCTATTTCGTCGACAAACATCGGCTTGCGAACGCTGTGTAAAACATATACGAAAACATATATGATGCACACTACCAAATATTGACCCGAGAATATCGCAAGCAGACCGCAGGAAGCGGCATAGGCTAAATGAATTAAGGACAGACAGGCTAAACTCGTTCTTTTTCCTTTTAGTATGTATGCATTTTTCGAGAAATACGAGCCGAAAAGATTAAGCACGGTGTAAACCAGCCCCAATATCACTTTTAAATTATCGTCGGCAGACAGCGAGGCAATGACCGAAATTCCGCTACCTATGATAATAATCTCTAAAATGGGTTGAATTAAATCCTTCACGTAGGAAAAACCCGCCTCGGCAACTCCCTCTTCTATTAAGATATTTCGAAGCTTTTTGTTTATTTTAAAACTATCGATAAGTCCTTTTGTCATCTCTTTAAATGAAGTGCCATGATTTTTATCGGAGGTGTCGAGGAATTTCGGGTAGCTCATAATCAAACATAAATCCAATATATACGGTACTACCGAAAACAAAAAGATATACCCGTCAGACGGCACAATGAGTATTAATATAATTCCGACTAAACTGCTTATTGCACTGCCTATAAGCGAAAAGGAGCGGGTTCGACCGAACGCAAACGTTTTTTCACTCTGCCAGTTTTTAGCGTCTAAGTAGCTGTAAATCATAGCCTTATGAGTGCCCGATCTAAAGGCTTCACCAAACCCGAAGAAAACCATTGCAAAGGCGGCAAGGGTAAAGGTGTCAGTAAAAAAGAATAGGATAAATGAGACGATATAAAACCCAAAACAAAAATACATCTCTTTTTTTCTGCCAAAATAATCGGCTATAAGTCCCGAGGGGATTTCAAACACGTTTATAATCACCTCTCGAATGGCAATTAACACACCGATTTGAAAGAGGTTTATATTGTTGCTCATCAAGTATATTATGAGATACGGTTCAAAAAATTTTAGGTTTTTGAGAAATCCGTATGCACAGAATTTCTTTATCTGAAAATCCTTTAATATATCCTTTCGAAGTTCATTACTCATATCTCACCAGTCAACTCCTTAATTTTTTTCTTTGCTTCAAGTAATGTTTCTTTACCTTTTTCGGTTATAGAATAGTATTTCCTTACCTTGCCATCGTGATTTTTACTCTCAACGGTGAGATGTCCCGATTTTTCTAAATTATGAAATATTGGGTATAGAGTCCCCGGACTTATATCATATCCATGTGATTTCAGCTCCTCAATCATAAATGAACCAAAGACGGGTTCGTCCTTTGCATGACTTAGAATATGAATTTGTATAAAACCTAAAAATAATTTTCTTAATACTTGATTTTCCATAATAACCTCTTATATAATAAATCCGAGTCCTAAAACTGCTAACACTAATACCACCCATTTTATATCCAACCGCCACAATAGTTTGTGTGCTTGTTGGCCCGGTAAAATACTGCACAGAGAATTTAATTCGACCAATTCTTCTTCTGAAACATATTTCTTTTTGCCAACGAGCTGATTTAAAAACACCCCAATATGAGCTTCCGGCCCTCCGTATGCTCCAAGCGAGCAGATTAGTACATCTTTTAAAAAACTTAACTTATTCAAATTTTCCCCTAATATTTTTATAACGAAAATCGTTATCGTATTTCGTTATAATGATATCACACATTTAAATTTATGTCAATATGTAAAACAGGCTAAATTACCAAGCCGCATAAAAACAGTGTGGCAACATCAGTCACTACACAATCAAGTCTAACTTTTTTTGGGGGCACAGCATTGAACTGGCACAGCTTTTGTAAGAAAAACCGCAGACTGAAGCACTACGGCAATGCACACACATGGGTTAATATGGCAGTATATCGTATGAGTTATGTTAACCTTGCATTATGTGTCAATCTATAGCACCGACGCTGCTCACATTGTCAAAGCTTATGTATTAACTAAGCATCCATTTTCAATCTTAAAAATCTTATCACACCCGCTAAGCATGGAAAGCCTATGTGAAACAATGATAATTGTTTTGTCGTTAATACTTTTGGTGTTGTTTGCAGTTGCCATGACCCCATTGCGGCATTTTGCCGCATTACTTATATTTACACCACACCAAAAGGAACTTTTTTTCATTCTCAACGCTAAAGCTTTTTCCGCACCACCGGCACAACCGGTGGTTTTCAGACAAGAAAAACTCGTCGCAAACTACGTATAGTTTACGACGAGTGTGTAGTGTAATCAAAAATGATGTTATTACATTAATTCAACACCGCCCGACTGGGAACGAACGCAAACTGCACAAAAGAAAAAGTGAGCGTTCGGCGTCCTGCAGCGCGTTTACAAGCCGCAGCCGATAAGTGAACGCTTTTGTGCAGAAAGGAGAAATGACGTAGCGGTATGAGAAAATCCCGCCCTACCGGACGGGATTTTTTAATGGAGCGAAGTCCATTTTGACGTGTATGGTGTAATCAAAAAGGATGTTATTGCTTTAATTCAATACCGTCCGACTG
>CAYJDA010000027.1:0-26057 GCA_964368815.1 uncultured Oscillospiraceae bacterium
CAGGTGAAATAAATCATCTCCGGCAAAGCCGGAGCTTTTGGAAATATTATTTGCATAGTGTAACTTTGCATTTTGCACTTCTTACAAAGCCAAAGTAGTTGGCATTGTAAGAGGTGTTTTTCAATATTATCTCCGGCTTTTGCAGACTGGTTTTGCTTGCAAAACGCCGAGGAACCGAGGCAAGAGGTATTTCCAATAGCTCCGAGGAGCTCACCGCCCACCGCAGTGGGCTATCTTTCGAGCGGAGCGAACCACCATGCCCCCACGAAGAAGTGAGCGGAGCGAGATTGTGCAACGGTTAGTTGCACCTGTAAATGGTGAACCGTTGGGGGTGAGGAGCGAGGACTAAGCCCACCTTGAGAACAAGAGAAAGGATTGAGGGGGGAACGGTTCACGTTCCACTGTTGATAATTGATTGCTCCACTATTCCACAGCCGAGAACATTCTTGTTTGGAATACTCCACCGTTAAAAGGGTATTGTTTGGCTTGACAAACAATTCTCTTTGGATTGTTTGAAGAGAGCTACCAGTCCGAACAACTTCCAGTTTTGGTAATAACTTCCAGAACATGGAAAAAGCCCAGTTGTTATACTGGGCTTTTTTGTGGTTACAAGGTCGTTTGTTCAACCTCTTGCAACTCTTCCGTTGGTGTTGGCTTAGGTTGTAGGTGTTGCCAGTCTCTGGATATCAACCAATCCGGCATGAAGTCTTCAAGGTAGATATCCGCTAAGTACTCTACCATGTGTTGCTCAACATCTTCTCTGGTATGGGGAGATAACTCCATCATGTTGCCATGAGCGTTGGCATGACAAACATTGCACAATGTTATGAGGTTGTGCAAACTGTTTTAGCCTGATTGTTTATAACAACTTGGTTGTGTTCGTCAGTTGCACCACAGGTGCAATACAAAAAAAATCGAACCGAACTACGTTATCCGAGGAACCGAGGCAAGAGGTATATCCAATAGCTCCGGCTTCGCCGGAGATTATTTATAGATCGGTGAAATTCCAGCAGTATTTATCTATCATCCGTTCACAAAGAACGTATGTGGCGTAAGCCATAACCGCCGCAAAGAATATGGGCGCCGTGGCTAAAAGCATGCCCTGTGAAAGATTTGCGCTATAGCTAAACTGCGGATAAATTGTTATAAAGCTAACAAGCGGTAGCCCGATAAAGATTAAAATCATCGGCATTAAAAAGATTGTAAAAGAGCTCATAACCACCGTTATATAGCTGTCGTTATACTGGGAGATGGTTAGCGTTACCGCCGCCACAAAGGCTATTGCTATCAGCCTTAGAATAAATTCAAGAATAATTACCGTGAGTATTGATATAAAAAAAGGAAGTGATGCATATTCCGGAATACTTTTTGCCGAAGCAAAAATACTATCTATGCCATATTCTTTTGCCATCTCAAGTATAGGTGGCAGGGTTGTTATAACTGCAATAATAACGCAGATTACCGCCGAGTTTATCAGCTTTGTTATAACCGTTTTTTCCCTTCCAAGCGGTGTTGAATATAGTATTCGCCTAACTCCGCTTATTCGCTCTATCGAAAAATAGCCACCGAGTATTACCACCGTCATCAGTATTGCAATTATGCTTGACTCAAAGTCCTTTCCAAATTCGGTTTCATCCAGCTCAAACAGCATTCTGTATCCACTGTCGTACAAAAGCTGTGCTCCGGGATTTTGAGATACATATGCTACCCTTGCAAGCACATCGTTAAAAACCTTGTATTCCTCATATTCATAGTAGTTATATGATAGCGCTAAATTAAACTGATATTCCGATATCATGCCGTATCTAAGCTGTTTCTCCAGCTCGGCAACACCCTCAAACCGTTCCTCTTCCGATGCTAAAAATTCGCCTTTTTCCTCGGTTAGCGCGCCGCCGAGCTTTTCCATATAACCTCGATATATATTGTCCGAGTTATCCTTATAAACATTATAATTATACAGCCCATAACCCTGATATAAAAGCGCAATTATTATCACAGGTAACCCGCCCCCTATCAACAAAACCTTGCGCCACTCGGTTTTAAATACGCTTGTTAGCTTAAACTTTTTTATCCTCGGCAGATATAGCATATTTCTTCCCATTACGGCAAACTGTCCATATCTAAACAGAATAAAAAATACTAAGAGTATAATAATCGATAATATTACCGCTGACAGGAACTCCACCGTTACCATGCTAACAACGCCACCGAACCAATATAGATTGCGATAGTTACCGAGAATTTCATCGGTTTGAAGATAGCTTATCGGATTTGCATAGCGCAGAACGTTTAGGGTAGAGGTTGCCGAGATTGCCCCCCTAACAAGGTAGAAGCCAACGGGAAGCGTAAGCGAGAGCAACATACCGGTTAAAAGGCGGTTTGCAATTAGCATCGAAAGCAAAATCCACAAACCTATAATCAGTGCCGCCATCCATTTTGTTATCATAAATACTAAGATATAGCCGCCTACCGTGAGGTTTAAGGTGCTTCGCATTAAATCAGGGACCGACTGAACCGAGCGCGTTAGGTCGCCAAGGCCGTAAGATGCACTGCAGAAAATAAGGTTAATTCCGTAGAAAAGAAAAACCACGCAAAGTAGGGTTACGGCAAGCGCTGCAACCTTGGCAACAGCTGTTTTCTCCTTGCCTCCTGCGGTACAGCGTATTAATCGTAAAAGTCCGGTCTCCTTTTCCTTTTGTATCAACGCAAAGCTTATTAGAACCATGGCAAAAATAAGCACTATATCGGTTGCAACAAAATCGGTTGCCGTCATTAATGCTTTTTGAGGATGATAGTCAATATCGGTGCCACGCATACCCTCATAGGCAAGCTGGGTTGATACTATATTCTTATTGTCGTAGCTATCCTCATCGGCAAATATTGATATGGACGAAAGGTTGTTGCCTGCCTCCTCTATCTCGCTTAAAAATTCATCGTAGCCGGCAACCTGACGATATTCTTCGTGTATCTCGTTTATAAAGGCAAACTCATCGCCAAGCGAATCGGTATAGCTAAGCTTTACGCCCTTTGCATACTCGCTACCGTAATTTTCTATCACATCGGCATTAAGCTCCTGCATACCTATATAATATTCATTATCGGTGCCGTAAATATTTCCGTAGCTGTAAAGCTCGTTTAGCAGATACATCGCCTCGACGTATTCAAACCTTTGGTTTATAAACTCACCCTTTTCCTCCATCGAAAGACCGGCTAAATCTTCCGACATCTGTCGGTATGCCTGCTGTGGTGAATTGTGAACACTCGGCTCGTTAAAAAACCAGATTAGAAATAAATTAATAGCGGCTAACAGCAGAAGATATAAAAGAAAGCTTCTATTTTTTATTAACTTTTTAAGCTCGGCTAAAATCAGCACGGTAAACCTCACTCTCGTTATTATTCCTCGCCAAAAATGTTAAGATAAACCTGTTCCAGATCGCCCGAAGGGGCGTATTTTTCTATAAGGTTGTCGGTGGTATTAATATCCACAACTTCTCCGCTTTTTAAAAGAATTATTTTATCGGCAACACTCTCAACATCCGAAACAACATGGGTTGCAAGTATTACTATAGTTGTTTTTGCTATCTCTGCCATTAAATTTCGAAGCCTGACACGCTCCTTTGGGTCAAGCCCTGCCGTAGGCTCGTCCAGCACAAGTATTTCGGGACTGCCCAGCAGTGCGTTTGCGGCAAGCAGTCGCTGTTTCATGCCGCCGCTGTAGGCGGATAATTTTTTATCCAGTTCCCGTGTTAGGTTAACGAGCTCGGCAGTTCGCACAACCTCCTTCTGCGCCGCACTGCTGGTTATCTCCTTTAGTGCGCACATATAGGCAAGAAATTCTCTGCCGGTAAAGCTCTCGTAAAGCGACTGTTGCTGTGGCATATAGCCCAGTATTCGTCGGTAGTCGGCATTAAGTTTACGGCTGGTTTTATTGTTGTAAAGAACCTTACCCGAACTTTGGTTTATCGTTCCGGTTATTATGTTAATAAGGGTCGATTTTCCCGCACCGTTTGGCCCAAGCAACCCATAAAGGCCTGGAGTAAAAACTATGTCCACACCCTTTAAAGCCTCAACAGATTTGCTTTGCCGCCTAAAAACACTGCCGGTAAAGTAGGTTTTTTTAAGTGCCGATACCTCTAAAGTATTAACATCGTTAAAAACCATCACGTACCTCCTTTTTATGAAAACGCCTCTATTATCATGCTGTTATCTATTGGGCGCATGTTATCTATTCCTGCAAAATAATCTGCCTTGCTTATTATAGCATAGCTGTGCACCGGATTGGTAGGGTAATCGTATTTCTCTTCAAACTCGTTATAAACCTTAAAGGTTAAAAGGGTTTCGGCTGTCTGTAACATCAGTTCTTCGCCAAGGTCGGCAATAATCCTCATCTCTACGTTAAAACTACTGCCCTGCGCATTGCTGTTGTAGGTAAACGGGGTTTGTATTACCTCGCCGGTCTCGATATTCATGTGGGTGTAATAACGTCGTTCATTTTCATCGTCAAGATCAACTATGGTAAAATATCCGTCGATGTAGCTTATAAGTGAGCTAAA
Source organism: uncultured Oscillospiraceae bacterium (assembly GCA_964368815.1). Lineage (GTDB taxonomy): Bacteria > Bacillota > Clostridia > Oscillospirales > Ruminococcaceae > CAYJBH01. The sequence continues at coordinate 4,554 of CAYJDA010000027.1, forward strand.
CTGATTAACATCTCCAAAATCGCCTATTGTTTCTATCTCCCCCGTATCGTAGTTAAGACGATTTACCTCGCTTCCTTCAAAGTAATTGTTAATGTAGTATTGCCCTTTATAAAGCATACCCGGCAGATATTCCTCTGCTGCAAGCGTTTGTTTGTATAATGTCTCGGTTTCGCCGCTTATAAGATTAATTCTATCTATGGTAAACTCTCTGCTTTCGGGCGATTTCATCGGGTCCGTCGGATCATACACCCCATCTTCTACCCTATCATAAACTACATATATACTGTCGCCATATGCCGTAAACGATGGGAAAAGAACGTTATCATACTCATGTAAAAACAACAGAGTTTTTTCTTTACTCGAGAGGTTTATGGCATAAAGCCCTCCGCTATCATTATTGCTAATCTCTGCATATAGATGCTTTTCACCCACCGCAACAAGGCTAACCCCCTCATTTTCGGCAAAGTAGATAACCTCGGGGTTTGCACCGGATAGCTCACATCTTGCAAGCTCTAGCGTACTGGCGTTCTGTTCTGCAAAGCTGGTATGGGTTAGCATAAACAGCGACGAATTATCATGGCTTGGGGTGGCGGTTATAAGCGCTTTTCCATTGCCGTTATGAAAATATGCGGGACAGCTGTCGTCGCTATGGGTGCAGTTTGGTGTTGAGCACAAAAATACCTGTTGCATCGTTGCAAGGTCGATATATGTTAAAAAATGGTTTACCCCAAAATGCAGTTCATAGTATATGCCCTCATCGGTGAAACCGGTGTAATCCTCTACCCCTTTAACCTGCTCATCGAATGCTACCGCCTCGGAACTTGTGCCAACGGCACTGCCGTTGGCAGTATCATGGGTGGAGTTTTCGTTTGATACGGCATCGCTTACGCTCGGCTGTTCCGTTGTTATTTCCCTTTCGCTACAGCCGGTTATAAACACCATAGCCGCAAGCGTTAATAATATTACAATCTTTTTCATTCTTCATCTCCTGTGTTAACTAAACTTAAAAGCTCGGTGCGGTCAATTTCGGTGTATGCCTCGTTGTTTTCCTTTAAATCCGCCCTTGATATCACCGCCGTTTTCTCGAACATAAAACCTCTTATCTCCTCTCTATCCATGCCGTGGTTGGTTACTAAAACTGTTGCATAGCTGGAGTCGTTAACCACTACTACGTTATCCCCCACCATAATAACGGGAGCTATAAGGCGGTTGATTTCCTGCCATGTTGCATATTTCTCGGTAAAGCTTAGCTCAACTTTTTCTGCCGACATGCTATCAAGGTCTATGGTTAGGGTAATCATTTCTTCCTCGCCATAAGAATACCCTAAAAACAGATTTCCACCTATCGGGTTCATATAGTCTATCGGGTAATCCGAGGTTATCTTTCCAAGCTCGGTAATTTCCTTTGTTGCAGGATCAAAACGGCTTAACGTTTGATCTGTAGAAAGCTGATAATATCCATCACCGTGAAAGTCGGAAAAGGCGGTTTCTTCATAGCCCGGCAAGAAAGCAAGTTCGGTTATCTCTCCGTTTTCGCCTATCATTCTTATCTCGTTGCCCTGCATGGTACTTATGCTTGCATAAAACACGTTATCTATGGGGTAGATGCTGTGTGGCGAAAAGTCCTGAGCCAGCTCACCCATATCGGTAGAAAGGCTTGCAAGCTCGGTTGCCTCACCATCGAGTCCCACACGAATAAGCTTTTGTGTGCCGTTATCCGGAAGGTAGGTGGATATAAAAACCGCTCTGTCTGTGCAGGCAACTAATCCTAACAATACCGAATCTTTATCTTCATATATAACGCTACTCTCTCCGCTGTTTTTATCCATCAGCTCTAAGCGGTAGTACTCCATATCTGCGTAGCTGTAAACCAACTTATCGCCTATGGGATATATATACATCGGGCTTTTTGCTTCGGGATTATAAACATCAAATATCTGCGGCACTCCGTCTACCTTAACAATCTCCTCGGTTGCCGTTTCTATGTCGGTATAGGTAAAAACATTATTGCCTGGAATGTACTCCATCGAGTAGTATCCGCCCTCGTCCGGAATAGCTCCATACTCCTTTATCGGTATTATCTCGCCGTCTTGTTGCTGTGGCATAGCATCGAAACAACCCGTAAGCAGTAGCGCAAGCGATAGCGCTATAGTAATTGTTAAAACTCTTTTCATGCGCTATTCCTCCGTAAGATTTAATGCCGTTAGTATCGACGAGTTATCGAAGGGGCGAAAATTTTCGATATTGGCAAAATAATCCGCCTTGTCTATAAGTGCCGTATTGTCAAATGCGTTAACCGTGGTCTGCATTCCGTCCGGCGCTTCATAACTAACGGTAAACTGCTGCTGAGAAATTCCTACAATTAGCATATCGCCAAGGTCGGCATATATCGGAATAGGTACAATTTGACTAAAGGTCATGTCTATAGTTGCCTCATAGCTTAAAGAGGAGCGAATAATCTCGCCTGTTTCAAGGTTTTGATGATAGTATATTTCGGAGCCATCGTTAGCGTTATAAGCCGCAAAGGTTACATATCCGTTAATATACGTGCTCGGCACGGCAAAATATATGTTTTCGCCGTCTTGCGGTGTTATCGGCGGTAGCTCATGTGTGGTTTGCTGCGTAAGGTCGTACACCTTTACAACCCCCTGGTGTGTTGAGCTCAGATATCCTGAGGAAAAACTGTAGGTGGGCATATCAAAAGTTGCCACCGTTTCGCTAAACAGCTCTTCAATCAGTGCCGTGTTTATATCTATTCGGTAAAGGGTAACGTTGGTGCTGTCCGGCAATTCCTCGTAGCTAACTATGTTTGCCGGTAGCGGTTCGGTAGGTTCCTTTTTTAGTAGATAGAGCGAATCCCCTATAATATAGGCGGCATTAATAAAGCCGGACATAAACTCTGACGCCGATGATGCATAGTCGCTAAAAATTAACGTTTTTCTTCCGCTTTCTATATCTACCGACATAAACTGCGTGTTGTTCTCAACAAGATAAAGCCTATCGTCGCTAACCGCTAAAAGCTGAATAAAAGTATCAAAGGCGGCTATTTCTCTTATAAAGCGATTTGTTCCATCAATCAACTCTAATCTGTAGTACGGTGTGCCGTCCTCCTCGGTGCCGCTTCTGTAGTAGATAAGTTCATTCGAGCCAACCGCCGAAGTCATCTGCATAACATCCTCGCCTATATAGGCGGCACAGCTATCGTCGCTGTGGGTGCAGTTTGGCGACGAACACACTATTATGTGTTGCATACTCGGTATATCGTAGTAGGAGAGGTTGTTAATCATATATAGCCGAAGCTTCTCGTAGTATCCATTTTCGGTTTGTGCGCCGTATGGCGACACCGGTATAATATTATCGTCCGGTTCTATGGCAATTTTCTCCGGCTGGGTCTGCTGTTCGGTGGGGTTTTCCTGTAGCACTAATATCTCGGTACAACCGGATAATAATATCGGAATTAAAAATATTAATAACAATTTCATATATAACCTCCTATTGGCTTATTTTATTATTTCCACCTTTGGCGGAGCTATTGGGAATACCTCTTATAAAGTATAACTTTGCATTTTGCGCATTGTGCAAAAACGATGTATTTCTCGTACTATTAGGTTCGTGTTATTTAAATTATATTTAAAAAATTGGCGACAAACCGTTGTTTGTCACCAATAACGTCTTTAATGTAACGAATTACATCGCCCGAATTACATCGCCCGAAATGCATCAATCAAAATACATCAACCGGTTAGGCTATGCGTTAACCATAATAAACACCGAAAAAACGCCGTTTTGCTGTTCTATTTCGCAGCTTCCGCCAAGTCGCTCAACCGTTGAAAGAACTGTTTTAAGGCCTATGCCGTGGTTTTTCTTGTCATTTTTCGTGGTTATATAATCATCGCCCTTTTTTATAAGCTCCCCCTCATATGGGTTTTTAATAAGCAAAACAAGGTTACCCTTGCTGTGTTTAAGCTGTAGATCCACATATCCGAATTCGCACACTTCGGCCGCTGTTATTGCATTGTCTAAAAGGTTTGCAATTATTGCAGTTAGCTGTGAGGGTTGAAGGTTAAGCCGTCGAGGAAGGGTTGCGTCTACTTTAAAAATGATGTTGCACTCCTTCATCCTGATTGCTTTAGCGTTTAAAATGCTGTTTACAACGGCATTGCCGCAGGAAATTGCGCCTTTTTCTTTGCTGTTTTCCTCTATGAGGTTTTCTATATATAAAACCGCCTCGTCAACCTCGTTTTTCGCTAAAAGACCGCGCAACGATGCAAGATGATTTTTATAGTCGTGTCGGCCGGCTCTTGCCTTTTGCAGTTCCCGCTCAAGCTCGCTTAGATGGCAGTCGTGTTTAGAGATTATATCCTGCTGTTCGGCATTTTTTGTTTTCTGCCTTTTAAGCCCTGCCGCCAAACATATGATAGTGATATTAAGCAGTATGATAATAACAATGAGTAGTATTATTGTAGTATTCATATCAACATCTCCTTTTCGTATAGAGAAGAAAGATGTCGGAACTCCTCTTTATATGCTCTTCCAATGGTAAATTCCGCCCCGTCACTCATGGTAATTCTATCGGCGGCAATGGCAGTAATATAGCTGTAGTTAACTATAAATGCTCGGTGAATACGTATAAAACGATGTTTTTTAACCTTTAACCAAACGTCTTCAAGGGTGGAGTAAAATTTAACACGGTCGTCAGCGGTGGTAAGCACCATTCTTCGACCCTCCGAAACGATGTGTAAAATATCATCGAATGGAATTTTAAACTGCTCCTTCGCAATGGTGTATTCAAACTTTGCATCCTCTATGCCGGAGAGCTTTAGCGCCAACTTTAAATCCTTTATAACATCGCTTTCTTTTATCGGCTTTAATAAAAAATGTAACGGCTGAAGCTCAAAAAGCTCACGATAATACATTTCAGCGCCGGAAACAAAAACAAGCTTTGTTCTATAATCGTCCATATAGTTGCGAATGCTATCTCCAAGTTCTAACCCCGTCATGCCGGGGATTTCGATATCAAGAAAAATAAGGTCGTAGCTGTCCCCCTGTTTTAGGTGCGAAAACAGCTCCTTTGCCGAGTAAAACACCTCGACATCAAGAGCCGTTTCGTTATTTTTTTCATAGCAGAGCAATGCATTCTCTATAACAGAACACATCTCGCTTTTATCATCACAAACAGCAATCCTAAACATAGTGTTATTATACTACATATAGTTATGTTAATGCAATAGTAAGATGTATATAACATACTATATGTAACATATTATATGCAATGTTTTTTAGTAAATTTGGTTAGCTCACTTTACGTAGCAACCTTGAATAAACCGCTATTGCTGCAAGAGGAAATAGGGTTGCGGCAAGCAGACCTGCCTTCATGGCAAGCTGTTCCGGAGTGTAGTTAAATTCATTTGCAAGGTTAATAATCATGCTGTTATCAATCGCAAAGTCGGTTATAACGCCAACGAGCTGAGGCGCTACCGACGAGCCAAGGTCTCCTCCTGCCGCCATTAAGGCAAACACGGCAACTCCGCCCTGCGGCATTTTTTCCGAAGCAACAAGCAAACTGCCGGGCCACATCATTGCAACGAAAAAACCTGTTAAAGCGCAGGCAAGGGCGCCTATTATCGGTATATTAATAAATATCGCCGCTATGTAGCACGCAGTTGCGCCTATTGCGCCGTAGAAAATTGTTTTTGCAATATTTTTACCACGAGAAGCATAAAGACTTCGCCCCACTCCGAGAGCAGTTGCAAAAAGAGCAATTCCAATAATGTCGCCCCAAACCTTTGGAAGCTGTAACGAATTTTCAAGGTAGCCCGAACCCCACTGGGACATTACGTTTTCGGATGCACCACCCAAAAATATACAGATAAAGCAAAAAATCATATCCTTAGAAAACAGAAGTTTAAAAACACCTCTTGCATGTTCCGGTGTAACCATATGCGGTATCTCGCTATGGGTAAACAACCAGAGCGATAATGCCGGAACGGCAATAAAAATCAGCACAAGTATGTGCCAGTTTTCTCTGCCGAACAGCTGTAGAAAAACGGTGGAAAACAAAACCACAAAAACAACACCCCATGCATAAACAGAGTGTAGCTGGCTCATATCTTTATCGGGATTTTCGGAGGGAATTGCGGCTATAACAGGGCTAACAAGAACCTCAGCAAGCCCACTGGACGACGAGAATATTACCGTTCCTATCAATAGACATACATATGCATAATCAGGAAACAGCATCGGAAGTATGGCATATACAGCAAATCCTATAATAGCAAATACCGGTATTATCTTAACCGTTTTTTCCATATTAAATTTATGAGAGAAAAAGGAAAAAATTAAATCCAATATCAGTTGGGTACAAAAGTTAACAACAACCAGCAAACCAAGCAGAGAATAGGAAATACCATACAGCTCTCTAAAGGTTGTAAAAAGCATCGCAGGCAAAATTATTACCGCCGCCATGCAGGCATTTGCAGTATAACAGGCATACTTAACCCGTTTATATTTATTTTGCATACTCACCGTAACCCTTCCGTTAAAAATTGTTAATTTATTAATATTTACCCAAAGCTGCCAGACTGAGAAATATTATGTTTTTTCAAGAAGTGCAAAATGCAAAGTTACACTTTGCAAATAATATTTCCAATAGCTCCGCCGCAGGCGGAGATGATACCTTCCATCCTGAGAAATACATCGTTTTTGCACTAAAGGTGCAAAATGCCGAGGAACCGAGGCAAGAGGTATTTCCAAAAGCTCCGGCTTCGCCGGAGATGATACCTACCACACTGAAAAATATTATGTTTTTGCACAAAGTGCAAAATGCAAAGTTACACTTTGCAAATAATATTTCCAATAGCTCCGGCTTCGCCGGAGATTATTTATATTTCCAACAGCAATTATACTATATATTTGTACAAAACACAAATAATATTTTTTTTAACAAAAAAGCCTTGACTTTTGCTATATCTGGTGCAATAATATTATACGAACACAATATTTAGACAGGGATTAGGAGAGAGCGTGATAAAAAGCGTAAAAAAGCGGGATGGACGAGTTGTAATATTTAATGATGTAAAGATAGCCGAAGCGATTTTAAAGGCTATGCAGGCGGCATCAGAGGGCATAGCCTCTGATGGTAGTGTCATAAAAGGTGATGCAACCGATGCGGCACATATTGCGTCGGCAGTGGCGGTTAGGTTAGAACAGCAGTGTGGCGACCAACCTCCCACCATTGAGCAGATACAGGATGCTGTAGAGCATGAAATGATGAGGGCGGGTTTTGAGGATGCCGCCAAGAAATATATTTTATACCGCGCACAGCGCACAAGAATTAGAGAAGCTAACACCTCGCTTATGAAAACCATCGACGAGATAACAACCGTTGATGCCCGAATTAGCGACATGAAAAGGGATAATGCCAACATCGACGGTAACACCGCCATGGGAAGCATGTTACAGATAGGAACGGCAGGGGCAAAGGCATATAATGTTCATAACCTGCTTACTCCGGAACAGTCAGAGGCGTATACCAATGGGGACATACATATTCATGACTTCGATTTTTACGCACTAACCACCACCTGTTGCCAGATAGATTTAATAAAATTGTTTAAGGGCGGTTTTTCGACCGGACACGGATTTTTGCGTGAGCCGAAAAGCATATCAAGCTATGCGGCATTAGCGGCAATTGCAATCCAGTCTAACCAGAATGATCAGCATGGCGGCCAGGGAGTGCCTAACTTTGATTATGCCATGGCTAAAGGCGTAGCTTGCACCTTTACCAAGGCCTACACCCGCTTTCTTGCTAACAGCTTAGAGGATTTATTAAGAACCGAAAACACACAGGAAATTGCACAGGAGGCGTTAGGGTATGCCTGCGATGTGTGCGGCATGGAAGATGTTCGTCTGAGCACACAGGAAAAAGAGTTCGACGATGCGGTAATTAAATACCTCACCGAGCATACCGACCTTGATGCTAAAGCAACAGAATACGCAGTATCCAAAACCAGAGAGCGTGCTACGGCGCAAACCGACCGTGAAACCTTTCAGGCTATGGAAGGATTTGTTCACAACCTCAACACCATGCATTCCCGTGCCGGAGCACAGACGCCGTTTTCCTCAATAAACTACGGCACCGATACCTCACCCGAGGGGAGAATGGTTATAAAAAACATACTCCTTGCAACCGAAAACGGATTGGGGCACGGCGAAACGGCAATATTCCCTATCCATATCTTTAAGGTTAAGGAAGGCATTAACTATAACAAAGAGGATAAAAATTTCGACCTGTTTAAGCTATCCTTCCGCGTTAGTGCAAAACGTTTGTTCCCGAACTATATCTTCCTTGATAGCCCGTTTAACCTACAATACTATGTTGAGGGCAGATCCGAAACCGAGGTTTCTACCATGGGATGCCGAACCCGAGTTATGGGTAACTTTGCCTATCCAAACAGCGAGATTTCTAACAGCCGAGGCAACCTTTCCTTCACCTCCATTAATCTACCGAGAATTGCCATAGAGGCAAAGGGAGACGAGAAGAAGTTTTATGCAATGCTGGAAGATAAAATGGACATGGTGGCAAGACAGCTTCGTGACCGATTTGAGCTACAGAGCAAAAAGCGTGTATTTAACTATCCATTTTTGATGGGTCAAGGCATTTGGCTTGACAGCGATAAGCTAAACCCCGAGGACGAAATTCGTGAAGTTTTAAAACATGGTAGCCTTTCTATAGGATTTATCGGGCTTGCCGAAACGCTAACCGCACTTTACGGCGGACATCACGGCGAATCCGATGAGCTACAGCAAAAGGGCATTGAAATAGTTAAGTTTATGCGTGACTTCTGCGATGATAGGGCTAACAAAGAGGGCCTTAACTACGGACTGCTTGCAACTCCGGCAGAGGGCTTGAGCGGCAGATTTGTTAGAATGGATGCCAAGCGATACGGCGAGATAAAGGGTGTTACCGACCGTGAATACTATACCAACTCCTTCCATGTTCCGGTTCATTATAACATATCTATATACGACAAGATTATCAAGGAAGCGCCCTATCACGGATACACAAATTCAGGGCATATCAGCTATGTTGAGCTGGACGGCGATGTTGCAAACAACCTTGAGGCGTTTGAGAGCGTTGTTAGATGTATGCACGATGCAGGCATCGGATACGGAAGTATTAACCATCCGGTAGACCGAGACCCTGTTTGCGGATATGTTGGAGTTATTAATGATATCTGCCCACGTTGCGGCAGAAAGGCAGGCGAGGCACTAAGCGACGAAAAGATTGCCGAGATAAGAAAAAAATATCCCGATGCCGTTAGAAGCATGTTGGGAACATAGAATTATAGTTAAGGGAGAGGAATAATGAGTCCAAATCGTGAAATGAGTAAAGAGGTAAAACAGGGAAAAGATGTAGGGTTTGAGCGTATTCGCCGTATCACCGGATACCTCGTTGGCACCATGGATAAGTGGAACGATGCTAAAAAGGCCGAGGAGTCACAACGCGTAAAGCATAACTAAAATGCAAAGCCTTAATATAGCGGGAATTGCTGTCGATTCGGTGGTGGACGGCCCGGGAATACGGGTTGCCATATTTAGCCAAGGTTGTCCCCATTCCTGCGTAGGTTGCCATAATCCTGAAAGCCATTCTTTCGAGCCCAACAGGGTTATATCGGTGGCTGAAATTTACGACATAATAAAGAAAAACCCCCTCTGCAGGGGGGTAACCTTTTCCGGCGGCGAACCGTTTTGCCAGCCGGAGGGGTTTATTTCGCTTGCAAAAATGCTAAAATCCGATGGCTATGAAATAGCCTGCTACAGCGGATATACATTTGAGGAGCTTATGGCATTAGGCGAGCTGCAACGAGAGCTTTTGCAGCTGATTGATGTTTTAATAGACTCAAGGTTTATATTAGAAAAACTAAATCTAAATTTGCTTTTTAAAGGAAGTGAAAACCAACGAATAATCGATGTAGCTAAAAGCTTAGCAAACAATGAGGTTGTTATAGTTAGCGATAGCCGCTGGGTGGGCCGTTAGGAGATAGGTTATGATTAAAAAACCTAACCAGTAGATCGATTGTTTTTGCACTCTCCTCGTAGAGGGGGTATGCAACAGGATATATGTGTGGTAGAGGGTGAATATCGCCCTTTTCCTCATCGTGCAGTTTGCAGAATATATTTCTATCCCGAAGCAAGCTGTAAAGGCGGTGTGTTTCCTCCCTTAAAATATCCTCACTACTGGTTATCAGCAGTGTTTTTGGTAGCCGTATCGGCATATCCTGTGGGTTGGCAAGGTATGGATAGGCGCTGTGTTCCTTTTCATTTTCACCAACAACAAAGTGGTTAATCGCCCTTAAAAAAGCCTTTCGGTGGGTATCTAACATAGTGGATATAAGGCAAAGTCCCTTAAGGCTTATCCTCTCGGGGTAAATTCCGAAAACCTTTTTTAAGTCCTCGTTATAGTTTATTCCGGCGAACATGTAACACAGCAGTGCTCCTGCCGAATCGCCAACCATGTAAAGCTTTTTAACGTTTAGGTTATACCTGTTTCGATTTACCTGTATAAACCGCATAGCGGCGGCTATATCTTTAAGTTGATTTAGCAAGGTTGTATTTGGTAAAAGCTCGTAGTTTAGGCTAACCACCTTAAAGCCTCGCCTAACCAGCTCGCAATTAAAATTGTAGTTAAGCTCTTTATAACCATAGATAAGCCCGCCCCCGTGAACGTTTATTATCACCGGGGTGTTTTTATGTTGATCTTTCATGCTGTAGATATCTAACAGGTGGCCCTGTTTATCGTCGTTTATATATGCAATGTCGGTCTGCTTAACTATAAAGGAATCGTCGTAGTCAATCTCCTCCAACCTTTTATGGTCGGCAAGCTCCATAACCTCCCTTATTCCCGATATAAGTGATTTATCAATTTTCTCAAGTATCATTCATAACCCCAAGCTTAATACAGATAAAAGTTTAAGACCCTCCGTTTATATTGGAAGGTCTTAAAAATCATAACAAACTAACTCCTAAACAGTAGCAGCAACAAACTTAACAATAAACAGTGCTGCAATAACGGTTGTAACTATATCTTTTCTGGTGTATTTTCCGGTTACAAGTGTTATAACTATGTAGGCAATAGCGCCGATTCCGATACCGTTTGAGATGGAATATGTCATCGGCATGCAGAAAAGTGCAAGGAATGCAGGAACTGCCGAACGCATATCCTCCATATCTACCTTAGAGAAATTCCTTAGCATAAGAACGCCAACATAGATAAGTGCCGGTGCTGTAGCTGCCGAAGGAATAAGTGAAGCAAACGGTGCGAGGAAAAGACAAACTGCGAAACAGATAGCGGTTACCAAGCTGGAAAGGCCTGTTCTACCACCTGCGGATACGCCTGCGGCTGATTCAACAAAGGTTGTACAGGTTGATGTACCGGTAATGGAACCTGCTACGGTTGCAATAGAGTCACAGGTCATACATTTTGTCATGTTGATGGGGTCGCCGTTTTCGTCTAACATCTCTGCCTGTGCCGCCGTTCCGTAAAGTGTTCCGATAGTGTCAAACATATCAACGATACAGAAGGTTATTATAAGCAGTATAGCTGTAACAGCGCCACCGATTATCGGACTTACGAATGCATCCGACCAGGAAGTGGGGCTAAATACTGCGGCAAGACCTATTGTTGCAAAGTCGGTGAAAGACTGGCCAAGCTGTCCCATATTAAACGAAGGGGTTGTTCCGGTTAGTGGATAATAGATAACAGCAATTACAAGAATTGCAATAAGCACAGAACCCTTAACCTTAAACTTTTCGAAAATAGCAATTAACAACAAGCCCAAAAGTGCAAGCAGAGCCGGCATAACTGTTACTATTCCACCTTCGCTCATAATGGCGCCGTGGATATCAACAAACTGCACCAGAACATAATCGTTGTTTTGAATTATACCGGCATTTTGAAAGCCGATAAAGGCGATAAACAAACCGATACCTGCCGGAATAGCTTTTTTAAGACAGTCCGGCAACGATTTTGCAATCTTTTCACGTAAACCGGTAACCGTTAACACTAAAAAAACAAGTCCCGCTAACAAGATAATAACAAGTCCGGCTCTATAACCGGCAAGTGGGCTTCCACCCGAAATTATCTGGGGTAGTATAAAAGAAACAAAAAAGAAGGAGTTTAAGCCCATTCCGCAAGCCTGGGCAAAAGGCATCTTGGCATACAATGCCATCAACAACGTTCCTAAAACCGCAACAAGGGTTGAACCTATGTAAACGGCGTTCCAAATTTGTTGGAAAACAGGGTCGGCACCCTCGGCAAGATGGCTAAATCCCACCACCTGATTAGGATTGGTTACCACAATATATGCCATCGCAAAAAATGTAGTCAATCCTGCAATTACCTCGGTTCTAACGGTAGAACCACGTTCGGAAATCTTAAAAAACTTGTCCAACTTAAACACACTCCCTTCAATACTGCTACTTACATATAAATAAGTATACACCATATAAGAAAAATTTCAATAACTTTGAAAATAATTATAATATCTCAGTCTTTTTGATAGAAATTTTGTGTCTAATTTGTGAAAAATGCACAGCTCGCTAATATCCATTTAGTATATATTAACGTTATTACACTGTTTGTAATTTGTCGAATATTAGAGAGAGTGTTAAAAACAAAGGTGTTGCGAAGCTTTTTTCGACCGCTTTAAAGCTGCATGATTTTTGTAACGGCATTTAGCAGTGCAATTCTGGAGGCGGCAAAGTTAAGGCCGCCCTGTAGATATGCGGTAAACGGCTCTCTCATGGGGCCATCGCAGGAGAGTTCTATACTGCTTCCGGCAGTAAAAGCGCCTGCCGCCATAATAACCTCATCGTCGTATCCCGGCATTGGTGCCGAAACGGGGCAAACGAAGCTGTCTATCGGTGACGCCGCCTGAACCGCAACACAAAGAGCTGAGAGCTTTGCGGCATCGCGGGTATCTATCGAGGTGAGGATATCTGTTCTTTTATTGCTGTAACCTGGGCGGGTAACCATTCCTATTTTGCTAAACAGGCAGTCGGCATAAACCGCTGTTTTAACCGCTTCACATACAACCCCCGGGGCAAAATAAAGCCCAAGGTAAAGTTCTCTAAGTGCAGTTCCCGAACAGCCAATTTCGCTACCGATTCCCGGAACGGTAAGCCTAAATGCGGCACGCTCAACAAGGTCGGCACGGCCTGCAATATAGCCGCCCGACGAGGCGATTCCGCCCCCTGCATTTTTTATCAGCGAGCCCGCCATAAGGTCGGCTCCAACCATGGTGGGTTCTGTTTTTTCAACAAATTCTCCATAGCAGTTATCCACAAATACCGATATGTTTTTATCTATCGATTTTACCGCCGCTACCACCCTTTTTATCTGTTCGTTACACAGGGATAGTCTGCTGTCGTATCCACAGCTTTTTTGCAACGCCACCACGGTAATTCCTCCTGCCGCACAGCGTTTTTTAACCGCTTCGATATCAACATCGTTGTTCGTCATTGCAAGCTCTTCATATTTTACGCCAAAATCCCGAAGCGAGCCGGTACCATCGCCAGACCGACCTATAACCTTATGTAGGGTATCATAGGGGCGACCGGTTGCATAAAGCAGGGTATCGCCGGGGCGAAGCAGTCCGAAAAGGGCAACCGATATGGTATGCGTTCCGCTTGCAAAGCTATGTCTGAAAATTGCAGCTTCGGCACCCATTAACGATGCAAAAACCCTGTCGAGGGTATCCCTGCCGATATCGTCGTACCCATAGCCTGTTGTTCCGGTAAGGTGTGCTGTACAAACTCTGTTTTCCACAAATGCCCGCAACATTCTCTCCTGAACATGGGCCTTTATCTCCTCCGCCTTTGCAAATGCGAAGGAGGTCAACCCCTTAACCTCCTCGTCCAGTTTAATAATTTCTTCATTAAATTCAAAGGTCATAACGAATTTACTATCTCCTTAAAATGTTTTCCTCGCTCCTCAAAGTTTTTATAAGCATCAAAGCTTGCCGAAGCAGGCGAAAGAGTAATTACATCCCCCTCCTCGGCAATGGAATATGCAATAGATACGGCGCTTTTCATGCCAATTGCATCCAAAATTTTTATTTTATCGCCATCGTATTGCGGATGTTCTATCAGCGCCTTTTTTATTTTGGGGCCGGTATCTCCCATAAGTATAACCGCCTTTGCGCCGGCTATTAATTCCGGTGCAAGCGGCTCGTAAGGAATATTTTTATCATATCCGCCCGCAATAACTATTACCTTTTTATCAAATGCACGAAGCCCGGCTATAACCCTCGTGGGTGAGGAAGCTATGGAATCGTTATAAAATTTTATATTGTTTATCTCGCGAACAAACTCTATTCGATGTTCTACTCCGGCAAATTCTCTTGCCGTTTGCGCCATAATCAAGGTAGAAACATCATCGTAAACTGCGGTAAACGCCGCCAGAAGATTTTCAATATTATGTCTTCCTAAAAGTTTAACCTCCCTCGCCGGCAAAACAGCAATCTTTTCACCCATTATGTTTATACACAGAACTTCATCATCGAGATATCCGCCGTTTTCTATGTAATTTTTTATTGAAAAAAATCTGATTTCACCCTTGGTGTAGTTAGAAAAACTTCGGGACAACTCGTTATCGAACCCCAGTATGGCAACATCCTTTTCCTGCTGATAATCTATAAGGTTCCGCTTTGCCTGTATGTATTCCTCCATATCGGCATGATGATCGAGGTGGTTTGGTGTTATGTTGGTTACAACGGCAACATCAACCCGATGTTTCATCGACATGAGCTGAAAGCTGGAAAGTTCGCATACAACAACATCCTCTTCGCCAACCTCATCTATAATCGGTAGCATGGCCCTTCCTATATTGCCTCCGAGGTGAACCTTTTTACCGGTGCGCCTTAGCATATCGGCAATAAGGCTGGTGGTTGTGGTTTTACCGTCCGATCCGGTTACGGCATATATCTTGGCGGTGCAGAGATCAAAAAAGGTTTCCATCTCGCTTGTTACCTCAGCGCCACGGCTAACAGCCTTAACAATAGCCGGCTCGGTAGACATAAAACCCGGCGTTCTAAATATAACATCCGCCTCTTCAAGGCCATCAAGATAATCTTCACCCAGTCGGCAGTCCACGCCGGTTAGGTCAATTTCCGTAATCTGTGTTCTTTTATCACAGAGCATAACCTTTGCACCGTATTTAACAAACATTGCAATAAGCTCACGATGTGCCACTCCGGCTCCGATAAAGGCAATTTTTTTGCCGCAAAGCCCATCTATATATTTTTTTAATCTGCTCATGATTTCTCCTCAACAAAACCTCTGATTTCGCTCAGAGCGTTCATGCAATCAAGATACCCCATACGATAAAGCTCCATAAGTTTTATCGGGTTGCGTTCCGTTCTCTCTACTCCGCAGTCGTTTTTCGGTCGCAAAACCAATACCTCGCCCGACTCCTCTTTTTGCTTAACAAGTTTTAGCTGAGCGTTATATACCTCGTCTCTCCTTGCGGCGGTATGCAGAAGATTTGGAAAGTGTTTGTACTTTATTCTTCCGATAGCCGAACTCGCCTTGTCACTTTTAATCTTTCGGTAACCCTCAGGCCTTGTTAAAACAACAATATTTTTATTGTTGCCTTTATTAATGGAATAGCGAAGCGGTATAGGATCAGAAATTCCTCCGTCCATATGGGGTATGCCGTCAACAATAACCGATTTGCAAACAAGCGGTAGCGAACAACTTGCCATAACATAAACATAGTCGGTGTCAATATCCTTAACGGGATAATAGGCAGGTTTGCCGGTAATACAGTTGGTGGTAACGGCGATTAAATTCATCGGTGAGGCCTTAAAGGTCTCGTTATCGAAGGGGTAATATTCCCGAGGTATAACATGAAATGCAAAATCCATCTTAAATAGGTTTTCGGTAAAAGCTCCCCATGGGTCAAGATATCTGTTATCGTTGCAAAAGGTTGTAATTATCTTAAAGTTGCGCCTGGGCTGATTAGATTTGTACGACATCGCATTGGCAGCACCGGCCGAAACAGCATAAACGTTATCAATAATAATATTATTGTTTAAAAGACAGTCTAAAACGCCGGAGCTGTAAATCCCTCTCATTCCGCCGCCCTCTAAAACTAAACCTACGCCCATACAGATGTCTCCCACCTACCTAGCTAACATTGATTATTATACTATACCACAAAATTTATTTCAATACTGCACAATTTTTTTAATATATAAATAATTGACAAAAAGGTATAACATATGATATTATTTTTAAAAATATTGTAGAGTTAAGGAGTGATTATGGAATTTGTTGGGACCGCTTGGGGTCTATTGCCGCCGATTATTGCAATTGCACTGGCACTAATAACCAAAGAGGTATATCTATCGCTGTTTATAGGTGTTCTCTCGGGCAGTCTTCTTTACAGCAACTTTTCTATTATGGCAACCGTCGAGATGGTTTTTCAGGTACTCTCCGAAAAGCTGGGCGATTCCTATAATATAGGAATATTAATTTTCCTTGTTTTCCTCGGTATTCTGGTTGCACTTATGAACAAGGCGGGTGGCAGTGCCGCCTATGGAGATTATGCCAGCAAACACATTAAAACAAAACGTGGTGCTATGCTATCCACCTTTGCACTGGGCGTTTTAATCTTTGTAGACGACTATTTTAACTGCCTTACCGTTGGTAGCGTAATGCGTCCGGTTACCGACCGTTATAAGGTTTCCCGTGCAAAGCTTGCCTACATAATCGATTCTACAGCCGCGCCGATATGTATCATAGCACCGATATCCTCCTGGGCGGCGGCAGTTAGCGGCTATACCTCCGGCGATGGTTTTGTTTTGTTTTTACAAACAATACCCTACAATCTATATGCATGGCTAACCCTGTTGATGGTTGTTGCCGTCTGTGTTTTTAAAATTGATTTCGGCAAGATGAAAAAACATGAGCTTGCCGCAGATAATGGCAACCTACTGCTGGAAAGCGAAGAGTTTGCAGATACCGATTCGGCGCCTGTAAAAGGTAAGGGCGGAGTTATCGATCTGGTTCTCCCTGTTTTGGTTCTTATCGGCTCCTGCGTAATGGGAATGTTATACACAGGCGGATTCTTCTCCGGAGAGGGTGTCGGCTTTACCGAAGCTTTTGCCAACTGTGATGCTCCCAGCTCGCTGGTTCTGGGCTCCTTCTTCACCATCGTAGTTACCCTTTTCTTATACCTACCCCGTGGCGTTCTGGGCTACCGCGAATTTACCGAATGTTTCCCTGCCGGATTTAAGCTTATGGTATCTCCCATACTTATTCTTGCACTCGCCTGGACACTTGGTGGCGTATGCCGTGACTATTTAGAGGTAGACACCTATGTTGGCGCTATTATCGAAAATTCCAGCTTTATCGCTAACTTCCTACCGGCAATACTCTTCTTAGTTGCATTGGGACTTGCTTTTTCAACCGGAACATCGTGGGGAACTTTTGGAATACTAATACCCATCATTACCGGAGTTTTTCCGGAAAGTGCTCCGCTACTCGTTATTTCTATCTCTGCAATTCTTGCCGGCTCGGTATGCGGCGACCATATTTCCCCCATTTCCGACACAACAATTATGGCCTCGGCAGGAGCGCAGTGTAACCATATCGTGCATGTATCCACCCAGATACCCTATGCATTGCTGGTTTCTGTTGCCTGTATAGTTGGATATATAGTTGCTGGGTTTACCCAAAACGTAATCCTAACCCTACTGGCAGGACTCGTTATTATGGGACTTCTTCTCGGATATCTTATTAATAAAAGCAAAAAAGAAACAAAGGCAAGCTAAAACCTTTTACACCTGTTATCATCAAAAACCTGCTAACAAAGTATCATTCTTTTTAGCAGGTTTTTTAGTTTTTAAAACACTGAGATTTTAAGACAGCTGTTTTCGTTTTGTGAGTTTTACACTAAAAGTTCCAACAATAAATGAATCTTTGTTGATTTTATGGTATTTTCTACAATGACAGCGCTATATATCCCTGTTGTTTCGTCAATATTCCTTTCTTTTGTTAAAAGCTTTACATCGTCGACAAAATTTGATAATATTAAATATACTTTTTTTGAAAGAGGAGGTCTGTGGTGAACGCGTTTAACGGTGATCTTTATATGCGTCTCCAAAAGGAGCAAATACTTAAACGTATTGGAGGGTTCGACGGAACGTTGTATCTCGAATTTGGCGGTAAACTTTTCGACGACTACCATGCGGCTCGTGTTTTCCCCGGTTTTTCCAAAAGCAGTAAAATAGAGCTGTTATTATCCATGAAATCCCAAACCGAGATTATTTTCTGCATTAATGCCGACGACCTTGAAAAAACAAAGTTGCGAGCAGATCTCGGAATATCCTATGCCATGGAAATTTTAAGGCTTATCGACGACATTACCGCAACCGGACTACAGGTTAGCGGTGTGGTTATAACCAGATTTACAGGCCAGCTATCGGCAGAATTATTTAGGCAAAAGTTGCAAAACTACGGCGTTGCGACCTACTACCACTATCCCATCGATCGTTACCCCACCGATATTGCTCATATATGCAGTGATAACGGATTTGGCCGCAACGATTATATTAAAACTACAAAGCCTTTAGTTGTGGTAACCGCTCCCGGCCCGGGTAGCGGAAAGTTGGCAACCTGCCTCTCCCAGATATACTGCGATATGCAACGTGGAATAAAGAGCGGTTACGCTAAGTTTGAAACCTTCCCGGTTTTTAATCTTCCGCTAACCCATCCCATTAACCTTGCCTACGAGGTCGCCACCGCTGACCTTGCAGACATAAACATGATTGACCCCTTTCATCTTGAGAAATACGGGTTAAACGCCGTAAACTATAACCGTGATGTTGAAGCATTCCCTATAGTTCGAACGGTGTTAGAGAATATTTATAAAGATCAGGATTGCTACAACTCCCCTACCGACATGGGTGTAAACATGGTTGGCTTTGCAATACGCGACGACGAGGCGGTTCGTGAGGCGGCAAAGCAGGAGATAATACGGCGGTATTACCGTGCGATGTGCGACAATAAGCAGGGACGAATTAAAAGGGACGAAGTTGATAAAATTCATAGGATAATGACGGCGTTAAAGCTGGATCCGTTAAAGCAACGTCCGGTAGTTCAGCCTGCGCTCGATCGTGCACTCGAGAGCGGTACTGCGGCTGCGGCCATCGAGCTTAAGGATGGCCGAATTATCACCGGTAAGGCATCAAACCTCATGACGGCTGTTCCCTGCTGTGTTCTTAATGCATTAAAAACCTTGGCGGGGCAGGAAACCAAGGCTCATCTAATCCCTCCCACCATACTCGAGCCTATACTTCGACTTAAAATGAATATGCTCAGCTCTCGCTCCTCCATGCTAAAGCTGGACGACGTTTTAACGGCTTTATCAATTGCCGCCGTTGAGAGCAGACTTTCGGCAACGGCGTTGGAACAGCTTCCAAAAATTGCCGACTGTGATATGCACACTACAACAATGCTTAGAAGTGGCGACGAAACAGTACTTCGCAGACTTTCTATAAGGCTTACCAGCGAGCCGGAATTCCCTTCAAAGGATCTGTTTTTTTAATTATTTTTAAGATATCAAGCTTTTTACAAATAATTTACACATTTTAAAATTATATTAAATACATAAACGTTGTGGGATATGCTAATAATTTATCTCATATTATTTATGTGTGAATAATACATCGAAGGGGCTTATTTTAGAATGAATACAGAGCATAACAGCTACAACTATCATCAAATTCACCATACCAAGAAAAAAAGTAAAGGTGGATTAATAACGGCGTTGTTTTTAACCTCGATATTAATTCTTGCTGCTCTTTTTGCAGTAATTGTATATCTTTTGTTAGACTCAACCGGCAGACTGCCCGACAATTTAAGAAGTGAAAACCTCTTTGGTGTTATTGGAAATGATCTGGTTGTTGATTCCGTTGCAGTTGAACCCGAGAGGGACCTACAGCTAAACTTCGACGCGGTAACCGACGGAATACTTAGCACCGAAACGATATATAACATGGTAGCACCACAGGTGGTTGGAATTCATGTTTACCTAAGCCAAAACCTTATAGGCAACGGCAGTGGAATTATAATAAGTGACGACGGATATATAATAACAAACGAGCATGTTATTGAAGGAGCAAGCTCCATCTCGGTAATTACAAGTGACGGCGACTCCCATGAGGCCAAGTTGGTGGGCGCCGACCCTAACTCAGATCTTGCTGTTCTACAGTTTATCGATCCACCGCAGGATATTTCAGCGGCAACCATCGGCAACAGCGAAGAGATTGAAATCGGTGAAAAGGTTGTAGCCATAGGCTCGCCCGGTGGCTTAGCCGGTTCTATAGCAGAGGGAATTATCTCGGGCCCATCCCGACCCAAAAACATGATTACCGGCAATAGCGACGACTCCGAAACAAGCCTACTGCAAACTACCGCCGCCATAAACCCCGGAAACTCCGGTGGCGCATTGGTTAATGCTCAGGGGCAGATAATAGGAGTCACCTCGGCAAAAATTTCCGGTGTAGACTACGAGGGCATAGGCTTTGCAATACCCATTACCGAGGCAATACCCATTCTGGAGGAACTAATCGAAAAGGGTTCTATTAAAGGAGAGGCTAAGCTTGGTGTAACGGTTGTTCCGGTTAGCAGTATAACCACCGAGATACCGGGGTATGAGCATGAAGGCGGTTTAATGGTAATGGAGTTAACCCCCTACAGCGACCTTAACTATTACGCCGTTGCGGTTCAGGATATTATTATTTCTGCCGACGATATTCCGCTTCATACTAACGACGACCTTACCGATCTTATCGCCACCAAGGAGGTAGGCGACACCATAGAGCTTGTTATATGGAAATTTCAAACTGGAAAATTAATGCAGATAACTGCAGAGCTTGGCGATTCTAACCTCATCTATGGCTAGCCATAGATGATATATATTGGATAGCCATAGATGATATATATAGTCATTCAAATTAAAATACAACAAATTAAGGATTACAGCATTATAACGGCCGTAATCCTTAATTTATTGTTTTGCCATTTTATTTCTTCTGGCAGAAATCTTTACAAAAATGTGGTGTTTGCATTGCCTTTTCGCCACCGGTCTGGTTAGTTACCTGAATTTTTTCCTTCTGACAGCGATCGCCGGATGCATAGTGTTCACACTGAACAACGTTACAGCTTACTCCTGTATTCATCATAGTATCACCTCCTTTTTTATTTTACCGCAGTTAGTTATTAACTGCTATGTTTCTATTCTTGACAACAATCAAAAAATTATACCCATCATCTCCACCTGCGGTGGAGCTTTTGGAAATATTATTTGACTCGGTTCCTCGTCATTTTGCACCTTTAGTGCAAAAACATAATATTTCTCAGGAGGGCAAGTTCGGGTTATACCATCATCTCCACCTGCGGTGGAGCTTTTGGAAATATTATTTGACTCGGTTCCTC
>CAYJDA010000027.1:26157-29613 GCA_964368815.1 uncultured Oscillospiraceae bacterium
TTTTGCACCTTTAGTGCAAAAACATAATATTTCTCAGGAGGGCAAGTTCGGGTTACAACATCATCTCCGGCTTCGCCGGAGATGATGTAAAATTTATAATTTTTTTTGTCAAAATGTATAGCCTTTTTAATAATAGTGTGTTATAATTTTATCAAGCGTCCAATAATGCGACCAAATAATTATATAGAAAGGAAAATGTATGGCAAATAATGTTAAAGTACCGGCTTTTAAGGGTACCGAGGCACAAATTTGTGATCTTCGTGCAAAGCTTGCCGAAATCAAGGATGAGCGCGGTGCTCTTATGCCCGGACTTCAGATTGCGCAGGATATCTTCGGCTATCTACCTATCGAGGTACAGCGTATAGTATCGGAGGAGTTAGATAAACCCCTTGCCGAGGTTTACGGTGTTGCTACCTTCTACTCTCAGTTCTCTCTTACACCTAAAGGAGAATACAAAATTTCGGTATGTCTTGGAACGGCATGTTATGTTAAGGGAGCCGGAGATATATTTGATAGGCTTAGTCAGCGTCTTGGTGTCGAAAACGGCGGATGTACCGAAGACGGAAAGTTTTCGCTGGATGCATGTCGTTGTATCGGTGCTTGCGGTCTTGCACCTGTTCTAACCATTAACGAAGATGTTCACGGACGTCTTTCGCTTGATGATGTAGACAGCGTTCTCGCAAAATACCAGCAATAACGACTATGCAGGAACTATCGCTAAATATTTTGGATATTGCTCAAAACTCGGTTAAGGCTAAGGCTACGAGGATTGATATCTCGATAGAGGAAAACGAGGGGCTGCTCTGCGTTGTTATTAAGGACAACGGTTGCGGCATGAGTGAGGAACAGCTAACAAATGTTACCGATCCTTTTTTCACCTCCAGAACCACACGGGCCGTCGGACTTGGAATACCCTTTTATAAGATGGCAGCAGAACAAACCGGAGGAGAGTTTAATATCAGCTCAACTCTCGGAATTGGAACGGTGGTTAAGGCTTCTTTTTATACCGAACATATCGATTGCTTGCCCATGGGAAATATTGCGGATACCGTATACACCCTGATAAGCTGTAACGAGGATATAGATTTTTATTACAGCCACAAAAGCCCTAAAGGAGAATTTTTGTGCGATACCGTTCAGCTAAAAGAAATGTTAGACGGTGTGCCGCTTAGCGAGGTTACCATAGCAAATTTCTTACGCGAATACTTTAAAGATAACATAGAGGAATTAAAATTATGAAAAGTTTAGATGAACTAAAGGCCCTACGAGACAAGGCAAAGCAGAACATCGGCGTTCGTGATGACGGTGAGGGCAACTATCGAGTAGTTATCGGAATGGCTACCTGTGGAATTGCTGCCGGTGCTCGTCCTATTTTAACAGGCTTTAGCGAAGAGGTTGCAAAACGTAAGCTAACAAACGTTACCATTGCTCAAACAGGATGTATCGGAATCTGCCAATACGAGCCGGTTGCCGAGATATACGATCCAAGTGGAAACAAAACAACCTACGTAAAACTTGCCCCTGAAATGGTTGCTAAAATCGTGAGCGATCACATAGTTAACGGAAATCCGGTTGCCGAATACACCATAGGTGCAAATAAGTAACCACCCCTTTTACTTCCACCGACCGACACGCTCACTGCGGACGGCGGAAAAGATTGATAGTTGTGGGCAGAAAGGCTTATGGTGCTTTTATATGTATCGTTCCCATGTATTGGTATGCGGCGGAACCGGATGTTCATCTTCGGGAAGCGGAAAACTAATTGAATCGTTCGACCGAGAGATTGCCGCTGCCGGATTAGCCTCCGAAGTTAAGGTGGTTCCCACCGGATGTTTCGGACTATGTGCGCTCGGACCCATCGTAGTTATCTATCCGGAAGGTGCTTTTTACTCCATGGTTGAGGACAAAGACGTACCGGAAATCGTAACAGAACATCTTCTTAAAGGTCGTGTTGTTACTCGTCTTCTCTACACCGAAACGGTTGAGGATGGCGTTATCAAATCTCTTAACGAGACAGGGTTTTACAAAAAACAGGAGCGTGTAGCACTTCGTAACTGTGGTGTTATCGATCCTGAAAAAATTGAAGAGTACATCGCATACGACGGATATGCCGCCCTCGGTAAAGTTTTAACCGAGATGACTCCGGCAGATGTTATCCAAACTATTCTTGATAGCGGACTTCGTGGCCGTGGTGGCGGCGGATTCCCAACCGGTTTAAAATGGAAATTCTGTGCCGGAAGTGTCAGCGACCAGAAATATGTATGTTGTAACGCCGACGAGGGCGACCCGGGTGCATTTATGGATCGTTCCATCCTTGAAGGTGACCCTCATGCACTGCTGGAAGCTATGGCTATTGCAGGCTATGCAATCGGAGCCGACAAGGGTTATATCTATGTTCGTGCCGAGTATCCTATTGCTGTTAAGCGTCTTGAAATTGCTTTAGACCAGGCTCGCGAGATGGGTCTTTTTGGCAACAACATTTTTGGAACCGACTTTAACTTCGACCTTGAAATTAAGCTTGGCGCAGGCGCATTCGTCTGTGGTGAGGAAACAGCGCTGTTAACCTCTATCGAGGGTAACCGTGGCGAGCCTCGTCCCCGTCCTCCATTCCCGGCAGTTAAGGGTCTTTTTGGCAAACCAACAATTCTAAACAACGTTGAAACATACGCAAATATTCCGAGAATTATTCTACTGGGTTCCGACTGGTTCGCCGGTATGGGTACCGAAAAATCCAAGGGTACAAAGGTGTTTGCGCTTGGCGGAAAAATTAACAACACCGGACTTGTAGAGGTTCCCATGGGTACAACTCTACGTGAAGTTGTTGAGGTTATCGGTGGCGGTATACCAGACGGCAAGAAGTTTAAAGCTGCTCAAACAGGCGGACCTTCCGGCGGATGTATTCCGGCACACCTTATAGATACACCTATCGACTACGACAACCTTATAGCCATCGGCTCTATGATGGGTAGTGGCGGACTGATTGTTATGGACGAAGATAACTGTATGGTGGATATTGCACGCTTCTTCCTCGACTTTACCGTTGATGAGAGCTGTGGTAAGTGTACACCCTGCCGTGTAGGAACAAAGCGCCTGTTAGAGCTGCTTGATAAGATTACCGACGGCCGAGGCGAAGCTTCCGACCTTGACGATATCGAAGAGCTTGCAGCCTTTATTAAGGACAACAGCCTGTGCGGACTTGGTCAGACTGCTCCAAACCCTGTTCTTTCCACCCTAAAATATTTCCGCGATGAGTATGAGGCACATATTTTCCAGAAGAAGTGCCCTGCCGGAGTTTGTAAAAATCTACTTAACTTCTCTGTTATCCCTGAAAAGTGTAAGGGTTGTACTGCCTGTAAGCGCGTATGTCCTGTTAATGCTATCAGCGGCGAGGTTAAGCAGGTTCATGTTATCGACACCGATAAATGTATTAAGTGCGGCGCCTGCATTGAAAAGTGT
>CAYJDA010000028.1:0-28910 GCA_964368815.1 uncultured Oscillospiraceae bacterium
CCCAACAACAGTTAGCTGATAAGATTGGGGTTGACAGGGCGGACATCAGCAAGCTTGAAAATGGCAACTCCAACCCTACCTTTGCCATGCTACAACGTATAGCTTCGGGATTGGATATGACATTAAAACTCGAATTCGTACCAAACGCAACCCAAAATTAACCGCAACCGAAGCCGCCACAGTGGAGTCCGTGGCGGCTTTGGTATCTGCTAACTCAGTTTTTGATCAGACTCTTCACGCTCTCTTTTCCATTCCAAAAACGCTTTCTGATCCTCCGGGTCTTGAAAGTGTTTTTGTATTTTGGGCAAAAAATGCTTTGCAAAAAGCTCGACTACATCCTCCGGAATGGTAGTCTCACCGCAGTTGCTTGAAACTGTTCTTACAAAACTTGCTATAATATTATACACTATGGATATTATTTTTCTCATTCAAACTCCTCATCATATTCATCGTCATCATAATCACTGTAGTCAAGCTTGCCGCTAAAATTATTGTAAAATGCATTTGCCATCTGCAAACTTTCCTGTTGATACCGTACGGCATTTTCTAAATCGGTTCGCTTGTTTGTTGCCCTTACCGCCTTAACACAGTCGGAACGCAACCGTTTCAGCTCGCTTGGGTTGAGTTCAACAAGTGATGCCATTATGTTTTTCAGCATAGACATCTCCACCGCAAGTCGGAAAATATTTGGCATGGTTTGCCTTTCAATGTCATTTATTCCTTGCCGAACACCTTCCGTTACCGACTTATTAAGATAGTCACCTTGGCGGTGGCTGGTGAGATATGATAGGTAGAACTCCACCGCCGACTCAATAAATTCACTGCGAGTTTCACCTTGTTCCAACCCAATTTGATAGTCCAACTCACGCAACAACTCATCCGAGATTGAAATATTTAATCGTCCCATTCGTCCTCCATTCGATTAAACCGCTTATCCGAATTTTGAAAATCGGCTATTGATTCCAGGCTGATTTTACCGTTCATCTGCTTAACGTCCTGTATGCACCGCCCCCTTAATCCCGAAATTGTATCGTCCTCAAGTTCCAAAATTGCCGCGTGCATATGCATTATCATCGACAGGTCAACCGCATATCGGAACATCCCTTTTGATATTCTCGCACTCAAGGTTTGTGTGTTCTTCTCGATAGCCTTTGCAAGCTTTCCTGTCAAAATATCACCGCCATTGCCCAACATATCGGTTGCAATTTGGTTTTCAATCGCCCGGATATAAAAGTCATTTTTTGATTTATAATCGTGTGATAAAATGTGTTTATCTATTTTTTTGTTCATCTCATCGTTTAAATATACCGTAGATTTAACTCTCTTCATAATCCCTCCTTTTTTGATTGACACCACGTTTTGTGTAGCGTAAAATTGTGCTGTTTCACGGCTTTTCATAGTTCACTGCACCCATACTGCCACCACTATTTTTGAAACGACCACCTTACAGCACCATCGTTTGTGTTGTATACACAATCCCAACAAATGGCTTGTATACTGCGTTTTATTCGGTCGGCACTGCCGTCCGATGTGGCTGCGTGGGGCGTTTACAGCACCTCGCTTTCTCCTGCTACGCTACACCCTTACCTTAATTTTGCTATTTCATCAATAATACATTGCCAACAAACCTTCCTTTTTGCGTTTTCTTCTTTCGGTGGGGCAACTTCCCAGACCTCACTGCTCAACTGCCCACACAGGGGCAAACTCTCGCCACACAGGGGCGATGGGGAGATTATTCTAAGAGCCGAATGTTTTCGCCACTTTCGCCACTCATTTTTGTTATTTCAATAATTCTATTGCCGTTACTTTTACGAATATTGCAGTAGATACAACGGTTTTCAAGACTTTTAGAGAGCCTACGTAAAACTTTCGTGATGATTTTGTTGGAGTAATTATCGCCACTGCGTCGTCGCAAACTGCGCTATGCTCCATTCTGCTATTCGCAGAATATCCGCCCGCTCCGTTGCTCCTCCTAATTCCCATTTTCTTTTTTACAGGAAAATATATCACCTCGAAAAGCAGAAAATATTTTAAAGGACGACAAGAAACTTTAGGAGAGCTCAATGGCTTTATCGAGGAAACTATAACGGGACAAAAAGTTGTAAAAGTATTTAACCATGAAGATGAAGCTTTTGAAGATTTTAAATTACACAATAAAGCGTATAAAGAAAAAGTTGTAAAGGCGCAGTTTTTAGGTGGTGCGATGGGCCCTGTGATGGGTGGCATGGGCCATTTAAGCTATGTAATCACAGCTTTTATCGGTGGATTTTTATGCTTATCGTCTTATGTTGATGTAGGTGCTTATGCTGTGTTTTTAAATTATTCAAGAAACTTTACAAGGCCGATAAATGAAATATCAATGCAAATGAATGTAATTTATTCTGCACTTGCAGGTGCCGAGCGAGTTTTTGCGATGATGGACGAAGAAACCGAAAGTGATGATATACAAAATACAGCGACAGCCGAAAAAATGAATGGATATGTGAAATTAAATGATGTAAGTTTTGGTTATAGAAATGATAAGTTAGTATTAAAAAACATATCTCTTTATGCAAAACCCGGACAAAAAATAGCTTTTGTTGGTTCAACAGGTGCTGGAAAAACTACAATAACAAACCTTTTAAATCGATTTTACGACATTCAAAGCGGAAGCATCACAATCGATGACATCGAAATAAAAGCCTATAAAAAGGATTTTTTAAGGCAAAATATTGCTATGGTTTTACAAGATACTCATCTTTTCGAGGGAACCGTTATGGAAAATATTCGATATGGACGACTTGATGCAACCGATGATGAAGTTAAAATTGCTGCAAAGGCCGCCAATGCACATTCATTTATCACAAGGCTTGAAAGAGGGTACGACACTGTACTTGAGGGTGATGGTGCAAATTTAAGCCAGGGGCAAAGGCAGCTATTAAATATCGCAAGAGCGGCAATTTCAAGAGCACCTATTTTAGTTCTTGATGAAGCTACAAGTTCTGTTGACACAAGAACAGAAAAGCATATCGAGCAGGCGCTTGACAGACTTATGGAAACCAGAACTACCTTTGTAATAGCACATAGACTTTCTACCGTTAGAAATTCAAACGCCATTATGGTTTTAGAAAACGGAGAAATCATTGAGCGAGGCAGCCATGAAGAACTGCTTAATTGCAAAGGAAGATATTTTGAATTATATGAAGGAATTGCAAAATTAGCTTGATTTTTTCTACCATCATAAAAGATTTACATACAGTATGACTTTTAACTAGTTAATATTAAAATCAAATTTATCTAAACAGTACTTACAGTCTGTATTAATTTCATTTGTCACATCGCCATTGCCCTTATAATAGTTTGCTGTCATTGTGTGTCTGCCGTCGTTTATAAAAACTTCAACCAGGCTTGTATCAACAATAATGTCTAATTTAAGGGTTGCTAAGGGCAGCAATTCTACCCTGCGAACATTTTTAACCTCGGCTTCTTTCGGGTCTTTATCTAAACGGTAAAGGCTCTGTGAGCGATCGAGCGAAAGGGTGTTTGTTGGTCTGTCGTAGAATATTTTTAAACAGCCGGAGCTGGTTTTAAAAAGCTTTAAGCAAAAATTATTGCCGCTTGTTAAATCTACCGAAATATTCAACCTAAAGCAATCGACATTTCCTTCGTCTATATTAGAATATCTCCCATTATAATATCGCTCTAATGCTTTTATCGGCGTCTGGAGAAGCCGGTTTTTCTCTAAAATCAACTCCCTTGGCATGCTCATGCAGCCTACCCAGCCGTGACCGAGTTGATCCGTTATGAAGTTGCGTCCCCACATCTGAGCCCAGGCTATCATAACACGTTTACCTTGTGTGTTCAGAGTAGTTTGAGGTGCATAAAAATCAAATCCTGAATCTATTTCATCATAATACTCCGGTGTAAATTTCCCGCTTTCAAAGTCCATTTCACCCACAAAGTAGATTGCTGACGACAGGTTTTGATATTTATTACCCTGTGTGGGCATATTTATTGGTGATGTAAGAATTATGTGCTTATCACCAAGCTTAAATATGTCGGGACATTCGAAAACTATTCCCATTAGTCCATCTTCTTGTGCACGCAAAGTTTCTCCAACGTACTCCCATTTTTCAAGATCGCGAGAACGGTAGAGCAACATGGTGCCAATATTTTTTTCGTAAACCTGCGCTCCCATTAAGGCATAGAAGTAATCACCGGTTTTAAAAATCTTGGGATCTCTGAAGTCACTAGGTTTTACAAACTCGGGCAAATCCTGCGCATTAATTACCGGATTTTTTTGTGATTTAGTGTAGTCTGTACCGTCTCCTACTGCAATGCATTGTGTTTGATGTGTCGACTCTCCCGCAACACCTTTGCAACCGGTGTACATTAAAATATGTTTTCCATCATGCTCAATGGCACTGCCGGAAAAACAACCTAAGTCAAGCTCATAATTTTCTGTAGGGGTCAATGCAATTGGCTTGTGTTCCCATTTTATGAGATCGTCGCTAACAGCGTGTGACCAGTGCATCGGTCCCCATTTTGTATCGTGTGGATTGTGTTGTGCAAAAAGGTGAAACTTTCCCTTGTAAACCGAAAATCCGTTGGGATCGTTTATCCAACCGTTTTTCGCCGTGTAATGTAGTTTTGGTCTATAAAGCTCGTTTGTCTGCATAAATATCTCCTTTACACTATAATTCCGAATACATTATGGTCCGGTTCCTCAATCTTTTCAAGCAAGTAGCAATTTATAAACTATGCATCTATGCAATTTCACCTTAAATTTCAATCTAAATTATAAGTAAAAAATGGACTAAACCCAAACAACCTGTATTCCCAGTTCATTTTGAGCTTAGTCCAATTATATTATTTTACCCTTATTTAATATTTTTTACTGTGTGAATGTTAATTAACACCGGTAATGAATGTATCAAGAGTTAAAGCATAGCTATCATATGAACCTTGAATTATCTCTAGCATACGTGGCAATCCAGCGGCCTCAAGATCGGCAATGTATTGATCCCAAGTATCATCAACATTTCCATCTGTAATTGCTACAGCATTATAATTGTCAATTATGTTATAGATTTGTGCAGTAATTAATGAAAGTTCATCTTGATCTTCTTGTGTATACCACATGTTAGGAGGAATGATAGGATCTGTCAAGTGTTTGTCTACAAATCCACATGCAGTCATATCGTCATACAGATCCTGTGCGTCCTGTGGATATTCAACAACTGTGTCGTAGTAACTTTGGAGAACAATTGCAGGACGAGTAGGTGTGCAATACTGGCGGAACTGGCTGTAGGTATCAAAGCCATCTGGTAGTGTATCAACCCAAACCATTACACCATTTTCATCTTTTACATAGTATTCGTCTAAGGCGCCCCAGTTACTCTCTACCGAACGTTCTGGCTCAAAGAAAAGGTCAACCATGTTGGCAACTGCAGCCGGGTCTTCACAGGCAGTTGTGATTGTTCCGCTAATCACTTCATGCATTTCAGAAATATTATCTTTAACGCCAAACTCTCCACCGGGTCCTGTCATATAGGGAATAGTTGTATACTCATCACGGCGATCTGCTGCAACCATATCAGCGATAGCAAAAGTCATTACTGCTCCAATAGTAGTATCAGGTGTGTTGAGTTTTGCCTGATATGAAGCAAAATCGTTTAATGGCATTTCGAGATCGATAAGTCCTTCTGCCCATAGATCGGCAAAATAACTGAGTCCTTCTTTGTATGCATCTGTTGTTGCTGTACATATTATCTCACCATCGACAACAGCAAGGCGGTTTCCGGTGTCTGCTTGACCCCACATTCCAAAGAACTGTCCAATCGATGTATTGTTACGCCAAGAATTTGTAAAAGTACTTGTACCTATCATGAATAAGAAAGGCACCTCATCGTTAGGATCGCCATTTCCGTTTGCATCTCCATCTCGGAATGCTATAAGCATTTCTTTAAAGTCTTCTTCTGTTTCAGGAAGGTCAACCCCAACATTTTCACACCATTCTTGATTTATTGAAAGTATGCCCTGATTGCTTACAAGACCATACATTTCTTCAATATAAGGCCAGCCCCAAATTTCACCGTCAAGATCGACCATCGCTGCTTTATATTCCGGATTTTCGTTTAGAATAGCATTAAGGTTAGGCATATCCTCATCATTAATGAAATCAGTTATAGGTTGAAAAATATTTTGATCTTTGTAACGAGTAACTTCGCTTATGCCAGTACCCTGCATAAATACATCAGGCAGATCACCTGAAGCGATCAGAAGATTGATCTTTTCAGCAGAGCCCTCAGCAGCAACTTCTGTGATATTGAATGTAAAACCACTGATATCCTGCACATCCATAACAACTTTCATCTCAGCTATTGGCTTTGCAAGAGGTTGTTTAATCCAAACAACATCAAGATTTCCGCCGCTTGACGTTGCTGCATCATCCGACGTGTTTGCTGCATCGGAGCTTATTTCTTCATTTCCGGAATCTACATTCGCAGATGAGGACGAACAAGCTACGGTTACAAAAGAAATTACACAAACTAAAATTAGTGCCAATATTTTTTTTGCGTTCATTTTTTCTCCCTTTCTCCTTTTTTGATGTGTGCAAACAATTACAAGCAATTTTACAGCACACAACAAAATGTAAAATTTACTTTCTATATAAAAAATGTCTCTCAGATATAGCGAGTGGCATCTTCTATCGTTAAATTTTATTGATAGCATTATGTATCAATAATACGAAGTTAAAACACTATAAACGTATTTTAAAATTATTAGTTAATAACAAATCATTCTTTTAAAGATCCTACCAAAACACCCTGAACAAAATATCTTTGTAAAAACGGGTATAAAACCAATAACGGTAAAGAACTAACAATAATTATTCCATATTTTAGCTGTTCAGCAATACGTATTTTATCTGCCAAGGTGCGCATGTCGGCCGTCATAGAGGATGCCGTCACCTGATTTATCAACAGCAGATTTCTAAGTATCAGCTGCAATGGAAACATACTTTCTTCATTTAGATATATCATTGCGTGAAAATAACTGTTCCAATGTCCTACAGCATAAAAAAGAGTAATTACAGCAACTAAAGCTTTACTTAGGGGCAACGCAAAAGCAAAGAAAAATCTGAAGTCATTGGCGCCATCCAATTGTGCCGCCTCCAACATATCTTTAGGTATAGAGGAATCAAAAAAAGTTCTGGCAATAATTAAATTCCAAACATTTAACGCTGTAGGGAGAACCATGGCCCATATATTATCCCTAAGGCCTAAATTACTGTTAATTATATATGAAGGAATAAGTCCTCCACTGAAAAACATTGTAAACGCAAATATCATCATGAAGAATTTACGTCCGCATAAATCCTTACGAGACAATGCATATGTAGCAGGGATTGTTACAAACAAATTAATAAATGTTCCTAACAAGGTATAATTTATTGAATTTAAATAACCGCTCCATAAAGGCTCATATTTAAAAATTTCTTCATAACCTTTAAAATAAAGGTCTGTTGGATACAGAAGAAACCCACCAACATTTACAACCATCGGGTCAGTGATAGAGGCAATTAGAATGAAGTATAACGGATACAATACAACAATACAAACAATTAATAATATAGATATAACGACGAAGGAAAATATTTTGTCTGCCATATTTTCTTTTAAAGCGTGCCTTTTAATATATGATGACATATAATAATCTCCTTACCATAACGACGTATCTGATACTCGTTTACTTATTGTGTTGGCAGCGACAACCAGCACGCAGTTAATAACTGAATTAAATAAACCAACAGCAGCCGAAAAACTATATCTAGCATTTAGTAATCCAATTTTATATACATATGTCGAAATAATTTCGCTTACAGGAGTGTTCATAGAGTTTTGCATCAAATATACCTTTTCATAACCTACATTCATAACATTACCAAGGCTTAAAATTAGCATTATGATTATAGTTGGCATAATTCCAGGTACGTCAATGTGTACTACCCGCTGAAGTTTGTTAGCACCGTCAACCATTGCCGCCTCATACAGTTCAGGGTTTACACCTCCCAATGCAGCAAGATAAATAACAGCACCCCACCCGCAACTTTGCCAAATACCAGAAACTACATATATTATTCTAAACCATTCGGGTCTTGCCATATATGTTGTAGGATCAGCTCCAAATAAAACAGCAAGGTTGTTAATAAATCCTGTTTGTGGCGCAAGGAATATTGTTAACATACTAACAAGAACAACCATAGAAATAAAGTAAGGGGCATATGTAACGGTTTGAACAAATTTTTTAAACTTTTGTTGACGCACTTGATGTAGAAGAAGTGCTAAAATAATTGGAGCCGGGAAACCAAATATCAATGAATAAACACTTAAAAGCACTGTATTATTAATAAGATCCCAAAAATTAGAAAGCTCGATAAATTGACGAAAATTATCAAGACCGACAAACGGACTGCCAAAAAAACCAAGATCAACCTTAAAGTCCTTAAATGCTATCTGAACACCGTACATAGGAGCATAAGCAAATAAGACAATGCATATCAATGCCGGCAGTAAAAGCACATAGAGTTGCCAACTCCGTAATATACGTTTTTTCAAATCTACTCCTCATCAATTAATTCACTCTATGAATTATATTAAATCATTTCCCGCGAAAAGTCAAGTGTTAGTTCACATTTTTTTCACGATTGTTTGCACAATAATTATTGTATTTAATCCATATATTATGTATATTATAAATAAAATTTAACATTTTACACACATCATCTTGACACAATGCTTGTCCATCTAGTATAATCAGCTTGTATCTATTTGTTATGTAATTAAGTTATACTGTGAATTAATGTTCGTTTGCTAAAATATATATATTTATGATATAATGATATATATATGATTAATAATAATAATAAAAGGAAGTGCTGTTTTGCAAAACAAAAATAACATCAATCTCAGTACACTTAAAGAAGCGAATTTTTCCTTAGTTATTCGGGCTATCCGAGCTAATTATCCATGTTCAAGAATTTCGCTGTGCAAAAAAACAGATTTACAACAAGCGACAATGACCAAGATAGTTGGACAGTTAATTTCATGGGGATTAGTAACCGAAACCGAAGCAATCGAGAGCAATTTAGGTAGAAAACCCATTGGGTTAATGATCAATTCCGACAAATACCCTGTTTGTGTGGTTCGATTACAGCGAAGCCTTGTTGAAGTAGCGTTAGGGTATATGGATGGGCGACTCAGTGATTTTTCCGGATACAAAATTAACATGAGTAGTAATGCACATCTTGTAATCGACCAGATTAAAAAAATGATCTCGAATTTAATTGCTTCAGCATCCATTAAACCGATTGCCATCTCGGTTGCTTTACCGGGACCGTTTGACATTCACAAGGAAAGAATTACTTTAATGAGCGGGTTTCCCGGTTGGCATGAAATTAATATTCGTGCAGAGCTTGAAAAAGATTTTTCTATACCTATATTTTTAGAACATGATGCGAACTGTGGCGTATTAGCGGAACAATGGTTTGGAAATCATGAAGATGATAACAATATGTTATACATTGCTGCAGCGGAAGGTGTCGGCGCTGGCATATTGTTAGATGGTGGTATTTCTCGCGGTATGCAGGGCTTTGCCGGTGAGTTAGGGCACATGTCTATAAACATGTATGGTTCACGATGCGAATGCGGAAACAGAGGATGCCTCGAACTTTATACCACGACGCGAGCTTTGGAAGAAGAGTATAAAAGAAAACAATTTGAGATAAACGATGGCGAAAATATTCAGTCAGATGAATTATTTCTTCCTGCCGAGGAAATACTTAATAGGGTTAGAAACGGCTCAGACAGAGCAGCCGATGAAGCATATAAGCATATTGTTTCTATTTTGGGCTTTGGAATTGTATCTGCAATCAACTGCCTCAATCCAAAAGTGGTAATATTTGCTGATACACTAACAGATGGCGGGGAAATATTTTTAAAACACATTGATAATGTTTTAAAGAAGCACCTTATTGATGATGTTTACACCACTATAAATGTTTCTGTCAGCTCTTTGCAAAAACAGGCCATACTTCTTGGCGCAGGCGCAATTGCTTTTGACCAATTACTTGAAAAACCATCGGAGTTTTTTTTATAAAGGAGTAATCTCATGGATACATCAGTAGTTTCATTACCGAAGAGTTCATTTTCTCTTAGTTTCACTGTCCGAGCCGGATTTACGAAAGAAATTCTTGTGTTTGACAAAGCTATCAGCATTTCTGTTGACAACGAAAATATCGCTGCAAAATTTTACACCGATTGGAACAATGAGTACAAAAAAACAGAGAACAGCTACACTTTTACGTTAATTGGTCCGTTAAAGAAAAGCTCTACAAAGGTTGAAATTAAATTTCTTATATACAGCATACAGCTACTGATCGACGATAAGTTGGTAGACGAAGAATGGCCTCTGGGCACGCTTAAGTTTGACCAAGGAAAATTGTCTTTAGACAGTGAAATAGAAGATTTTATTTATACTGATATCACACAGCCGTTTATTTCGCCACAAACAACATTTACAAACTCCATACAGTTTTTTGTTCCTGAGGGAAGCAACACCGGGGTTGGAGATTGCATGCCATTTAACCGTGATGGACGCTACTGTTTATATTATCTTTTTGATAGACGTGGCCACAAAAGCAAGGCAGGCCTTGGTGCACATCAATGGGCACAAATTTCATCTGATGATTTAAAAACATGGACTGTTCACCCAATGTCTGTATCGATAACCGAACAATGGGAGGGGTCTATATGCACCGGTTCGCTTATAACAGCAAATAATCGTACATATGCATTTTATGCAGTAAGAACCTCCGATCAATCACCTGCTAAATTGACCTATGCTGTTTCTGAAGATGGCGTAAACTTCATAAAAACAAACAAGTATTTCGAATTGTCAGCACCATATGAATCTGTTTCTGCTCGTGATCCGATGGTATTTAAAGATGCTCAAGGTCTTTTTCATATGCTTGTAACCACAAATTTAATTGGTGAGGATGCTCCTACAAATCCGGGCTGCCTTGCGCATCTTACAAGCACTGATTTAGAAAATTGGAAACAGCTTGAACCCTTTGTTGTTCCCGGGTATGCAGATCAACCTGAGTGTTCCGATTACTTTGAATGGAACGGTTGGTATTATCTTGTGTTTTCAAACTTTGCTACTGCTAGATACCGTTATTCTGCTTCACCTTTTGGTCCCTGGATAAAGCCGGAATACGATGTTCTTGATTCTTTTGAGAGTCAGGTTGCAAAAACAGCCATGTTTAAAGGCCGTAGACTTGTTACGGGATTTTTGTCAAAATACCCCAGAACCTTTGCCGGTTATGCGATTACACATGAACTCTTCCAAAACAAAGATGGTACACTGGGTTCTGCCTTTGTGCCTGAACTTATACAAAAAGATGTTAAAACAATATATTCCGGTTCAATTAGTATTGATTCAAACCAAGGACTTGCAATAAAAAACATAGGTTCCGGCTCAAATATTCGCCTAAAAGCTACAGTTAAAATTGAAAACCCATTTGCACAAGTCGGATTTATTTTTGAGCAGGAAGATGCAAAGGCTTATCATTTTGATATGTATCCCTCGCAAGGTCTGCTATCTATAAAGCGTCCCGACCAAAATTTTTCAATGGCAGATATGCGTAATCAAATAGCAGGTTTAAAGTGTTTTGATAGGCCCTTTGAGGTAGACATTATTTTTTGGAATGATGTAATCGATTTTATGATAGATGGCAATCGAGTGGGAACTATGAGAGCACCTCGCAACGGTAATCTTTCAATAAGTGCTTATTCTTTGTGGGGTAATGTCTGCTTTGAAACTATTAAATTGACAGAAGTAGAATAAGGAAGTACTTTCATGAAAAAGAAATTCACTATTGAAAAACCCTACATCCATCTACCTATTGCGGTAGGAATCCCAAAAGTATATGTGAAATTTATTATCGATGGGGTGGAGCTGCATGAATTTCATATTGGCTTGAGCACCGAGCCTGACTTTTACTCCACGTACTGCGTTAAAAATAGTATTGGATCAATAATAACTTTGGAAACTGCAACCGATTGTGCGGGCCTTGATGCAGTTGTTCAAGGTGAAAGCATGATCGATTCTGATCTTTATAGTAATCTATATAAGGAACCTGCACGTCCACTGTTTCATTTTACCAGTCGTCGTGGTTGGCTAAATGATCCTAACGGCTTGGTATATGATGGTAGTTTGTATCATCTTTATTATCAACATAACCCGTATGGTGTATCTCACGGTGGTGTAAATATTCAATGGGGTCATGCGGTTTCCCCTGATCTTGTTCATTTTACCGAACGTGATGACGCGATACTTCCATGGGATCGTTTCACTCATGTAGCTAGTGGAAACGCTATTATGGATAGTGAAAACATAGTTGGCAAAGGGGAAAATTCAATCATAGCGGCATTTACTGCGCTTGGTTCGGCTGATTATAACAAAGAGGATAAATCTGTATTTTCAAGCAGAGGTCAGTACCTGTATATCAGTACCGACGGTGGAGACACCTATTCACCGCTTGATAATAATCCTGCGATACCAACCGATAATGGAGAAGACTGGCGCGACCCTTTCATCATGCTCAGAGACGATAAAAGCTACAATATAGCTGTATATGAACGTTTTAATGATAGCAACTGTGTTAGTTTTTATAAATCTACTGATCTTACTGATTTTAAACGCACTGCCCGAGTCCAAGACCTTTATGAGTGCCCAAACTTGTTTGAAATGCAGGTTGAGGGTAGTGATGAAAAAAAATGGATATTGTTTGGTGCAGACGGCATGGTGCGGTTTGGTGATTTTTCAGATAAGTTTGTGCAAATTGGTGATGTGCAACCTCTCGACTACGGTAAAAACACTTATGCAGGACAGGTGTGGAGCAACACAGGAGATAAGAAGTATCATATAGGATGGGTTCTGGATATTCATGAAGATAGCTGGCTCGACTTAGGTTGGAACAGCGATACCTACAATGGGATGCCGTTTAATCAATGCATGACCGTGCCCTGCCAGCTTGCATTAAAAAAATCTGGCGATAAATTCAGATTGGCAAGAAATCCGGTTTCGGGATTAGAAAAATTACGACAGGAAAAAACAACTATTGATATTGCTGAATCGACATCGCTTTTATTGCCGGAAAGTGCAGACGTAAAATTAAACTTTGAGGCCGGAGCCGCTATTAAATTTTCAATTGGAGAAGCATATATCAGCTATGATCCTGAAAATGATACCGTAACAATTCCCGGTAAAAATAAAATTCATACGGTAAAAATTGAGAAAGAAGCCGAAAAAACTGTTAGAATTTTAGTAGACAAGGGAACTGTTGAATTTTTTATGTTTAATGAAATTTCTGCAACTTATGGATTTAAAACAAAAAACTTACCTTTAATGATTTCGTGCTCTGATACACATATAAAAGGTGAGATATACGAAATGAGTTCAATTTATTAACAGTATGATGGAGAAATTATGAACAAGCTTGATAATATTTTATCGGAAGTAAAGCAAACCTGTATAGACGTTTTAGGTGACAATTTGATAGGTATATATGTTCATGGCTCAATTGCCCTCGGTTGTTTCAGATGGAATGTTTCTGACATTGATTATATTGTTGTTGTTAAGGAGCCGCCAACTATAAGTGAAAAATATTCTCTTTTGGAAAAAACAGTGCAACTTTCATGTAAAAGTACGCCAAAAGGCATTGAAATGAGTGTTGTGACGGAGGATAACTGTAATAATTTTGTTTATCCCACTCCATATGAACTACATTACGGTAACGATTGGTATGACAAAGCAACCAATCGTCCGCACGAAATTTGTGAACGAACTTCTGCAACAGATAGAGATTTAGCGGCACATTTTACCGTGATTAACCACAAAGGCATTGTTCTCCACGGTAAACCAATATCCGATGTTTTTGAACCG
Source organism: uncultured Oscillospiraceae bacterium (assembly GCA_964368815.1). Lineage (GTDB taxonomy): Bacteria > Bacillota > Clostridia > Oscillospirales > Ruminococcaceae > CAYJBH01. Next base: position 13,990 of record CAYJDA010000028.1, read on the forward strand.
ATTCCAAGGCAGCTCTATTTTAAAAGCATACTTTTTGATGTAGAAAATGCAAGAGAGGATATTATTCCTGCCTTCACCTATGTTACGCTTAATTTATGTCGAGTTTTAGCAGCACTAAAAGAAGACGCTGTTCTTTCGAAAGAAGAAGGTGGACTGTGGGGATTAAAAAACTTACCGGAAAAGCATCATTCAATTATCAATTTAGCTCTTTCCAATTACCGAAATGGTGATAATGATTCCCCCTCACAAAGCAGCTGTATTGATTTTGCAAATGAAATGTTAAAAGATATTCAAACGAGAGTAGACTTTTGAAGTATTTTGGTAAGGGATTTAACTACAATCAGGATGGACCCGGCAACCGATTAGTGTATCACCTATTCGGGTGCAATTTAAAATGTCCATGGTGTTCTAACCCTGAGGGAATTTACGGTCAATATTTCACCTCGACACCGGAAGAAGTTGTTGCAGAAATATTCTCTGCAGAACCTATGTTTTTTGATGGAGGAGGTGTTACCTTCACAGGTGGAGAAGCTACTCTGCAGCTTGATGAGTTAATAAAAATTAACTCCGTCATTCGTGCTAAGGGAATTCATAGCACTGTTGAGACAAATGGAATGTTTGATGATGTTGAGAAATTATGTAATTCATTTGATTTAATTATTTTTGATTTTAAAACATTTAGTTCTGAAAAATTCAAACAGATAAACGGAAATTTAGATATAGTTTCACGCAATTTGGATTACCTTTTTAAACAGGGCGCCAAGTTATTAATACGCACTACACTGGTAGACGGATTTAATACCGATGATGTTGAAAAATTTGTGCAGTTCTATAGAGATAAGAATACACAAAATTCGGAATTTGAATTTTTAAGATATCACGAATATGGGAAAGATAAATGGGCGCAGTGTGGTAAACAATATAAAATGACAGAAGGGTTTGTAGACAATAAAACCTTAAATGATTTCACACAGGCATATAAGCAGATTGGATTAAAAATAGTTAGTACTTAGAAAGAGTAAAATATGATTGAGATAAATAATATTTTTAGTAAGCAGGAACTTGCATTACGTGCTAAAGAACTATTTAGAGAGGAGCGAGCAAAAAAACGTTTAGACGGTTGGTTTTTAACGCGTGAAATGTTTTTTAGCTTTGAGAAAGATTATGCATCCGAGCCGGAATGTGTGAAAACTGCACTTGTAATGAAAAAGATTATTGAAAATATTCCAATATCAATTTCTACACATGCTATTTATGCTGCTACACAGGATGATGCATTTGCAAAAAGCTATGCGCTTATTAATCCATCATTTGATATTAAATCCTTTATGGGATATTGCGATCCCACAGCGGTATATAACGATATTGAGCCGAATGAAGAATTTCCCGTTCATCGCATTGAGGCGGTAAGAGAAAAGGCTAAGGCAACACCGTACGTAAAAGCACTAAATGATGTTTATAATAAATGTGAAACACTCACAAGCGAGGTTGCATTTTTTATTGAACAGGTAACAGGTCACCTTATTCCTGATTTCAGACAAGCTTTAAAAACCGGCATTCGCCCAATGATTAATGAACTGGAAAGTAAAAACACCGATCAATATAGGGCAATGAAGATTATGCTTGAAGCTGTTATTCTTCTTGCAAAAAGATATGCCGATTTAGCAGCACAAATGGCTAAAACTGCCGACACGAAGCACAAACAATTATTGCAATTAATGCAAAGAACTCTCAGAAAAGTTCCTGAAAACGGAGCTGAGAATCTATATGAAGCAATTCAAAGTTATCTACTTTTATGGCAAGTCATGTGCTTAGAGCAAGCTCCAAACCCGTTTGCTTTCTCGGTTGGTAATGCCGACAGAATTTTTGAGCCCTACCGTAGTGCCGGTGGCACTACAAAGGAAGAAGCAGCGCAACTCTTTAAACATCTTCTTGTATTTTATAATGTGGGTGATCGTAGTTGGGCAATATCTCAAAACCTTATTGTTGGAGGTCGTGATACTACCGGAAACGACCTAAGTAATGAAATGACCTATGCTATACTCGATGCCTATTTTGATATGAACTTACCGCAACCTATCCTATCTGTTAAGTTACATAGAAATACTCCGTCACAATTTTATAAAGAATTAGGAAAGTTCTTGTTTTCGCCCGGTGTTCTAACCCCCTCTTTCTTTAATGATGATTCGGTGTTTGAGGTGCTACGAAGTCAGGGGATTGATGAGCAGGATTTGCCGGACTACAGCGTTGCCGGTTGCCAAGAAATGCTGATAATGGGCAAGGAGAATGCAAACACCACTAACAGTTGGCTTAATTTAGCAAAGATATTAGAGCTTACTTTGCATGGGGGCTTTTCTGCAATTTCAGGAAAAAAAATTATAGATTCACCTCAACTCTCCGCTGATGAAATACTCAAAAACATACGCAATTTGTTCTATAAAAACCTCGATTATTTTATAGACAAAATGGTTGAAAGCGCTAACGATGCATCTCGAGCTATTTCGTTGTTGCCGGTTCCCTTTTTGTCCTGCTTTATGGGTGGAATGCAATCAGGTGTCGATGTTCGAGATTGCAACAAGCAGGGTACCAAATATAATGGCAGCGGTTGTTTAATACATGGTTTATCGATTGTTTCCGATTCTTTTACTGCAATAGATAGTTTTATAGAACAACGGCCAAATGATTTAGAGTTGCTTATATCTGCGTTGAAAAATAATTTTGAAGGGTATGAAGAAATTCGAGATTTTTTAAAAAAATGCCCGAAATATGGAAACAATCACGAACAAGCAGACAAGGAAGCTTGCACTGTAATGGATAAAGTATCTAATATGGTTTCAGCCAGAAAAAATTATCTTGGCAGACCTTTTAAGCCGGATTGGGCATCTCCATCAACACATCTTCTATATGGATATTGGGTTGGCGCTACACCCGATTCTAGATCCGCCCGTGAAATGTTGGGTTACGGAATAGATCCTCTTTTCGGTGAGGCAACAAATGGCCTTGGCTTTCGTGTTCTTTCAAATTTAAAGTTAAATTTTAGAAAAATGACAGGCGGATATGCTTCCCATTTCGGCATAGATCCAAAATATTTTACTGGCACGGACAACGAACAAAAAGGAGAGGAATTCGGGAAAAAAATTATTAACCCTTTATTTTACAACGAGAAAAAACAGTCTTTTTCTCCATTCTACATATATGTAAATGTAACTACACCCGAAACATTAAGAAAGGTATTGGAAAGTCCGAAGAAATATGCTCCCAGTGGAGTATATATAGTAAGAATTCATGGAACATTTGTTAACTTTCTTGATCTTTCGCCCGCAATTCAAAACGACATAATTAGTAGATTGGATCTCAAAAGCACACTTATGTAAGGAGAACAAATGTTAGGTCTTGGGATTGATATAGGCACAACGACCATTTGCGCTGTTATAGTTGACAGCGCAAATGGTCAGATGATGTATAAAAAAACTGTTGCCAATACCGGTTTTATAAATGCAAAGCGCTCGTTTGAACGCATTCAGGATGCTACAAAAATATTAAACATTGTTGACAAACTTGTGGCCGAGGCAAAACGTAAATTCAAGATAGCCTCAATAGGTATAACCGGACAAATGCACGGCATAGTTTATGTTGATGAAAATATGCAACCGCTAAGTCATCTTTACACATGGCAAGATAAGCGTGCGAATGAAATTTATAAAGATGGTAAAAGCTACATTGAGCACATACATAAATTAACCGGAAAAAATGTTCCGACTGGGTATGGTGTTGCTACACATTTTTATAATTCAAAAAACGAACTTATTCCGCCAAAAACTAAAGGAGTAATTACTATCCAGGGATTGGCGGCTTTGCGACTTTGCGGATTATCTGAGGTGGTATCTCATTCCTCTGACTGTGCAAGTCTTGGATTATATGATATTAACAACCACTGTTTTTATGAAGAATTATTCGATAAACTTGGATTATCTGTTTCTATATTCCCGCGTTCTGTAAAAGATTTTGAAGCAATTGGATATCATGATAACATACCGGTATGTGCCGCTATCGGAGATAACCAGGCCAGCTATTTGGGATCAGTTTCCGACTTTGAGCATGATGTTTTAGTTAATGCCGGAACAGGAAGCCAAATTTCTATCTACTCCGAAAAAATCGTTACATCAAAAAATATTGAATGCAGACCACTATATGATAAAAAGTACATATTAGTAGGAAGTTCACTATCCGGTGGGCGAGCATATGCCATGTTGGATATATTCTTTAAACAGGTGTTAAACATGGCAGGCTATGAGGTTGATACCGTTTTGCCCTTCATGGATAAAGCTCTCGAAAAGCATCTTCTTAAAACGTCGTTAAAAGTTGAAACAACATTAGCAGGTACACGAAGTAATCCAAACAAATCAGGCTCAATTATGAATTTATGTGATGATAACTTTACACCTGAAGATTTTATGATAGGGTTTATGAACGGAATGGCACATGAGCTATATCAGTATTATGTTGAAACGGGTAGCAAATGTTCCGGCAAAATTATCGGATCCGGAAATACTATTAGAAAAAACGCAGCATTTGCAAAAATACTTTCGGGTAAATTTGAAATGCCGCTTCATGTTCCCGTAAGCACTGAGGAGGCCTCTTTTGGTGCTGCACTCACGGGTTTTGTTGCTGCCAATATATTTAAATCCATAAAAGAAACACGACACTTAGTTACTTATAAAGAATTGTTATTTATGAAAGTATCGTAGCCGTCTTTTAAATGCAGTAAAATGATTACTATGTTTTCGAATTAGGAGGCTTTTGTATCAAAATTTTATTCGCCCTTGATATTATTATCGTGACAACTCGCAATTGATAAAAATCTCCACCTTTTGAACAAAGTCGCTTCTTTCAAATATATGCCTACTTAGTTCTTTGCTAAGTTTCATCGTATTTTGTTCTTGTACTCCGTTCGTTGTGTGTGCAATTACACATCTTTTATCCGATCGTTTATAACAAAATTTTACACCATAACAGCTGAAAACCACTTCATTTAAATCGTCAAATTCAGCCTGTCTTAAAAATTCCGGCAAAAATGATATCTGACCATCGGCTACGCTCACCCCAAGCTCACCACGGCGCATTATTATGCTCTCTTTTACCTGTCCGGTCATGCCCGGTTGCTCGCTTTTTTTGTTATATGATGTGTGGGAATATGGCTCTGTTGGAAAAGCACCGCACTCTGATGGTGATTTACGATAGATAAATCCGTCGAGAAGATTGTTATATTCTCGATATATTTCGGTTATATCCTCTGCATTTGCATAGGCTCGCTGTGCGGTTTCCAATACCCCGAGGGCAAACTTTGCGTTTTGGTGCCAATATGCACAGCCTATACCTTCAAACTTGTACATAACATCGCTTCTACCATTAAACTTGCGATGTCCGAAAACTCTCTCATACTCTGCCATCAAGAGCTCTATCTCTCCATCAGACAGCCCTCTTGTTTCGCATCTGCGTAACAGAATAGACTCGGTGGTAATGTCGGCATTAAAATGTAGTTTGCCGTTTACATCTTTCTCAGCAATGCCCTCAACAGGTGAAAATTGGCAAGTTATGTTATTTTTATCGTAGAATTTTTGCGTTGTTTTTATAGGGTAGAGGGTATGATATTTTCCTTTATCATAATAAAGTTCTTTTTTCATCATGTGTATCAGCTTGCAGACCTGCTCTTTGCTAAGAGCCCCGCTCGCAATTATTGCCGACTGTCCCTCAAGCATGGTTTTCATCGGAGTAAAGCTGAAATCTTCGTTCAATAAATTATAGCTAACAAAAACTTCGCCGCTATTTTTGTTTATTGTATAGTCAACAAGGGTTGTCGCCTCTTCAATAAATTGCTCTATTGCATGGGAGGCGATATTTTCTTTGCCACTAAATCCATCGGCATAAACCTTATTACGATATTCGCAAAAAGCTTCTCCCATCCTATCTAATATATCTTTTTCGTTGCCTAAAAAGTTTGCATTCTTCAAAATTTCGGTTATCTTTAAAAGCCACTGTTTAACTTCGGATGATATGAAATAATCCTTGTTATCTGAAAACAGGGGTTTTAAGAAGGTTAGATATGCTTTTAGATGGTATACAGTAATAACTGAAAGGCCTATTCCTACTATGGCATTGTTTGCATCATTCCATTCCGGGCGCTGAGTGTTCATCCATATACCACCGCCTGGCAGTAGGTTGCTCACCTTGCAAAGCATTGTAACAAGAAGCTTTTCGGCAAGATTTACAGTGTATACACTGTCGCCTTTTAGCACCAATCTTGCGTCACTACCGATTGTGGAAACAAGCTTTTCAATGTATTTGTCTCTCTCAACATCAAAAATAATTGTATTTTTACTGTCCTTAACAATATCTGAATAGTCTTTAATTTTATATGGTACATTTGCATAGCTGAAAATCTGTGTATCAAGCATATTTTGCAGTCTGTCGGGATAGTGGCTATAAAGACCCTGCAATAATCTTAGAAGATAAATTATCTGATGATCACCCCAATAGCCAAGACCGCTAAACGGATTTTCTGGTTCTGGTTTTTCCCAGTCAATACCTTCGTTGCTGATTCGATAAGGATTATAGCCTTCTATGGTTGAGGCATTAACAAACTTAGCCACCATATTTTCATAGTACTCAGGGTAGGAAAGCCCGAGAGCCTCCCAGTTTTGGAAAATGTCTCGCCAGTTGCCCTCGTAACCTACAGCTCTCTCCCCTTTTTCGTTCTTTAACGCTATATTAAACTTGTTCCAGGGGCGTGTTGGGTCGCCATGTCGCCTTGAAAAGGAAAGCTCCAAATATTCAAGCGACAGTCGGTGCATGTCGGCATCCGATTTAGCTATCTCTTTAAACTCAAAAACCGTTTTGCATTTCTTTATTTTGTTAAGCAGTTCGGTATTTTTTGCAACAACTTTATTTCTATTCTCTAAAAAATCAATAAATAACTTGAAGTTAAAATCGTATCCATTTTCAAATGTACCACCGCGCATAAGGTTATAAAGCGTGCTAATAAAATGCGCCGCCCCGGCGGTAGTGTCGGCGGTATGCTGAACTCCGTCCGCATCGGTAACAATTCTCAAAATACTCTTGGTACCGTTTTCTATGTCGTCATAAAGTTTCTTAAAATCAGTTCCATTTGCAAAATCATAAAGACCTGTAATCATAGAATGGTCATACCCACAGTCTACAACAAACGACACAGACTTTTCTTCCCCTGCGGCAAGTTTTGCATCAACAACTGCAAAGTATGCTCCTTTTTTGCCGTAACATTCCTCTTTATGGTTTAAAACTTCGCTATTTTTAAAATCAAATATTACAGCCGGATCGATAAATATTTTTGCGTTTTTTTCGGTACAGTAGGCAATATTTGCACGCAACATCTCAACCGGATGCGGGGTATCGTTAATGGTGGTAGTCATGGAATAAACTGCAAGTTTTCCCCCAACAAGTTCCGTTGCCTTGTACGCATCAACGAGCGTTGATGAGTTCTGCTGCAATACCGTCGGCACACCGTAAGGCATGATATTTAAAAACCCGTCTAAAAGTTCAATATTAACTTCACTTTGCGAAAGATTACAAAGCTTTGACGTTTTAACAATTCCATATTTTTCGCTCGATTCAAGTTTGTAGGAATAACAAAGTTCAAGGTCGTGGTTTATCTCTTCAAACACAAGACTGTTTGCGTAACAGGACTTGTAGATATTTCGAGTGATGTTGTATTTTTGTACCCCACACATCTCAAACGGCTGCCATATTTTTTCGCCTACCTTAACAATGGTTTTACTGCCGCTTTCGTAGGCACAGTTTAACTTATCCTCTGTTTCATATGGAAAAATGTTTCCCTCGGCATTTTTGCGACCGGCAGTTATTCCACCATCTCCGATGGAAGATAAAAACATCCATATATCACATGAAGAGGCAATTTTAATGAAAAACGGCGCTAAGGTCTGGCTGTTTGAAATTTTATAATAAGGATGATTGTCGATAGTTGTAAAAGAACCTGTTGCTTTCATATAATATGCGCCTTTCTGATTATCTATCCTATTGTGGGTTGTGACATCTAATAAACTGATTATCGCCAACCTTGGTTTCACTTGGCATTTCGGTTTTACATTTTTCCGATGCGTAAAGACAACGATTTTTAAAGGGGCATCCCGTGCTATCCGGAGTCCACATGGATATTTCGGTCTCGTCGGCGGATTTCACCGGCAGACTTACCTCACCTTCGCGCTCAGGGTCCGGTGCCGCTGCTACCAAAAGTTGGGTGTAGGGATGCTTCGGATTTATTATAACTTCGTTCACGTCGCCGTATTCCACAATATGTCCGGCGTACAGTACTATTATTCTGTCGGCAAAATATCGCGCTGTGGCTATGTCGTGCGTTATATAAATAAAAGATTTATTATGTTTTATTTTCAACTCGTTCATAAGGTTAAGCACGCCGAGACGTATCGACACATCTAGCATGGAGGTTGGTTCATCTGCAAAAATAACCTCTGCACCTGCCGCTAAAACTCTAGCTATATATGCACGCTGTTTTTGCCCTCCTGAGAGTTGATGTGGGAACTTTTTGCCTTGTTCTTCCGGTGGAGTTAGCCCAACCAGCTCTAATGCCGAGTCCATACGAGCTTTCATAATCTCAGGAGTACCTTTATGATAAAGCTTTACCGGTCGCTCTAAATGATAATAAATGCTGTGCAGTGGATTTAAAGCTGAAAATGGATCCTGAAATATCATCTGAGCTTTTTGGCGATAGTTTTTCAGCTTTGATCCTGTTAAAGCGTGTACATCTTCACCGTCATAGTACATCTTTCCGTTGGAAGGTTTGTGGAAACGCATGGCGATTCTACATATTGTTGATTTGCCACAGCCGGATTCGCCAACAACAGCAAGCGATTCCCCCTGATATAGCTCAAAGTTAATATCGTTCAAGGCACGCAGAGTTTGCGATTTAGAAAAAAAGGTTTTACCGCTTACGTTAAAATCCATGGTCAGGTTTTCTGCCTTGAATATTACTTTTTTATCCATTTGCGCTCCTTTCATCTATAAGCGGTTTATGACAGTAGAAAAAATTATTATTTTGCACCGTTCTCTCCGGCTCTTTTGTAGCGCATACATCGCATCGGTTAAAACATCTTGCCTCAAAACGGCATCCGTTCGGTATGTTTTTTAGATCGAGTGGTGAACCTGCAATACCTTCCATATATTCAATTTCGCCTTTTAGTGAAGGGAAGGAATTTTTAAGTCCAAATGTATAGGGATGACTGGGTTCATGCAGTATTTTTTTCGTGTCTGCTTTTTCAACAATTTTACCGGCATACATAATTGCGACGCTCTCACAAAATTCCATCATAAGGCTGATATCATGGGTGATAAACAAAATAGAAAACCCGAACTTTGCTTTCAGTTCGTAAATTCGTTTTAAAATATCACGCTGAACAACTGTGTCAAGCGCAGTCGTCGGCTCGTCTAAAATAAGCAGTTTTGGATTTAGTGCGAGTGCCATTGCGATTACGGCACGCTGCCTCATGCCACCTGAAAACTGATGCGGATAATCTTTAAGGCGTTCTGCCGGGATACCTACGAGCGATAGCAACTCTATTGACCTTTTGCGCGCCTGTGCTTTATTATTTGTTATGCCGTGATATTTATAAATTTCAAAAAACTGCTTTTCCATGGTTGCGACAGGATTTAGACAGTTCATTGCCGACTGGAATACCATGGCAGTGTCTTTCCAACGAAAATCCTGTAATTTTTTATCGTTGTATTTTAATATGTCGTTGCCCATAAAGTTTATCTCACCACCTGATATTATGGCTGGTGGACGATGCAACCGCATGAGAGAGTATGCAATGGTGGATTTACCGCACCCCGATTCACCGGCAAGTCCAAGGCTTTGTCCCTCACCTATCTCGAAGCTTACGTTGTCGACCGCACGAACAAAGGAACCGTCGCCTGTGACGTAGTCAACACAGAGATTTTTCACCTCAATTATATTTTTCATCGCGCGTCCCCCACATTTTCGATTCTTTTCATCTCGGCTTTTCTCGCCTTGTAGTAGCTTTTCATAATGCGCTGTGCCTTTAGCTTTGGATTAGAAATTTCGTCGATTGCAAAGTTAATAAGTGTTAATCCCATACCTATCATAACAAGTCCACCGATTGCACCGGCAACCTCAAAAAAGTATCCGCTACGGAATGCTCCCGAATTTTGCGCATTATAAAGGATTGTTCCCCATGTAACGCTTAGCGGGTCACCAAAACCGATAAATTCCAGCGTAGCATGAGCCATAATGGAATAGATAAGGGTTCCAACAAATGCCGATGATATGATGGAAAGCATATTCGGCATAATTTCAAAAAATAGTATACGAAACTTATTCTCGCCTAGTGTTTCGGCACTTCTCACAAAATCACGATTTCGGATACTCATAGTCTGCGCTCTCAAAACTCTCGAGTTCCATGGCCAAGAAGTAAAACCTATTATTAGGCTGATAAGCAGTGGCGATACTCCGTCCATCATGGAAGCGATTATTAGTAGTAGTACGATGGTAGGTATAACCATCATAATATTAGTTATGGTACTTACAATGCTATCATAGATGCCGCCGATATATCCGGCGCTGATGCCAACAACCATACCGAGCAACGTCGTGATAGATGCGGCGAGCAGGCCCACTATAATGGATTGTCTGCCACCGTAAAGGCTCTGCGCAAAAACGTCACGCCCAAGATTGGTTGTACCGAGAATATGTTCTGCTGAGGGTTCTGTGTGGTACATTCCCTCATATCTAAAAAGTGGATCATGTGAAGTAAAGATTGGTGCAAACATGGTAAGAATCAACACGATTCCGAGTAATGTTATTCCGGCAGTGAATTTTGGACTGCTCTTTAAAAATTTTATAACTTTTGACATATGATGCTCCTTTCCTCTTTATTAATTTTTTGACTGTCGTCTGGTTCGTGGATCGAAAAAGAGTATTGCAATATCTGCGAGTAGATTTGCAGATAACATCAATATCGTGGTCATAAGAAGAATACCCTGCATAAGTGGATAATCGCGATTAGATATAGCGGCAACCATTATACTTCCAAGGCCGGGGTAGTTGAAAATCTGTTCGATAATCAGCGAGCCGCCAAGCAAAAAACCAACCTGCATGGCAAGCGAGGTTATAACCGGCAAAAGTGAGTTTCTCGCTGCATAGGAGAACATAATTTTGCTGTCTGGCAAACCTTTTGCGATACCCATAACAATATAATCGTCGCCGAGCTGATTTATCATATTAGCCCTCATACCCATGATGCCGCCAAGCCCCGATATAACGACGCAGGTAACCGGCACAAATGCATGATGAAGAACGTCCATCACATACTCAAAGTTGTTATTTGGTATAAACAGTGGTGTAACAGCATAGCCAAGCGGAAATAATCCGGTATAACAAAGTGCAAACAGAAGCACAATCGCGGTTACTACCGATGGAATGTTTGCTAAAAACTGTCCACCTACCGTAAGTGCAGTGTCAAACTTGCTCCCTCTGCGCCACGCTACAAGAATACCAAGGGCGTTGTTGACAACAAATCCAACGATAAGGGCGAGTCCCATTAAAAATACCGTCCATCCGAGAGCCCTAGATATGGCATCGGTAACAGTTTGAGGATAGTAAAAAAACGAAGTGCCCCATTCACCGGTTATAATGTTTGCGAGGTATTTCAGATAGGTTATAATTAGCGGCTCGTCGGAGTTGAAACCAAACATTTCCTCAACCGATGCTATAACCGCCGGATCTATTTTAGAGCCACTACGAGCAAGTTCAGATAGATACATCTCTACCGGATTACCCGGCATAAGTCTCGGCAAAAAAAAGTTGAGTGTAACAGCTCCGAAAAAAGCAATTATATAAAACCCCAACCTTTTTAATATGTAATTCATATCACGCGTCCTCTCTTAAAGGTAAACTCCCACTACTACCATTACATATTTTCGGAGTAGTGGGGGTTTCTTAAAAATAAAATTATGCTACCGGTTCCAGTTCAAGCAATCTTAATATTTTGGAATCGTGCATGGTTAGTGCCGGGTAGCCGGTCTCGTTAGAGGTGGACCAGCCGGTAAATCTTGCATCACTATATACAAACCAGTTACCGTTGTAGAAAAGCGGAATGTTTACAACGTTTTCGGCGAAGTGTTGCTCAACCTGACTTGTTATTTCCAAAACTTCTTCATCTGTTGCGGCTGTAGGCAGTTGATTGATGAGATCTGTCATCTCGTCGCTTACATAGTTTGTCTGACAAATAGACCACCATGTATCAGTTTTTACCCTAGATTGGTCGCCGATTGTGTCGAAGTAAAAACGGTAGATATCTCCTGCCTGGCCGTTTGCTGTGTAGAGCATGTCAAAATCGCCGTTTGCCCAGTGCTGGGTGATGAGCGATAGGTCTTTTGCCTGCGCTGTAGCATTTACGCCGATAGCCTGCATACCCTCTGCCGCGATTGCTGCTCCGTCGTTCCAGTCGGTCCAACCTGCAGGTGAAAGAATTTCAAAGGCAATTTCTTGGCCGGTAGGTGTTTCAACATAACCATCACCGTTTGTATCCACAAAGCCTGCTTCTTCCAGCAATGCCTTTGCAGCGTCAAGGTCATACACGGTGTATTCCGCAGTTGTTGCCTGTGCTTCATCATTTGCATACTGCATTAACTGTGGGGGAAGTCCGGTATTAGGTGGTACTGTCTCTTCAAGGTATCCAAATGCAGCAGAAGCACTAATGCCGTTACGGTCAACAGCCATAGAAATAGCCTTTTTAAAGTCAATGTTGTTAAATGCTTCAAGGTTACCCTCGTTTGGTGTCATGTAGTTCATGGAAAGGCGAACGCCGTCGTTGGTGCCGTACCAGTATTTTTTATTTGCATCACCTTGAACATATGTTTCTTCAATATTTGGAATCATTATATGTGCCCAGTCTACCGAACCGGTCTGCAAAAGAGTTAGTGCAGCATCATTGGAGTTAAACTGCGGTGCACGAAGTTCGTCCACAGCAAGATCATCACCCATCCAGTAGTTCGGATTACGTTCTAAAACTATCATCTCCGGTGCGAAGGATTTAACTGTGCTAAATGCACCTGTTACAACCGGCTCATCAACCTCATAGATATAATTTGCCGGATCGTCAATTTCACTCCAGATATGCTCAGGAATCATCCATTTCATAGCGAAAACTGTTTGTCTGTGAAAACGGTTTTCTTCCTTCATTACAATATCGACGGTATAATCATCAACAATTGTTACGCTCTCAATTTTACCGGTCTCTCCCCAGTCGCCGTTCCTGTCTATCTCCGGCTTGTCCTGTGAGTAGGTATAAGAGAATGCAACGTCTTCGGCATTAAAATCTTCGCCGTCACTCCATTTGATTCCCTGACGAACCTTTACTGTAAGAGTTTTATTATCATCGTGCGAGATGATATCTTCAGCGAGCCACATTGTTTCTTCTGTGCTCTTATAGTTATCAAAGATAATAAGCGGTTCGTACATAAATCCCTGAACAAACTGATAAGCGCCTTGTGTCAGCGGACTAAAGTTTTTTGTCCAGCCCTCATTCTGATCAAAAAGTACGGTTAGTGCCTGTGGTTCTCCGGAGCTTTCTTCGCCCCCTTGTGCTTCGCTTGTTGTTTCTGTGTCAGCCTGCGAGCATGCTGACAACGTTGATATCAGCATAAATGCGCTGAAAATCAGTGCGAGTGATCTTCTCCAAAAAGGTTTTCTCATGATGTTTTCTCCTCCGTTTTTTTATTAAAAGACCGACCTTTATTACACCTGTACCAAAGGCACGGTTACTTTCAAGAATAAATATTAGCTTTATCTATACATTAAGATTTTTAACGCTTTTTCCTTTTAACAGTTCGCCTCTAACCTCAACGGTTCGGGGAATATACATTTTAGGTTTTTCCACTGCCTCTATTAGTAATTTTACCGACTCCTTCCCCATCTCTACAGTATTTTGTTTCCATGTCATCAGTCGTGGTCTCATAACCTGCGAAAGGTTCATGCCGTCAAAACCGGCAACACTTATATCCTTTGCTATTTCGATGCCTCGATTTTCAAAGGCGTGCATGCCTCCTATAAATGCGAAATCATCCTGATAAAATATGAATGTAGGTGGATCTTTCATGTCGAGCAATTCATATGTAATTCTCTCGGCAGACTTAGGATCGTGGTAAAGGCCCTCTTTAACATATTCATCCTTAACCTCTATACCCAAACGGTCGCAACTACGATAAAAGCTTGAAATACGAATTTTTGTAACGATACTGGTCTCACCATGGATAAATGCTATTTTTCTATGTCCCATCTCATATGCATACTTAACCATTTCACTTATCGCATATTCGTTATCGGAATTTACACTGCTACACTCATTGTAGGCGTAGTCTATCATCACTATCGGAATTTTACTTGCAACAATGTCGGGTATAATTTCCTCTTCCAACCGATGGACAAGAATTATCAGTCCATCACAACCGAGCATTCTTATATAATCTACATAGCTTAAGGTGGATTTTCCAAAGCGATCTCCGATAAATGTTGCAGTATACCCAAATTCACGTGCTTCATTTATAAAGCTGTTAAGTATTGATGCAAAAAATTCATGTGTAAGGCCGCTGTGCATCCCATCCTCCAGTAGAATGCCGAAGTTATAGGAACGATTGGTTTTCAAACGAACTGCAGCAGGATTTTTTACATATCCGAGCTCTTTTGCTGTTTTTTTAACAAGCTCGATAGTCGGTCTCGAAATATCTTTTTCGTCACGAAGCGCTTTACTTACCGCAGTTGCTGATATTCCGCACGCTGTAGCAATCTCCTTGATGGTTACCATAACTCCTCCATACTTTACCGTTAAAGA
>CAYJDA010000029.1:0-27676 GCA_964368815.1 uncultured Oscillospiraceae bacterium
TATCCAAATTCGCGAATTTAGGGTTCCACCCTAAGACCCGATTTAAATGAAAGGAAAAATACACATGAGAAAAAGAGATGTGCAGATAAACTTTCGCCTCACACAGGATGAGGCGAAAGATTTGCAAGAGAAAATACAAAAGTCCGGGCTACGTAAAGAACTTTTTATGAGGCTGCTGATCGCCGGTTGTAAATTCACTGATAAACCCGACCGGGAATTTTATCGGGTCATGCGCGAGCTGACCGAGATTGTAAATGTTTTAAACCGGTTGATCGCCAAAGCGTTTGCACTGGGGATTGTTGATGCAACGGAGCTCGAACGTCAGGCGGAAAATTGGGCGAGGGTTCACAGTGAAGTACAGAAGGAGTTTTTTTGATTTAATAGGGAGTGTTTTCCTCCCGTATTCCGCCTTTATAGGCGAAATATCTGCTCGCCAATCTGTAGCGCTTTTTAAGTTGAATGAATATATATTCGAATCAGGTATGATTCGGTGCTGATGGCAAAAAGATTTGATGCAAGAAAATGGCAAAAAAGGCATAAGCAAACACCTTGATTAATCATTTGGGAGCAGTGTTTCTTTTTTTGCGATAAGCCCCATTCGGTCAAGCAGTTTGAAATCAACAGCAACCGGTATACCCGCATCGCCGGATAAGAAGAATTTGCCGTCACGTTCCTCCGGGCATCTTTCTAATATTTCACGGAATTTATACTGGATTGGGTGCAGATATTCAACCATATCCTCCTCACGGCCACTCGCTATGTAGGAGGCACTTATATGCCCAAACCCACCGGAAGAGAAATCCAGCTTGTTTTCATGCGCTAAATCACGAACCTTTAACCAGTCGCGCACGCCACACATGTTACTCGGCACCGGTTGCAGATGATTTACACCTGCCTTAACATAGGCATAGTATTGATAGTGATTGCGCATAGACTCACCCATAGAGACCTTCATGGGGCAGTCCTTGGTCAATTTTTCAAGTTCACATATGTTATGGGAGTGCACCGGCTCTTCATACCATGCAATATTGTATTTTTCTATCCGCTGTGCAAATGCCAACGCATCTTTTGCATCCCACAACTGGTTGACGTCCACAGCAAGTTTATTGTCGGGCCCGATTATCTCGCGAATCATCGCTATGCGCTCTATATCCGCGTCCAAGGTCGCACCACAGCTTGTAGCCGCCTTCATTTTGTAAACGGTGTACCCTTTCTTTAGAAACGTCTCTAACTCGTTAACCGTCTGTTCACGGGTTAAATTTGTTCCGCAACCGCTGGAATAAACGTTCACCCAATCCCGAGTAGCGCCTAAAAATCTGTGCAATGGCATATTTTCACGCTTTGCCATTATGTCAAACAGCGCAAGGTCAAGGCGCCCCAGCTCCACCGCAGACTCGCCGGAAAATCCATTGTTGCGAATTTTCCAATATGTCTCGTGGTACCACTCTTTGTAGCTATGCGTTTCACCGTTGAGCAACATGGGCAACAAAAGCCTGCCCATCAATTCATCACAAGGGCACTCGCCGGTCACGCCGTCCTCATCATAGAGCACCAACCAGTTTGGAATCGGGAGTGTGTTAAAGGGCCCGCAGGTGGAATCATAAAACGGTATGTTCAGTGTTAACGGGCGAAAGGTGTAGTATTCGGCTCTTGTAAAGCGCATGGGTTTATCGAATGATGGTTTGCAGTCGTACATAAACTCTCCTTTTTTTCAAGTTAATATTATTATCATAAGCAAATTGCTTTTGATATACCTACCGCCCCGTTGGTATTCGCAATATAACCTCTGTGCCACAATTTAGCTCGCTGTTATACCTAACATAGCCACCATGCGCCTTGATGATTTTCATCACATGGTTTAAACCCATACCCCAACTGTGTGAATTCCTTTTCGTGCTAAAAAATGGGTCAAATATTTTTTTCAAATTCTTATCACTTATCCCTATTCCGTTATCCGATATGCACACATTAACAAAGCGTTTTTCTGATGTGACGTGTATGATTATCTGCGGCTGTGCCACCTGCTCACAGGCGTCCACGCTGTTGTAGAGAATATTTTCTATAGCATGTTGCATGTGTGTGCAATCTATCATGGCAAACACAGGGGGCTGTTTATTATGCTCTATAACAACTCTTTTTTTGTTATAAACGCTCTCTATTGCTTTTTGGATACACTCGTTTATATCGTGAAGATTAATGATGAAATGAATTTCTTTTGAGTTTTCATATAGATTATCCACCATCTTAACCAATTCGTCTGTAATATCCCTTACGGCCAGATACGTTTTTTCAAAGTTCTCTACATTCATCATTCTCTCAAACTGCTTTAAAGAAACTAACTGATTTTTAAATGAATGCAAAAACGGTGTGAGGTTTGCGGCACCGCCTAAAGGAATACTGCGGCTGACCGTGATGGTGCCCGCTTTTTGGAAATTGTGATAACGCAGTATCTCCAGCGAGGTTATTAGAAAAACGGTGAAACTGAGCACGATAACAGAAAATGTGATAAAACTTATTGTGAATAGGAGGGAGTTGTTATATGCCGTCACCATAACATCGCTGAGCAGTGACACCACCAACGACTCTTGATAGATATTTGCCATAGAGTAGGGTGTCAGGTCAAATATAATCGCATATTCAAGCCATATCATGTTTAGACCCAATATGTGCATTATCACGTTTTTGCGCAGAGCGGAGTTTTCCGGCTTTACACAGTACAGCAACAATCGGACGGTCAATATTATTAACAACAACGCCGTGCTTGCATCTGTTAAGATATCGAACGCATTAATCAGATCGGGAAAGCTAACCGACAGCGATTGCAGCCACTTCACAAACAGCACATATATGTCACTGATGTTTATCAAGAAAAACAGGCAGGGGATTATCACAACCCAATCCTTGCGAAATGTCATCCGGCGGTAGGTTACGGTTGAAACAAAACAGTAGATGCCAACCATAAACATAAAGCGGCCAAGGTTGAGCACGTTGCTGATTTCGAAAAGGTTCATGCTCAGGTCACGCAGATGATACAGTGTGTTTTGGCTGATAAACAGGTATCTGTTCAACAGATAATGCGGTAATCCATACTGCGCAAAATACAAGCAGATTGATAATATGGTGATGTTAAACCCCGTTATCGCGATGATAATAAACACGCTCTCTGCTCTGTTTTTTATATAAGAACGCTTTAAAAACACCACTATCGCTATTATCGATATCAAGAACACTATGACGGAAGATATAATTAGCATCAGATATCACCTTCAGCGGATACCTCTTCAAGATAGGCAAAAAAATCTATCTTGTCCAGCTCCTCTATAAAAGACGCGGTTTTTTTATGATGAAACTTGCGAAGAA
The DNA here is from genome assembly GCA_964368815.1 of uncultured Oscillospiraceae bacterium. Classification (GTDB taxonomy): domain Bacteria; phylum Bacillota; class Clostridia; order Oscillospirales; family Ruminococcaceae; genus CAYJBH01. The sequence continues at coordinate 3,361 of CAYJDA010000029.1, forward strand.
TATGTGTTATATGCGTTTTTACAGTGCCGCTCTCTACGACCTTAATTTGCGCTATCTCATTTCTTGTGTACCCTTTGTGAAGTAATACGACTATTTCAAGCTCTGTTTTGGTGAGCATTTTGTAGATGCGCGTCGCCTCTTTATAGGCGAGGTCGTGCTCGCTGTTTTCTTTGTGGTGTGAAACTATAAAGTCCTTTAAACCGGTTGCCACATGCTGAGAAAAGCTGCTCTTGCCGCTCAAAACATTCTCTATCGTCTCATATATCTCGACCGGTGACTGGTCTTTTAACAAAAAATTATCCGCCCCGTTTGCAAAAGATTTCCCTAAATAGTCGTTATTGTTATAGATTGTCAATACGATAATTTTAACATTCAAGTCAAATTCACGTATATTTTTTATAGCGTCAATTCCATCATAAGCGCTGTCCATCTCCATATCTATTAACAAAAGGTCCGGTTTGAGTTTTTTGCACAGTGAAACGGCATCTTTCCCGTTTTCTCCCATCCCAACAACACTCATACCCTCATGACTTTGTAACATCAATTCTAAAAACATTCTAATGTTTTTGTTGTCATCACAGATAACCACCTTACACGACATTGCAATCTATCCCCCAAACATATATTTTAAGTTTGGAACAAGTATACCATAAAATGTTTACTAAAACAAATTCACTCGTTAAGATTATTATAGTATAATTTCACTCGGTGAAAAGGTATATATTTTTTCTACCTTTACAAAAAGACGAAAAAATATTAACATGTAAGCATAGATACTATTGAATTACGACAAACCGCTGTGATATGGAAGGGGTGTATGCCGAATGAAGATTAAGAAGAACATCCAAAAAACACTGCACATTTTAGCGCTTGCAGTTATTTTTATACTCTTAATTTTCCCGTTCTATTATATGATTATCACCTCGTTTAAATTTGAGCGCGACATAAACGTTTTGCCTATACAGTACTTTCCGTCACCCGCAACGTTTGAAAACTATATAACCGCATGGCAGGAGTCAAATTTCGCACTGTATTTTTTCAACACCGTTATCCTGTCTTTTGCAGTTTTGGTGCTGGTCACCGTTGTATCAATGATGACAGGATATGCGCTGTCGAGATACAATTTTGTCGGAAAAAACGTTGCGATGGTGCTGTTTTTAGCCACGCAGATGGTGCCGGGGGCGCTGTTGATAATCCCGATGTTCTCCATATTAGATCAGCTGGGACTTATAAACACAGTGACCTCGGTTACGTTGGCGACCTCCGCTAATCTATTGGCATATTGCGCGATTATGATGAGGGGTTTTTTCTCAAATATTTCGGTTCAGATTGAACAGGCGGCGTGGATTGACGGTTGCAACAAGTTCCAAGCGGTGGTGCGTGTTATATTTCCGTTGCTGTTACCCGGGCTGGTGGCAACCGGTGCATATGCCTTTGTTAACGCGTGGAACAGCTTTTTGTTGCCCCTTATTCTGTTGACCGACCCGAGCAAATTTACGTTGACACTGGGGTTGAAGTCGCTCATCGGGCAGTATACTATCAACTACGGCAGATTGTCCGCGGCGGGAATTATAAGCTTAATCCCCGCGGTGATATTGTTTGCCTATATTCAAAAACACATGGTGGCGGGTTTAAGTGCCGGCGCGGTCAAAGGGTAGATTTTAGCCGCTAAGCACTTTTACATAGTAAATATTTAAAGATTAAGGAGGGTTTCAATGAAAAAAATGGCATGGTTATTGGCAATGGTTATGATGATTTCTGCTTTTAGCGGTTGCGCAAGTGCGCCGCCGGCGGCGGATTCCGAGGCGGAAGAAACACCGGCGGCACCATCAGAATCCGCAACAGAGGAGCCGGCAGAGGCTCAAGACGACGAGCCGATTACATTTACATTCTGGATTAACGACGGTAGCTCACAGTGGATGGACGTCTGGAACACCACGCGTGACAACTACAAGGAGGTTGCGCCGAATGTAACCATCGAAACATTCGGTATCCCGTGGGACACCGCGACCACAAAATTCAACACCGCTTCCGCAACCGGCACACTGCCGGATATGGCGCATGTTGCACCGCAAATCGCTGCCAGCATGTTGGCGCTGGACGAGTTGGTGGATGGCACACAGTATTATGAGTCCTACGAGTTTAAAGACGATTTAAACTCTACTCAGGTGGAATATTGCAAGGCTTTAGACCCCAAAAAACCGGGCCTGTGGCTTTTCCCGATGTTTGGTTCGGTGCATCAAATTTGGTATAGGTCAGACTGGTTTGCCGAGGAAAGCTTAGAGTTCCCGCAGACATGGGATGGCCTGCTGGAAGCGGCCGAGACCATAACGGGCGACGGACGTTACGGCTGGAGCTTTAGAGGTGGCCCGGGCGGCTACCATATACTACTCGGTTTTATTATGAGCTACACCGATAACCCGCACCTGTTCTTAGACGATGGCAAGGGTGCCAGCATATTTAATGAGCCCGCGGCTTTGGATGCACTCAACAAATACATTGCTCTGTATATAGACGGTAACTCCCCCGCAACCGGCGTTACCAACGGATATACCGAGATGATAGCGGAGATATCTAACGGCAACGCAGGCATGGCATGGCACCATCTGCAATCCGCATCACTTTTGCTTGAAAAATTGACAGAGGAACAGGTTGGTTACGGCTGGTTCCCTGTAAATGAAAACGGTCGCCGCTTTAAACCGGACGACGCACAAGGCGTAGTACTGTTCCAGGCTTGCCCTGAAGAAAACCGTGATGCCGCATTTGATTATATTGAATTTTTGTGGACACCGGAACAGCAAAAAGAGATTATAACCCGCGCAGGTGGTGTGCCCACAAACCTTAAAACCGATGTTGGCGATGACCCGTATATTCAAGCGGCAATGGAGCAGTCGGCGGACCCCGCAACAATGCTTATCAGCCTACCGACATATCTGCCGGGCTTTAATGAATACTGCAACGAGGTTATCGTGGCGGACCTACAGGCACTGATACTGCAGGATATGGCGCCGGAAGAGGCCGCCGCCAAATGGGCCGCAGATTTTGACGCTATGAATCAAGAATACTGGGCATAAGACATAATATCAACAATGGCTTTTGATAGAAATGTCAAAAGCCATTTGAAAGGTAGGTTAGTGGTGAGAGAGAAAAAGAGAAACAAAAGGCTGTCCAAACTGGAGCCGTTTATACTTTTATTGCCGTCGTTAATAATTATTATTGTTCTGGTTTTGATACCTATCGTCCAAACGTTCAGCTACTCCACCATGGACTACTCACCGATAAAGGCAGATGAAATAACGTTTATCGGGCTTGATAATTTTAAAGAACTGTTACAGGACGACAAATTCTTTATGTCGCTGAGGACAAGCACATTTTATTCGGTATCCGTTGTCCTGTTCCAGTTTGTCATAGGCCTTGCCATGGCGTTGCTTATGAAAAACATGAAGCGGTTGAAAGGGTTTTATCGGGCGGCTGTGTTTGCGCCCTGGGCTGTATCCGGGGTGCTGACAGCCATTATCTGGAAGATGATATTTAACGGCAGTGTGGGCGTTGCAAACGACCTGCTTCTAAGATTAGGCTTTATAGACGGGGCAATCCCCTGGGGGATATCGGGCGCGAGCGCCTTTTTCATGGTAATTGTAGCCTCTGTATGGAGAGGCATACCGTATTTTGCCATAAGCATGTTAGCGTCACTGACCTCTATACCGGAGGCTATGTATGAATCCGCAAAGATAGACGGCGCGGGAAGTATAGGCATATTTTTTAGAATTACATTACCTTATTTAAGAGAAAGCATTATATTCACGACACTGCTAAGGGTCATATGGACGTTTAACGACGTTGATATAGTGTACTCTTTAACGGCGGGCGGCCCCAACAATGCCACACTTACATTGCCGGTTTATATCACACGCACGGCGGTAGATTATCTGAATTTCGGATATGGTTCAACGCTGGCTATCGGCCTGTGTTTGGTGCTGATGGTTTTCTCGCTTATCTACCTACAGTTGGGTAAATCAAACGGTGATTTTCAGGCATAGTAGATGCAATTAATATCAATTTATTTAAAATGGAACAATAAAATAAAAGAACTCAGCCGTTATACAACGTCAAAGGAGAAAAGATGTTTTCACTAAAAGGAAAAATTGCGCTCGTCACCGGTGGCTCTTACGGAATAGGTTTTGCCATAGCAAAAGGTCTCGCCGGCGCCGGCGCCACAATAGTCTTTAACGACCTGAGCGACGAAATGATTCAAAAAGGTCTCGCGGCATACAAGGCGGAGGGTATAGACGCCAAAGGCTATGTCTGCAACGTTACCGACGAGGACGCGGTCAACAATCTGGTCGCCACCGTTGAAAAAGAGGTGGGCATAATCGACATACTGGTCAACAACGCCGGTATCATCAAGAGAATACCGATGTGTGAGATGAGCGCCGCCGATTTCCGCCAGGTTATCGACGTCGACCTCAACGCGCCGTTTATCGTATCCAAGGCGGTAATACCGTCCATGATCAAAAAAGGTCACGGCAAGATAATTAACATCTGCTCCATGATGAGCGAGCTCGGCAGAGAGACGGTCTCGGCATACGCCGCCGCAAAGGGTGGTCTGAAGATGCTCACCCGTAACATTTGCTCCGAATACGGTGCATTCAACATACAGTGCAACGGTCTCGGCCCGGGCTACATAGCAACACCGCAGACCGCGCCGCTACGTGAGCCACAGGCGGACGGCTCCAAGCATCCGTTTGACCAATTTATCACCGCGAAAACTCCGGCGGAGCGTTGGGGAACACCGGAGGATTTAGCAGGACCTGCGGTATTCCTCGCGAGCGATGCCTCCAACTTTGTGAACGGACATGTACTGTATGTCGACGGCGGAATTCTCGCCTATATTGGCAAACAACCGAAATAGAGGTGTAGATTATGAAATGCGCACAAATAATTGACAAAAAGGTTTTAAAGGTGGTCGACATCGCCGAGCCGATTATAAAAAATGCCACCGACGTCAAGGTTAAGGTCAAGGCGGTGGGTATTTGTGGCACCGACCTGCACATCTTCAAGGACGGTCGCGCCGACGTTGCGTTCCCACGCATTATGGGTCACGAGCTATCCGGCGCGGTGGTCGAGGTCGGCGGCGAGGTAAAGGATTTAAAGGTGGGTGACAGGGTTGTTCTCGATCCGGTTTTCGCGTGCGGTGTGTGCCCGACCTGCCAAAAGGGGTATCAGAACGTCTGTGCAAATGTGCGCTGTTATGGCGTGCAGATGGACGGCGGGTTTGCGGAATATATTGTGGAGGATCAAAAGCATTTTTATGCATTCCCCGACAGTATTTCATATGAGCAGGCGGCGCTTGCCGAGCCGTACTCCATCGGCGTGAACATCCTCGACCGCGCGGCGGCGAGTGAGCGCGACAATATTATCGTCATCGGCTCCGGCACGATAGGGCTTGCCATATTGCAGGTCGCAAAGGGAATAGGCGCGCGCGTTTTTGTCGCCGATGTGGTGGATACAAAGCTCGCAAAGGCAAAAGCCCTCGGCGCGGACATGACCTGTAACAGTAAAACCGAAAATCTCGCCGAAAAGGCGGAAGAATTTGCACCGGGTGGCTTTGACGTGGTCATAGACGCGGTGGGTGTCACCGCCCTTTTCCAGCAATCGATAGAGTACACCGCACCGCGTGCACGTGTCATGTCGATAGGCTTCACCGCCGAGCCGGCGCAAATTTCCCCGATAGTTATCACCAAAAAAGAGCTCAGCATAATCGGCTCGCGCATGAATGACTTCAAGTTCCCCAAGGTTATGGAGATGTTGCTCGCCGGCAAGATGAATGCAGATAGCATGATATCCAAAAACTATCTGCTCGACGACATTCAAAAAGCGTTTGAGGACACATTAAACGACGGCGAAAACACGGTCAAGACACTGATAACTTTTTAGGGAGTTCGTTTTATGACAAAAAGAGAGCGAGTTATAGCGTCGCTTCGCCCCGATTTTGTTCCGTTCCACATGGATTTTACGGAGCAGGCACTTGAAAATCTAATCAAGTCATGAAAAACGTTTTAATAAGCATACCAAATACGCATGCTGTGGTTTCTGCAGCCAAGGCATTTTCGGAGAAAATTGGCGTGCCGGTAAATCCAAACTGATCAAACTGAGTGACGATAGGTTTAGCCGAATGTCAAGACGATATGAGGACGAACAAGCCGAGATACAAGGAAAGGTTAAGTCTTTGAAAGCCGACTTGCAAAAGGGCAAAAGCCAAACGATGACGGGCGATATGTTCATCAGTGCGGTACGCAAATACACTCGTGTACGAAAGCTCACACCGAGAATGTTAAATGAGCTGATAGAAAAAATAGAGGTCTACCACTCCGAGAAGAAAAACGGAGTGCAGACCCAAAATATCACTATTCATTATAACTGCATCGGCTCTATCGAAATACCCGAAGATGTGCCTTTAGAGTTCCCCGATGTTTCGCTTGCAACAAGACGAGGTGTAGCGGTAACATACACACCGCTCATCGCCGCTCCCACACCTATGGTAGCTGCCGCACAGTTCTAAACTAAAAACAGGCATAAAAAAAGTGAGTGTCCTTATTAGGATACTCAAATCCTATAAGAACACTCACACTGGTGCGACGGTGAAAATAGGAACAAATTTAAATTTCACAGACAAATAGAGTTGTATTTAAACTAAATCAACTAAAAGGAGCTACCAATTATGTTAAATCACAACCTACCAACAACGAAAACCCAAAACGGTATTTCCTGCACCCTGCACGGCGATTATTACCTACCGGATTTTGCATTACCTGCCGAAAAAGAAGATTGTTTTTTCGGTATGTATGGGAGGATGCGACTTCGTTATCTTAAAGAACATCGCCCGATTGTCTATTCACAACTTCTTACCTCGTGTAAATTGAATAAGCATTTGCACGAGATTGATGAACAGTGTACTGAAATGGTTGAGTTGATTGTCAAGGATATGGCTGAACAAAATGGTGTTGATGAGCGACTGAAAGAGGAAAATCAGATGCTTTGGATCGGTTATATGAACACCTTTAAAGATCAGGCGCTGGATATCGTGAATAACGAAATTATCTACAGGTAATAAATAAAGCCGCTGCATTTGTTATTTGTAGCGGCTTTATTTCGGTTTAAAAAACCACATGCCGCATAGTAAATGTAGTGGCAAAATAGTATGCAAAGTTTTGATAATTTAACTATTGACATATAGTATTAATCAATAATTATCCACAAGATAAAATGTAGATAAAAATTTTATCTACATTTTATCTTGACATTTATGTGTTGATGAATTATAATACAGAAAAAGAACGGAGGTATTTATATGAATTATGATAGAATTATTTTAGAATTACTCGACAGAGTGAAATCGTTAGAGGAACAGGTTGAGGACATTAAATCTGCGTTAGTCGATGAAGATGCAAATGAAGTTGGAGATGGAACAAATGACACTCTGACACGGTTTTATGCAAGAGAAAGGGTGATGAAAGAAATTGCAGATAGATTCCCCGACTACACTGTTTCTAAAGCATCAAGAGCTGAAGGTAATGGAATCCGTTTGCAGACATTAAATAGAATCGAACCTTATCGAATTAAATTTTATCATAGTAAGTTGCATGAAAGAGGACATGCATGGCACAGTATAAATCTTGATGAGATTGTAGATATATCATATGTTATACTCTCAATGGTAGACGCTGATAATCAATTTCAAGTCTTTGTATTCACAAGCGAAGAATTATTGCGATATGAAGATAATAATCGCAAAGGGAGTGAAAATATTTTACATCTTTATTTTACAGTCAATGGAAATAAAGCGACAGAAATAAGAGAAACACATATAGATGTGAGTGAACATCTGAATAATTGGGATGTACTAAGCCCAGACAAACTAATTAAATAGGGGGATACGTATGAAAATCGCATTAGTTTCGTGTGCAAAATCTAAAAAAAATTATAAATGTACGGCAAAAGAGCTGTATTCTCCGAGTGAGCTATTTTCAATTTCTTATAAATATGCTCAAACTCTCAAAGTTGATAAAATATATATTCTATCAGCTAAATATGGATTGGTACATGAAAATACTTTTGTTGACCCTTACGAGCTTTCAATGAAAAATTTGTCTGCCGATGAACAAAAGGAGTGGGCGAATAGCGTTAAGCAACAGCTTGAAAATGAATTGACTCCTTATGGTGATGATGAGTATATTGTGTTAACCGGAATGGATTACCTACAGCCGTTATTGAATGTTAAAGCCTTTAAAAAATACTCATTCCCTTTGCGTGGTATGAGCTTAGGGAAAAGAAAGTTGTTTATGAATAATGAGATTAAGAGATTGCAAAATCCTTCTTATGATATAAAAAACAGTTGCTTGCTTCTGCACAAGTTATTCAATGAGCAGACGATGTACGGCTATACCGAGATAGATTCTATACCTTTTAATAACGGGATTTATATTATATTTGAAAAAGGTGAAACATATAAAGGCTACAGTAGAATTGTTAGGGTAGGTACACATACATCGCCAAATAGATTAAAAGCCCGATTAAAAGATCACTATATTTCAAAAAATAAGGATGGGAGCATTTTCAGAAAAAACATTGGGAAAGCAATATTAAATCAACGAAATGATGCATACTTAAGCAATTGGAATGTCGACACATCAAAGCCGGCAAATAAACATTACATAAATTATAGTTTACAAGCAGGAATTGAGGACAGCGTATCAACATACTTACAAGAAAATACTTTTTTTACTGTTTTTGAAGTTACTGATTTAACTGAACGAATGAGACTTGAAAGCGGGATTATTGCAACATTGAATAATGACGAATCTTTCAAAAAAAGTGTGTCATGGCTTGGGAATTACAGTACAGAGCATGAAATAGTTAATAGTGGAATGTGGTTAAAAAAAGGATTAAATGATAGATCATTAAGCGGCGAAGAATTAAATATGTTAATACAAATTCTTGATGGCAAAAAATACAGCTATACTCAATCAAATAAGGAAAATAATATATGCATAGATAGGGGTGAGTTTAAGTTCACAACCGATTTTGCAGTAGCTTTTATCAAAAATATATTAATAGCGGAACAAGATAGCGGCAAAAGTGAATGTATTTTAGTGTCCGGAGATATTGGTAAACAAATAGGTGTAAAACAAAGAACACGCATGATTTGTCGTGCGATGAGGAAAGATATGGGGTTTAAATATGAAATTTTATACGCTCCGCCAAAAGGCGACGGTACACGGCTTAAAATTAAGTATTATTTGTAAATCTTGACACCAAACCTCATTTGGGTTATGTTTATCACATCAAAAGACAAGGTACAATACTTATAGCATTTTAAGCAAAATAAGGACCTAAACCAATAACACTCTTTTTGAAAATGAGGAGGTGCAAAATATAATACATACCTTAAAACTCATGCTTGTTAAGTTTAATGTCTATCTGTAAATTCACAGAAGATTACCCACTAAATAACGAAATTATCTTGATGTTTGTAATAATAAAGAGTATAATGATGACAGGTTAATTATCGTGTTTAGGAGTGACATTATGGCACAATTTTACTATCATCGAGAATTAAAGCACAGTGGACTAAATAAGTATAGAATAGTTAAAGCTCCAAATGAGTACGAGCTTAATGAAAAGTGTAATGTCATCTTAAATCAATGGAATGAAATGTGGGCGAAAAAATGTGAAGCAGATCAAAAACGCTCTCAAATTGAGTTGCAATCTACGGCTGCTATTAATTTGACACAACAGGCTGAGATGGCACAATCCGATTTGTTGGCTATTTTAAAAAATAATAGCAATATGGACATTGATACCTCAATCAATCCTTTTTTGAGAAACGATGTGTATATGCAGCCGCTACCCCAAAGTCCGATATTCTACGATATACCTGTTATGCCTAAACGAACTGATGCTACTTACAACCCAACCATAGGCTTTTTTTCAAAATTATTCGGTGGAGAACAACGAATAATAATGGAAAACAATAGCAGGTTTGAAAATGCTTACGCCTACTGGCAAAAAGTAGCTACCGAAATTCAAGACAAAAATGCACTCGGAAAGCAAAATTATGAATTTGAGCTTAGTCGATGGAATGAGGGGAAGAATGAATTTGAACAACTCAAAGAAAACTACAACTCGGAAATTTATGATTTTTGGAATTCTTTAGAAAGTGCTGATAACGAAAGTATATGCAGATATTTTGTTAACATAATTGAAAGACTATCAATACCCATAGATTATAATAATACATTTGATTTTGAATATTTGTCCGATAGTAAAATAGCCGTGTTAGACTTTTGTTTGCCAGAGATGTCCGAGCTTCCAAATTTAAAAAAAGTTACTTATAACAAAACTCAACAAACACTTAAAGAAACATATCATACTGAACCATATATGAAAAAAACATACGACCAAGTTATTTATCAAATTGTATTGTCGTTGTTAAATATTATCTTTAAAGCAGATTGTAATTTTAATTATTTGGAGAGCCTTGTAATTAATGGCAGAGTAAATACGATAGATAGGGCAACTGGTCAAGAAATTTCACCGTTTATTTTATCGGTAAGCGTTAAAAAAGATTCTTTTGCATCATTAAACTTAGAGAACATTGATGCAAAAGAATGGTTTAAATCAAACAAAGGCGTATCTGCTGCAACTTTTAGCACAGTAACACCTGTTATGCCACTTATACAGATGAGCAGAGACGATAGCAGATTCGTTGAAGGATATGACGTCGTTAATTCCATAGATAATTCAACGAACTTAGCCGCAATGGATTGGCAAGATTTTGAAAACCTTATTAGAGAGCTGTTCGAAAAGGAATTCAATCAAAATGGTGGTGAGGTTAAAATAACTCAAGCGAGCAGAGATGGTGGTGTTGATGCTGTGGCATTCGATCCGGATCCAATTCGTGGTGGTAAAATAGTGATACAGGCAAAACGATATACAAATGTTGTTGGAGTTTCTGCTGTTAGGGATTTATATGGAACTGTGATGAATGAAGGAGCTACAAAAGGAATACTTGTCAGTACCGCAAACTATGGCAGTGATGCTTATGAATTTGCAAAAAATAAACCATTGACGCTTTTAAATGGAGCTAATTTGTTGGCTTTGTTAGAAAAACATGGTCACAAGGCAAAAATAGATATGAAAGAAGCGAAGGAATATTTTGCTGAAACGGGATATGCAAACAGTTTATAATCAACCCCACATCCTATCATGCAACGTCTCTGCTGCCCTTATAATAGATATACTTTGTAGTGTTTTTTAACCGTTCGCTCCCGATCGGGCGTTATTAAATTAGAACTAAAACCTCATTTTTGATTAGACAATCTATCGGCGCTCCTAATTCATCCCGGATTTGGAGCGTTTTGTGCTATTTGCATATCGGGAATTATACATAAAACTCCTCAAAATCGTTTAACCTCAAGCAACCAAGCACACCGCTTTGATTATATGCCACACCGCAGTCGATGTTAATTAATTGTTTTGAAATAAACATTTTTTTGGCATATTCCTCTCCATAAGAGATTGTTGGAGTGTGACCTACTATCACCGTTCTGTCGTCATAATATTTTGTATCAAGCTCTGCTCGTACAAACAGCAGTTCGTTTTCATCATATTTATCAAGCCTCCTTTCGGGTGTAAAATTTTCAAAACCTGCATGGACTAAGATGTAATCCTTTCCATCTATCTGCAATTCGTGGCAGAGTGGCAAGGATTGCAATAATTCGTATATCTGATTTTGCTCCTGTGCACATAGCTTTACAAATTCGGTCAGTGTCGGTTTGCCACCGTCTAAAATCCACATGTTTAACAGCTCCTGCAACTCCTCACCTATTGGATAATTTAGGGTTATCGGCAGACTAAATACCGACAGTATCTGCGATGCTATAAATTCGTGGTTGCCTATGAGTAGTGTTATTTTGTAGCCCACATGTTGCAACCTTAATATGTCTTGCATTATCTTTATACCGTGTTCACCTCGGTCTATTACGTCGCCGATAATATACAATTCATCATTCTGTGAAAAGTTAATTTTATCGAGCATTTGGCGATATTGTTTATAACAGCCGTGTAGGTCGCTCATAACATAGATATTCGACATATCTGCCCTCCAACTCTGTATAGTAAAGTATATGCAAATCGATGGGACAAAAAACACTCATTTACCTCAGTATACTAAAGTTGAACGTTATTATACTAAGGAAATTGTGGTGGATATTATTATAGAACCATTTGCGGATTATTGTTTGAATAAAGGCGAAAATCCTCGACCAGCACTTAATATGTATGGTGGAATTTATAACGATATAGAAAGAGTTGTGTTTACAAACCGTATTGGTATTAATTCATTATCCGATATTTTAATCGGAAAACAAATTTTTACCGCAAATAATAATCGACACGTCGATACAACCGGCATAAAACCAATCGAGGGAGTAGCTTTTACGACATTACATAACTGCATCCTTTTCCTTTCTGTCTGCGTAGCGAGAAACAAATATGGTTTATTTAGTTTTTATAAATTGTTAGCGCAGGTTCGTAGAAATGGACATCTTTGTTTTGATGATTTAATTCGCTTTAATAAAGGTCTAATGATTGGTTTTCCGCACAATTACAATTTTCTCGAAACGCAAAACATAGCATCGTTTGAATATATAACCCCATATACTTCCATAAAACACATTACTGCCAACGACCAGAAAATATCGACATGCACAGCTTTTATAGCAAATACAATTCTACCGAGCACGCTGGAAAATATAACGATTATTGAAAGATATGGCTACGGCGCCGATCGTTTTACAGGTTCTTTAGACATTTTGGACGAAAACACCGTTATTAAAACGGCGTTTGAAAATGCTGTGAGACTTTATGAAAAAACGATTCCGTCCTTATTGCTCGATTTGTCTACCGGTACTACGGAGTTACCAATGGTTGTTGATAGTATCACGCAGGAACTTTCAATAAAACTTACTAAAAAATACGGCTCATCACCTCATGAGGTAATACAAAAGGTTTACCGTCGTGCCTTGCAAAGGCTATATTGTAGCAACCTTATAACGTCTTTTCAAACAATAGTTGAATTTTATCGACGATGCAGAATGGAAAATATTAAGGTTGAGATTAACACCACAGCATCACCACCTTTTGTATTCTTGTTATATTTGCTTAATCTTATAGATATCAACCCGTTGTTACCGCATTATCTATGCGATGTGTGCAATCATACCGAATTTGATTTAAGTGTGAGTCACGGATGTAACCTCACACCTAAACAATGCCCTTATTGCGGCTCTTTAATGAATGGAGATGGGCACTGCATAAAATATTACAATTATGACAGTGGATTTTCTACAATAGACATATCCTTTTGGGTTGACGAAAACGATGAGGTCGCCGCTAAAAGCATAAAAAATCAATATTTGCTTGAATTGTATGAGAAAGCAGGCTCACCAGAAAACTATCACTTTGCTTTTTCATTAGAACTGCTCGATTTGACAGCCTGCCACCCACTTTATGTTAATCGCTGTATTTCTCAAAAGTTAGAGCAGCTCACCGGTGTAGCAACAAACGAAATACCTTATAATTTTTGCACCGATAATATGTTTATTGAACATGCTGAGAAATGTGGTGTAAACAAAGTTATACATTATGGACATGATGAGTATTTATCTCTGCCCATTTATCGCTATCGTACCTTCTGTGTTAGTGGTGATACGTCAATGTTAAGCACTCCCTTCTGTTTTGCAACCAAAAGAAGTTTTGAACAATCTTGGTATTACTACAATTTCAAGACAGAGTATTACACGGCTTTTTTATCATGTTACTTTAAAGAAGAATATAGAAAACATCTGCATTCTTTTTCAAAACCGGTATTAAAGTCTATTAAAAAGCACCTAAAAAACGAACTATCTATAAACTCTATGGCGTTCATTTTTATCGAGACCATACTAAATGCCATGCAAAACGATGTTTGCTTTGCACCTTCAAATCAGCATAGCGATGAACCGTTTTCCTGCTGTGGGAATGTGATTATCTACCATGAGTGAATACATCTCGGTTGCCTCGTATGCCCCATTATTGTCACATCGCAAGTGTTACAATAATGTCACACAAAGATGATATGGGAGCATAATATTATGTTGTTCTATGAGGTGAAATTCACACTTAAAGAGGGTAGAAAAAAGGTGTCTTCGGGTGAACGGTATGCTTTAGCATACGATATTCAAAATATCAGTGAGAATTTTTTTACTTCACATAAAGAAAAATATTATATAGCCGTTACAAACATTGCTTACGAAAAAGGACGGGGCAACTTATGTGCCGCCGGAACAAGGGAGGTTTTATCCGAGAGCCTTGTGAAAGAGTTTTTAAAAGAAACAGGGATAAAAGCAGAGATAAAAGACATAAATGAGATAACCTACAAGGCGTACAACAAACTGATTATCCTATCTATGCATAATGACTTTATTGGGTGCACGGAAGACGTATGCAATGCAATAGGTTTAGATGAACTTCACAAGTCACACTCATCCTGCTATGACCACATGGATGAATATCTTATCACCGAGACGTATTCAAAAAAAGAACTTTATGAAATGTCGGAACTTTTGTTATGTGCAAGTAGTATGCAACCGGAGCTCGACAGAATATTTGACGGGTCAAAATCCAAAAATATAACAGGGCATCCGGTTCAGTATATAGTGCGATTTGATGATAAAAAAACAAAGAATAAAATTCTTAAAGTTTTATTGAATGCACTTTATCAAAATAAAAGAATATACAGCCGCAGATATTCAGAATTTCATATCGACAGAAATGGCTGTAACATCGGCTTGATAGAAACTTTTTATAAAAGGTCTAACGGTGGTGTTCTAATTATGTCAGCGGACGAAGGCGATATTAAAGATACTGAATTTGCCAGCAATTGTCACTACCGAATTCCAAGGTTTGCACAGCTGACCGAGATTAATCGAAACGATGTGTTAACGGTGTATTGTATCGATAATAAGGATGAAAAAAAGCTGGAACTTTTATTAAACAACCTAAAAGATTTAACCGTGGTGACAATATCCCAGGAGAAAGCTTGCGAAAAATTTGCAAAACGATATCTTGAACAGATGGCTAAGGAGCGGGGTGTCGAGCCCAATAAAAGGCTGTTCTCTAAAATCAGAAAGGGTAAAAGCTACACCTCGGAGAACCTGAATACGCTATTTACCCAGTGGTATGATGGATATCTCCGCTCGGAAATCTATCCGCAATATTCCACTCTCGACAGCGTTAATAAAAAAATTGCCACCCAAAAGCCAAAAGGTTTCGCAATAGACGAGCTACATAGCTTGATTGGTTTAAAGGAGGCTAAGGCGGTTATCCAGCAGGCGTTAGACTTTTACAAGGCACAAAAACTGTTTAGAAAAAAAGGTTTTGAACACAGCCGCCCGGCAATGCATATGGTGTTCACCGGCAACCCGGGCAGTGCCAAGACCACCGTAGCAAGGCTGTTTGCACAGATAATGAAGGACAATAATCTTCTATCGGCAGGTGACCTACATGAGGTCGGCAGGGCGGATCTCGTCGGGAAGTATGTCGGCTCTACCGCCCCAAAAGTTAAGGAGATATTTAAAGCCGCAAAAGGGTCGGTTTTGTTTATCGACGAGGCATATTCGCTGGTGGACGACAGGGATGGTCTTTTTGGCGATGAGGCAATAACAACCATCGTTCAGGAGATGGAAAATTGCAGGGACAATATGGTGGTCATATTTGCAGGATACCCCGACAAAATGGAGGGCTTTTTAAACAAAAATCCCGGTCTTAGGTCACGCATTGCCTTTCATGTTCCGTTTAGCGACTATAATGCCGACGAGCTGTGTGATATAACCGAGCTTATGGCAAAAAGCCATAGTGTCACTCTGGGTGACGGCGTTAGGGATAAGCTACACCCTATATACGAAAATGCCTTGCAGTGTCCCGATTTCGGCAACGGTCGATATGCTCGAAATCTGTTTGAAAAGGCGGTAATGAGGCAGGCGACACGGCTTGTAAATATGGACGTAGACGACATAACAAAAGATGATTTGCAAACTTTAGCTGCCGAGGATTTTGAGGGTGAAATGGTGAAAAAGCAGATTAAGCTAAATAAAATCGGTTTTTGAAAAGGAGTTGTTATGTTGTTTTATAAGGTATATATCAAACTTACCGATAAGTGTCCATCGCCAAGTGAAATCAGAAAAAAGTCCAAAGAGTTTTACAGAATTCATGGAAACGATCATGCTATAGCAGTCGTTGATATATCATGTTCCAAGAAAATAGGAATTCTTTGTGTCGCCGAAAAAGACGGTTCATTTAACAAATCTTCTGTGAAAGAATATCTGGCCTATATAAATACAAATGCCGTTGTAACATACAGTGCGGAAATTACATACACCAAATACAGATTGTTGCTGAACGATAGTATCAAAAAGAATTATTCATGGGGTTAGAAAACATGAGGAAAGAACAGTTTGCCGAGAAATATATAGATTTGGTTAATAAAGGTGAAACCGGTATTGCACTGTCCATGTATGGGGGTTATACGGTTGAGCCGGAATTCGGATGTGATTTATTGATTGAAAATTACTTTTCCATCAACAGTCTGCACCCGTCATTCTTAGACTGTAATGACACAGACGACGAAAATATAAAAACACTAAAATTATACGGTGTATGTTTCACGGTGATTGCTGATGATTTACTGTTTCTTGCGTTATGTATCCTGCAAAACAGGTATGGCATGAACAGTTTACACGGTCTGCTCAACATAGTTAATGAAAATGATTGCTTGCAAATTAACGATTTGTGTCGTTATAGCACAGGTGTTTTAATCGGCTTCCCTTATGGGTATGGAGAACTTTTTCCTGAAATACCGGTAGATTTTGAATATCTCACCCCTTTATCGGCAAATTGTGATAAAGTTGATGTTCATAACCGTAATGTTCCGATATGCGCCGTTGTACTACCTGAGCCGTTTGATATTGAAGAGGATTTTGAGGACTTTAAGGCGATCGAAATACAAGGTTGTATTCAAAGTTTCGCTGAAAATTCATATGAATTATTCTCCGGATTTGAATATTTATCGCCGGAAGACCGTGTAAAGGTTGTGGTAGACAATGTAGTTCGATTGCACAAAAAGACTATCGGAAAATTGTCTGATATCATACCGGTGGAGCGTTTTGCAGCTTACGATTTCACCTCAGATGTTAAAGCCGCATTTATAAAAAAATATGGGAACAATCCACACAAAACGGTTGCAAAAAAGTATAACCGTTGCATGAAAAACCTGCGCATAAATAATCTTTTCGCATCTTACAGCCTGATAATTGAATTTATGAAGCGTTGTAAAAGCAGTGACATAGACATAATAATTGAAAGTCGTTTCAATGTTAATCGGTATCATTTCATATTTTATCTTTTAGGGCTGAATGAGCTAAATCCTTTGCCACCGCACAGACTGTGCCGAGTTTGCAAGAGGTATGAACTTGAACTTTCCGTAAAAAACGGGTTCGACCTCGACCCCAAGCAGTGTCCTATTTGTGGTAGTATGATGTACGGTGACGGGCATAATCTAAAACCGAATAACTTTAATAGCTTGGTCCGCAAGAAGTTTAGTTGTTGGTTTCACATACATGTCACACGATTAAGCCGAGCTTCAAAGATAAAAAAGGGACTGCTTATTGAATGGTTCCGGCTATCGAATGGAAACCATTATTCCGATGCCCTGCCTTTAGAATGCATGGATATTCTGCCCTGCACATGCGGGTTGGTTGATGAACGACATTTAAATAGACTGGAACGTCTCACAGGGGTTAAACGAGTGGAAGTTCCGTACAATTACAAAGGGAATATGATTTTTATAAGTCATGCGAACAATAAAGGACTTTTCGACACGACACAGGACTCAGATGTGGTTTGGAACCTTGATAATACAACACCCGATTATCATAAAAAACAGCCTTTTGCTGATTTTGTGTACTGTGAAGTGGGCGCTTATTCTCGATCGGAAAAATGCCGTATGTTGCGAAAGGTAGTACAACATTCATGGTACTACTATCATTTCAAGACGGAATATTATACAGCGTTTCTGCTTGCTCACTATACCGACCATGATTGCTCCGACATAATTGAACATGCAAAGGATAACGGGATTTGTTTCGTACCAACACAGCAATACTTAGAAGAACCGTTTCAATGTTGTGGGAATGTAATAATTTATAGTACAGAGGTATTCCATGAGTTATAATGATTTATTTTCTAAATCTATTGAGGAATTATGTGAACTTGTGCAGTCCGACTACTTCGACACCCTTTGCGAAGAGGAACAGGACAATATTACACGACAAATTGCAAATATTGCATACGGCGACGTAAAGGGTTTGCCGTTTGACGAGTTTCTCAAAAAGGTGATTACAGACGAATTTTCAGATTGCGAAAATGAGGAGGTTGTTTTGATGGTAGGTGGTAGACAGGAGGTTGTAGGAACCGACCGAATAGGGAATTTCACGGTTGACGGTGAAAGATTTATCGTTTATGTCAACACCGACGACAGCGGTAGAGAACCGCACTTTCATATAAGTAATGCGGGCTTTCACAGTGCTATCAAAATAGAGACCGCCGAGTATTATTTTCATGAGGGCAGAAGGTGCGATGCGCTTGATGAATCACGAACAGATGAGCTTTGTGAAAAGCAAAAAAAGGTGTTGATGAAGTTTTTCGAGGGTAAAACAGATATACATCTTACAAAATGGTACAGAGTCGTTGACAGCTGGAATCGCAACAACGACGACAACCGCAACGACCTGTTTTTGTATGTTCCGGATTATATGAGGTTGTAGAGGTTAGGTTTTTATGAATTTGGTTAGGATTTTGTTGTAGTTACAACGTCGATTATCTTTGTTCAAATGGGTATTTCGTTCTGATGGGTGAGGGACATGAATGATTTTAATTTCACTTCCGTCATTTAAATTAATGTGTGATCCTTTAAATAAATCATCGTTGAAATTAGGGTTAGAAAGGTCATCCACTTTTATTTGTTTTATATCAACATCATCGTCAAAGATTCGTCTAATATGTTCATCATATCCTGTGCCACATGCTAAAACAACATATTGTGGTTTCAATATATTTAATTCATGAACAAAGATATTAGCACTCATATTGTTGTACTCAAAAGCACTATACAGAAAATCTTCATCTTCTGGTTTCATCTTATAACGAGGAGCTTTTCCGCTGAATGATATTTTGTTTAGGTTGTTTACAACCACTTTAGAAACATCTTCTGCGGTATAATCTCGGTTGTTATTTGTTGAACCATAAAGGTCAATACCAGCAAGCAACAATCTTGTTTTAATATAACCGGTATATCTAACCCCCGTGTTATTGGCACTGTCACCATTTAATCTACGTAATATATTCTTAGAATATCCATTATCTAAAGATATATCACCTTTGGTAACTACATCGACAAATTTAGTATCATTTTTTTCATTCGCCTCTTTGCCAAACATCATAACAGTTGGCAAGGTTTCATCACAACACAAAAGGTATGGTCTTGAATGACCCTGATAAATGTCAGCGTGTGGCTTTATATGCTCATACCACGCCTTATAAAGTACTTTCAATTTCTCGTTAACAGTTGCTGAATTCTCGCTCATTTTTACACCTCCAAATATTTACTTAACCCAATATTCAAATCCTCCCGAACATCATCCACCAGTTTTTTCGGGGAGAGGATTTTTATGTGTACTGCGTATTGGAGTGCCCATTTTCTCATCGCTTCAAGGTTTACTACCACCGATGCTTTTACCGTGTCCTCGGTTTCATCGAAAAACTCGATGTCGTCACCGAACCAGTCCAGCACCTCGCCGACGAGGTATTTATTTAGGCTAAAGGTCACACGTTCGCTTTTTCCGGCGAACATATAAACGTGCTCCGCCATGTGTTTTGGCAGGTCTATTCCATTTTTTTGCCCGGTTATCTGATCCGGCGGTTTTATCGGGGTGTCGGTCAGCTTGATGTCACTTATCCTGTCAAGACGATAATGGGCGATGTTGTCGTGCTTTGAATTGTTGCATATCAGATAGTACCTGCTGTTTGCCACCACGATCTGATAGGGCGATACCGTGTGTCGTTTGGGGTTGCCGTCCTTATCTCGCCGAAGATGCAACTTTTTATCGGTGCCGTAGCTGTTATAATAAAACTCCACCTGTCGGGAATTTGCAATCGCTTCGTCCAAAATATCGATGACATAGAAAAGATTTTTGTTTATGGGTAATCTTTGCGATATGCTGTGTATATGCCGAACTTTAGGCTTAAAATAGTTTCCGGAAAGACCGCATATCTTGCCGATCAGCTCTTTTCGGTGGCTGTTTGGGATATGGCGAAAAAACAATAAACTGTCGATAAGTAGACGCAGTTCGGCATCGGAAAAATCTCGCACCAGATACCAGTCGGTGCAAATCGCCTCCTCTTCGCCATTTTTATTAGTGCGGACATTTTCGGTATATTCAATCTCATACCCGAAGTCGATAAGGTTCATGATGTTACGCCTTATCGACTTGCGGTTGACCTCCATGCCGTATTCACTTTTAAGCAGGGCGATAATCTGCTGTGCGCTCAAACGATGATTTTCATCGGAATACCGTTTCAGAACATCTAAAATGTTGATTATAAGCAGTTTTTTAGGTTGTGGTGCATACATTTTCCACCTCATTTAGATAGCTCAATTCTACTCCTTTGCATACTATATGTCAACTACCTAAAACCCGCTTGCCTTAAAATTATATATAGGCTTAATTATCCTATCGACCGTCACGGTATCCTTGATGTTTTCAAGGATATATTCCATGCTTTTGTATGCCATCGGGCACTCGTCCAAGGTGTCTTTATTTACCGAGCTTGAGAATATGCCCTCCATCTCCTTTTTGTAGGACGAGAGGGTAAAGTTCGCCTCGACATCTCGTCTGCTAAACTGCCTGCCGGCGCCGTGCGGTGCCGAGAAATTCCAGTCCTCGTTACCAAGACCGGTGCAGATAAGACTGCCGTCACGCATATTTATGGGGATTAACAGCCTTTCACCGGCATTTGCGGACACAGCACCTTTTCGCAAAATCATGTTATCGGTGTCGATATAGTTGTGAACGGTTTCAAAGGATTCTAATTCTTTCAACTTCATCCCGTCAAGAATTACCTCCTTGATTATCTTGCGGTTGAGCGACGCGTATTGTTGCATTATTTTTATGTCGTGTAGATAGTTACCAAGCGGTTCGCCGGACAGCGGTGCAAGCTCATAAGGTATATCGGTTTGCTCTCTGCCACCTATCAAATCGTAGGCGATTTTTTGATAATATTCAGCTAACCTTTTGCCGACATTTCTGCTACCGGTGTGTATCACGAGATAGAGGTTGCCCTCATCATCTTTGTCCACCTCGATGAAATGATTACCACCACCGAGTGAGCCGAGAGCCTCCCGTGCACGGCGTGTATCCAACTTTCTGTAACAGAGCAGTTCCTCGAGATTAATCCGACCGTGGCTTCGGTGAGACCTTTTCCTAACGTTTCGTCCACTGGGGATGTTTCCTTTAATAAAGCTGTCCAGCTCCGGGAGGTTGAGACGTCGCTCTTTAAGCATAACCGTCTCCATTCCGTAACCGATATCAACCCCAACAAGGTTCGGCACGACATAGCCGCCGATGGTCATGGTGGTGCCGATTACACAGCCTTTACCGGCATGAACATCCGGCATAATTCTGATTTTGCTGTCGGCGGTAAAGGGTTGGTCACAGAGTGCCTTGATTTGCCCTATGGCAGAGGCTTCCGGGTTGTCGGTGAATACCTTTGCGGAATTTATTGCTCCGGTAATTGTTGTGTAGTTCATGGTTTTCCTTTGTTGTTCATTCTGGAAAAAATTCATTGTGTTTTTCTTCTGTCAAAAAGATAAACTCTGATATAATAACGTCTTCTGACATAAAACTTATGGTGGCTACTACTCCGTCAGAGTATGCAGTTGCTGTATGTACACCTTCATCTCTAACCTTTTCAAATGCACTATACAACAAATCAACTAATTCGTCTTCGCTTTTACCGGTTAAAATTGATGCCATTTTAGCAGGTCTTTGAAATAATATTGAAACTCTGTTTTCGTCTGTATTGTCCTCGAAAGATGATGTTTGATACTGAGATTGTATCCCAAAAACAAGTTTGCTTTCTGTGTCGTAATCTATGCTTAACGTTACGAGCGAAAGAAGAAGGTTGTAAGCATCACGCATAAGTGTTTCATCGGCAACAATTTGAAATGGTGAAGCAACTGTTTTATTAAAAGTTGTATCACTCAAACCCCATAAGATGAGAGCTTCGTCTTTAAAGTCATTATCTTCTGTATCAATTATCACCTGTTCATTCCACTGTTCTCTAAACTCATCTACCGTTAATGTTGAAAACAAAGTCCCGTTTTCACTCTCGGTGAGAAGTGGAGCATATGTGTTATCTTCTTGCAAATATTCAATGCCTTGATTGCTTTCTGTGTGGGTCGGAGATAGTAGAATCACCGCCGTAACATCAAGTGCTAACGAAACACTCAATATGATAGCATAAGTATATTTTTGATTCAACAGTTTTGCTCGCCTAAACAGATATACCGGAGTAAATAGCCATGCCCATAAGGTTTGATATTTTAGTGTGTATCCTGCCTTTTTTAACTTTCTTAGATCAGCAAAGCAAAAACCCAGTGTTACAAGACTTAGATACGATGTATTGTCAAGTCCTATTATCTGTAAAATTATTGATAAAATCGGAATAAAAGCAACAATCCATACAAGTGTATTACTAATTTTCCCTGTCGGTACTGTGGAAACGTTGTTTGCTACAACAAACACGCTTGAAACAGGCACCCAATTAGGAGTGTCCTCTTTTACCACCGGTGTTTGAGGTGAGATAGTGCCACTGTTAAGCAACCACAGTAGCTCGCTCTGTGGAATCGGTCCGACCGTCTGCCCGTTAAAGGCATAAAACCACCTTGGCTCATTTACTTGATTACCGTAGCTGTTATTGACGTCCATTGCTGTACCTCCGATTGTTTAAAACTATTATACCTTAAGCGATGGAATAAAAACATCCCATCGAACAGAAGCGGTTTGCAATGTGTTTTGTATTTATATTTAAATATCATTTATTGAATATATATTTCGTATTGTTATTATACTATAATTATAATAGGTTAGTCAATATGATTTTTGGAAGGTAGCCATGGTCTTTAAACCAAATAAAAATAAAAAAACAGTCATAAGCGTCCGCTTAGATGTGGAGCTTTTAGAGAGGATTGATAAAATGGCAATGGAACGAGACCTCTCCAGAAACGAGGTTATCTGTCAAGGTGTTGTTTTTGCCTTGGATAGCGAGGAAGATAAATCGGACTAAATTGAGCAGGTTGTATAAATGCTAGCCACTATCAGTTTGCCACCATTTTATTTTAAGGTTGCAAACTGCCTGAGTGGTTTGTTTATTTGTTATTAAAAATATTATTTGAACGATATACAAAAAAGTGATATAATAGTTATAGAGAAATGGAACAATTCTGCTTAGCTTTTGACGTTATAATATGAGGCCTCACATGATTGCGATAAAACGTCCAAACGGGAAAATAACCGAGCTTATAAATGCCGACTTTTTCTATGCGTATTATTTTATACCCAAAGAAATACTCGACAAATGTGGATATGAAATTAATCAAATCCCACGCGTGCCGAGGATGATTTAAGCAATAGAAATTATGAGCTCATAGAAACCGATTTGTTTCTTAATGTAATTATTGATGCCTATGCATTTATGGTCTGGCCGTTTATGGTGCCGTTTGTTAAGCGTGAGATATATTCCGGATATGAACCTGCCTGGAGGTTTGCACATGCGGCGCATATATGGATTGAAGAATTTGTGTTCGAGGGCATATTCCCATCGGCGAAAGATTTTTGGGCTGATTTGCCAATGGAATATTTTGGATATGTGTCGTTTGAAGAGGCGAGCTATCATCTGCGGCACATTGTTCCGCTTGTTATGGAACGATATAAAATAAAAGAAGTGATTGCGATTGCAAGAGAACATCCCTGCCATGAAGATTTTGACTATAGAGGCAGTTGGCAGAAAACGGATTTTTTTCGCAGATGGAATCATACAAGGACACGCTTTAAACAAATTTCCTACGAAGCCTACATACGAGGTCTACGCAACGACAAAG
>CAYJDA010000030.1:0-27535 GCA_964368815.1 uncultured Oscillospiraceae bacterium
GAAATATTATTTGACTCGATTACCTCGTCATTTTGCACCTGTGGTGCAAAAACATAATATTTATTACGTTGTTAGGTTCGGATTCCTTTAAATAATCTCCACCTGCGGTGGAGCTATTGGAAAAACATCGGATTTGCACAAGGTGCAAACTCGATGTTTTTCTCGTACAAGGAGGTTACGGATTGCATCATCTCCGGCAAAGCCGGAGCTATTGGAAATATTATTTGACTCGATTCCTCGTCATTTTGCACCTGTGGTGCAAAAACGATGTATTTCTTTCAAAATAGTGAACGAATTGAGTTAGCTAATTTTTTCAATATCTTCGCCAAAGGTGAAGATATTTTCTTATATAAATAAAATGCTTGATTTTTAGCTATTGTTAGGATATAATTATATATATAGGGAATGTATAGAGGTAGTCTATGAGTGAGTTAACTACGATTTTTAGTATCTTCGATGAAGAGGGCGACGAGATAAAGGTTGCGATTACCGAGGTTTATAAAGCACTAAAAGAAAAAGGCTATAATCCGATTAATCAGATTGTAGGTTATATTCTTTCGGAAGATCCGACATATATAACAACTCATAACGGTGCAAGAAACAAGATAAGAAAAATAGATAGAGATGACCTACTACGTGCCCTGCTTACCGACTATTTAAAGGACTAAAGGAGAGGTTATGCCATATAAAGCACCGCTCACCTATAAAGGCCGCCCATTAGTGCGGTTTAAGGATGAGCTATTTTACGGAGATATTGAAGAGAAGTATCTGTTGAAACTAAAGATACTATCCGTTAAAAAGGAACAGGGAAACGAAGTTGCCGATAAGGTTCAAATTCTGCTTTTAGATTCCGACGACTCTCGTCCCGAACCGGACAGAATTATGAGACAATCGGTTAGAGAAGGGCTATACAATGCACTTGATATCGGAAAAGTTTGGTTAGACAGTGCGTTAAATCAACCGGTTTAATTACAATTAATTAAAAAAAACGACACCTCATACAAAATGAAGTGTCGTTTTTTTAGCGAAAAGATAAGGTGACGTAAAGATGCTATTTTAATCTAAAAAAATTTTTTTCCATGGTTTTTCGCTATATACTATTTACTCATATAATTCATTTAATATCCACCAAGATCACGGGTGAAAAAAGTGCTTTTTGCGGGGATTGGCGGCAAAAAGTCTACACAGCCCTTATCATAAAGCAGCTCAAACTTATATGCAACAAGCTCAGGTGTAACCTCAAGTGTTGCGGCAATTTCAGGTTGATCGTAACCGAGGTTAATAAGATGCAGTATTTCATCATCCTCAACCAAAAGCTCGGCAGCAAAAAGATTTGCCTCTCTCTCTAAAATATTGGTAGGATCGAAGGCAGAAAAATCTGCAAGCGTTGAGTTTATTGCATGTTCACGATGCAAAACAGCATGACCAAGCTCGTGCGCCAATATAAGCCGCGCTGGTTTATCGGGAAGGCGGTTATTAATGGTAATGCAGCTCTCACCGTAAAACACCGCAAAAAAGCCCTTGCAGCCGCTTTCGGCCGAACCCATGGGATTGTAACACAATATAATATCAAGCTCGTTACAGATAGCGGTAGCATCTCTGGTGCCACAGCGTTTAATAAGCTCATCTACCGTACTTGCAATAATTGATATTCTTTTCACCTATTTGTACCCCTTAACTATTATATGTTTTTTTTGCGTCTTGCTGTTTCTCTACAGCTTATGTAGGATTTTGTTACAGCCTCAAAAAATTCGTCCTTAGCCTCCTGACTAAGCTCGCCACCAGCGAATAATGCCGAACTTCGTTTTAATAAAAAATCAAGCTCGTTGCCCGCTTCTCTATTTACAACTTCATATATTTCATTATTTGCTTTTTCCATTCCGTAACTCGGATCGGTTATCTCATCCATCGTTAAATACTCCGGCGATAGGTTTAAAACCTCCGCAATTTTATTTAAAACTGCCTTGCGAGGGCGAACACCATCTACTTCATACTTAATAATGCTGCGAGTTGATACTCCAATCATGGTTGAAAGCTGCCCTTGGCTAAGCTTCAGTGCTTTGCGAGCCTTTTTTAATTTATCGGAAAATGTTTTCATTATAACCTCGATATGTGTACTTTGTGAACTTATGATACCATGAAAGTTCATATATGTCAAGAAAAAAATAACGGCTGCCGAGTTTTTTCGACAGCCGCTGTAGTTAGCACCTGATTTGATTAAAAGAAGGCATATGGGTCGAACCTTTCAAGCTCTAAGGATTCGCCATATTTTAAAACTATTTTACCTTCGAAGTTAAATTCATCAACTCCCTTATCGGAATATTCAAGCGTTTTTAAAACGGAATAATCGTTATGAATTGGGATAGCATGTCTGGTTGATATTAACTCAGCACACTCTGTAGCCTCTGCCGGAGTCATGGTTGTTTCGCCGTCTATCGGTAAAAACGCATAATCGATATTAAGCTCGGCTAAAAACTTTTCCATATGGTAGGTTTTAGAGGTGTCGCCGGCACAGTAAACCTTAATGTCGCCAAGATATAAAAGGTAGCCGGCGCCAAGGGTGCGAACCTGATGATGGTTTAAGGTTTCGTAGGAGCTTAGGCTTACCCCTTTATAACCAAACATGTTAAACTCACCGTCGTTAGATGCCTCCTCCGGAAGAATAACAAGACAGTCCTCCTTACGTGTAACTAATGAGAGGTCAAGCCCCTCCTTGCGGTTATGGGTAATAAGAACAATGTCAGCCGGCTCGCTGTAATCGCCCGGGAAAAAAGGGTCAACATAAACAACTGTTCCGTTGTTTGCGGTAAAACGAAGGCTTCCGTGCCCAATATAAAGAACTGATGGTTGCATATCTACTCCAATATTATTTTTTCTTATTTTATCATATACTATTATATTTTTCAAGTCCACTCAGCTACTCAAGGCTATGAAATATAAATTCATTTTTTACACCAATACGCCTCGTGGGGAGGTGAAAGCATTACTTTGATAGACTTTCTTGCCACAGAGCTTTTTGTTAGTTTCGGCGCTCCTTTTTGTTGCTCTTTTTAAAGGAATACATTCTTTTGTCGGCAAGGCGATAAATATCCTCAAAGGAAGAATATACGGTAATCCCCTCATGAACAATAACTATTCCATAACTCACCGAGGTGTTATAAGGTTTTTTATAATCTCTTTGTATATTTTTAATTTTGCGGTGGCAGGCTACAACCTTTTTCATGCAGATGAATTCGTCGTCGGAGTTACCCACTACTAAAAATTCATCACCGCCAATTCTTGCAACAGTTTCCTCAGAAAAGTAAGAGGATAATATTTTTGCAACCTTTTTAATATAAAAGTCTCCCTCATCATGCCCATAAACATCGTTGGCGGTTTTTAGTCCATCTATATCAAATAAAACGGTAAAAAATCCGCTTTTACGTTCAAGATAAAGAGCTACAACTTCTTTTGCCACCGAACGTTGTTTTAAACCGGTGAGTGAGTCGGTGGTAGCAGTTTCCTTTAGCTCTCTTATTGCTCGCTCTTCAACAGCAACTACTTCACTTAATTTTTCGAATTGAACAACATTTAGCTGTAAATCGGCAAACAACTTAGTATATAATAGGGTAATCAGATAGACTGCTATCGAGCTAATTGAAACAAAAATACCTATAATCGAGGTCGCGGTTGAGTTGGTTCGGGGGATGACAAACAGAAAGGATAAAAGCTGATAAACAAAGACAGAAAGCATAATCGAGTTAGAAAAGATTAGATTTTTACGGTCAATCATAATTAGGTCAATAATATCTTTTTTAATAAAATAACTTATTACCAGGATATAGGGAATCGGAATCGCAAAGGAAATAAGAGAAATCAACATTATATGGGTTATTTGAGAATAACTCTCAAAAAGGCTGATAGAGGAATTTAAAAGATATACGTCCCGAACTAACATTCTAATAGCAAATAGGTTAACGGCGAAAGACAGAGCGATAAATAAAGCGTTATGGTGGAGAACACCGTATAATTTTCTTATAAGCAAATAGATAGCTGCCAAATATAAAGCCATTGCAACTGCTTCATAATATCCGCCAATAGGTGTGAGTATAAATCCTGAAAAAATAATTAAGTTAATAACCGACGCAAGAAAAACCTTGGGAAACAATCTTCCGGTAGAACCTAACCCTGTGAAGATATACCAGTGAACAACAAGGTTATATCCAAAAAATGTAATTAAGGTGAGTATAGTAAGTAAGGTCATTTCACGTATCTCCCCTCCAGTTCATAAAAGCAGGACTTATTTGCGCGCATATTGCTATCAGCAACCGCTATTGCGTTATCTAAACCTTTAACACGTAGCTCTTCATCAACAAAAACGCCACCAATACTAATTGATACGGGGAAATCCTCAATCTCATCATGAATAGATACTAATTCGTTTATTCTAAAGGTGATTTTATCCAGTTGGGCTTCGCCGGATATATTATCTATGGCAACTAAAAATTCATCTCCTCCAATTCTGGCCGAGACATCACAATCGCGCAGAACCTTTCTTAAAATGTCTGCAACAAATAGAATAAGTTTATCGCCGTTATTATGTCCGAAATTATCGTTGACATATTTAAGGCGGTTAATGTCTATAAACAAAAGTCCAAATCCTGTGGTCGGATTAGAAAAAAGTTCCTCCAGTATCTGGTTTATGAATTTTCTATTATATAGATTTGTTAAGTCGTCCCTTTGTGATTGCGAAGAAAGTGAGCTTTTTTGATGCTGAATTACGCTATAGGTTTCGCCAAGTTCGTCGGCATATCTTTTATATTCATGAAGATTTACAAAGTTAATCACATATAAAAGGAGGAAATACATTATGGAAAGAACAAAAATGGTGTTAATAACAACAAAGGAAAGACGTCCGGAAAAATCCTCATGACTCAAATATATGTAAATTCCTATCGAAAAGAAAATAATAAATATAAATGCTACCGAGCTAAGCAGCTCTGAGTAAAGCTTTGCAGAAGTAACGCGTTTAATGTTTCTGGTGCTAATGATATTTTCTACAACTAAAAGAATAGCGGTAAGCACAATAAATGCTAAGGTAATACTGTGCTGTCGTACCTCTACGCTTTCAAGAATTTCGCTGGGAAGTATATCAAAAATAGCGGCATATACTGCTAAGGCTAAAAAGTGCATACTGCTGATATGGGTAGTAAATATTGTAGCCCCGGCAAAGGCCTGACGAAAAGATGCTTTAGAAATAATTTTAAACTCAATTAGCAAAGCAATGGCACTGAAAATATATGTTAACCAAAAGGGGAGGGATCCGGATAAAATAAGAATTGTATTAATAACTGCAAGTAATATATACAATAGTATTTTCTTGCTGCTTTGCTCCAGTATTGTGCTTGCATATCTAAAAAGAGCTAACTGATAAATCATGCAGCTAACAAAGCTTAGAATTCCCCATAACGTAAAGTCAATCATCTAAACCTCTTGTTAATTAAATTGTTCTTTTACTGAGTGGGTAAAATATTTTTCATTAAATTCTGAAATTGGCAGAGGTTTATCGAAAAAATATCCCTGACCTATTGTACACTTAAGAGATCTTAAAAGATCATATTGCTCCGTAATTTCAACACCTTCGGCAACAGAATGCTCGATGTTAAAGTCGTTACACATGTTAACAATAAGCTTTGCAATGGCAAGTGATTTATTGTTTTGTGCAATATTGTCGACTATACTTTTATCAATTTTAATTTCATCAAAGTTAGAGGATGTTAAAACCGAAAGGTTAGAATGTCCCGAACCAAAATCATCCAAGGATACCGAAAAGCCTTCGCTGGCAAACTCCAGAATAAGGTTGCAAAGATGCTCTCTTTCAAAAACTTCAAGGCTTTCGGTTATCTCAACAACAATTCTGTTGGGACTAACATCGTATCGATCACAAATTTCTTTAACCGTTTTAACTATGTCGGGCTCTTTTAGGGTAATTCTTGAAAAATTGGTGGCCATTTTTATGGTGTTGCCCGGTGATAGTTTTTCCCAAACCGCAAACTGCTTACAGATTGTTTCCAAAACAAATAAATCGATGTAGTGGATAATTTCTTGCTGTTCGTAGAAGGGAATAAAACTCAGAGGTGGGATTATTTTACCCTCATTATCAGTTTTTCTAATAAGTGCCTCGGCACCTATTAATTTACCAGTGTCAAGCTCTATCTGAGGTTGCAGATAAACCAAAAATCTATTGTCGGATAGCTCAGATGCAAGGCTTCCGGCAAGAGAAGCACGATATTTTTGGGTGGCTTGTGAGGAGGTAAACATCTGCTGCTTTTCGGTATACATAAAGCTATCGGCAAGAGATACCTGCTTTTGAACATCTATATCCGATGTAGAATAACTGCTTCCGATACAAACAGAAATTCCGGTTGACTTGATATTTTCTCGTAGCTCTGTAATATCGCTTTTAAAATCAACCTCATCAATATCTGGAGCAATAACAATAAAATCATCTCCGCTTATTCGAAATGCATTCATACCAAAAACCTTGAAAAGCATAGCTGCAACTTTTTCAATGGTCTGATCTCCGTAAGCCTGTCCATACTCGTCGTTTAGCTGTTTTAGGCCATTGATGTCGAGATATAGAACACCAAGAGATTGCAACCGCTGACCATTAAGTTGGTCCATCTTTATTTTGTAGCTGTAGCGATTTCTAAGGCCTGTCATAGCGTCTGTAAGGCTGAGAGAGTGTAGCGAATCGTGAAGCTCAATTTTAAGTAGAAAATCAGAAATTATTTTTACAAGTGAATCAAGAAATCCTATTTCAGATATATTAGACTTTGGGTTTTCAAGGCCGATAAAGCCGGCAAAATGGTTCTCGGAATTTTTCCAGGGAACGGCAAGCAAACTCTGTGTTCCGAATTTTTTTAACACCATAGGTACTTCCGATTCATCTACGTTCGAAAGAACAAAATGATAATACCCTTTTTCTAAAAATGATTTTTCCCACAGCTCAAGCTCTTCAAGCGTGAAATAGAATAAATCGTTCAGCCTGTTAAACTCACTCGAACAATACCACTCGAACAGTACTTCGTATCTATCGCTCTCGCTGTCGAGTTTTATAATATGAACATTGTCGGCAGAAAAATATTCTCCCACCACGCCAAGGAGATTAAACATTAAATTCTTTGGGGATTCGTTGGTATGAAGATGCTCAATACAAGAATTTAAAGCCTTTTCCTGCAACAGCTTTTCGCGCAGCTCCGTTTCAAGCTTGCGTTGCTTGGTTATGTCATGCATTACACATAGGCGAAGTTTATTATCATTAACCTTAATAAGTCTATCCTGAATAGCAAAGCGCATATCTTTAGGTGCGTAATAATGTTCCCAGCTGTGGTAGCTGTCCTCTTTAATTATATCGTTGGTGCAAAACTCACAGCGTTCAGTACGCTTTTGTATTATTTCGTAACACTTGTGTCCCTTCCAACTATCGACATCCAAAATGTCAACCTCAAACAATTTGGCGGCAGTTTCATTGATATAATAAATATCGCAGTTGTCGACGTCGGTTACATAAACGACATCTTTAAGTACCGCTGTTACCATTGAAGCTATCTCAGAAAAATTTACTGACACAACCGTTCCTTTCTAAATAATATATAATTTAATTTACATTATATCATATTTTTTTTCAAAGTTAAACAATTTTACACAAATTTATTATTTTTTATTGTTGATTTTTTCCGGTAAGCATGTTGTAGAGGCTTTGGATTTTGGGTAATGCGTAGGGATAGAAGCTTTTGTATGCCTTGCAAAAATAATTTTGCTTAATGCCTTCTTCAAAATAATCGCGATCTCGCCTACATCCTCCACGGCATATGTTATACCACCGACACTGTAAACAGTTTTCTGCAACGGACATACTTTCCTTAACAAATCCAATTTCAGCTCGTTTAGCATCAATTGCGGTTAGGCTCTCGGTATTAAGATTACCTAAGCGATAAGCGTCCAGCATGTAAAAATCGCAGGGGAAAACATCGCCGTTTGCCTCGATAACATACTGCATGGAGCAGATACCGTTCATACCACACGCTTCCGGCGGCTGACCGTTAGCCATGATAAGCAGATTGTCGAAAAATCTGTGGTAACGTTTCTTTCCGTTAATTGCGTCATGATACCAGCAGTCGAACGCCGATTTAAGATATCTCTCAAAATCTTCCGGCCGAAGCGACCATTGGTGCCCGCCTCGAACCTCCTCAAGAGGATCAAGGCAGGGTATATATTGCTGATACTCAAGCCCACTTCTTACAAAAAAGTTATAGGTCTTGGAAAAGCTTTTACAGCTGTCTCGGGTAAGCACGGCTAAAACGTTGGTATCTACCCCATGGCTGTTTAACAGCTGGCTGGCACGAAGGACCCTGCTGTATGTACCCTTGCCGGTGGCATCTACCCTATACCTGTCGTGCAAATCCTTAGGGCCGTCTAACGAGAGCCCTACAAGGAAGCTGTTTTCTTTAAAAAACCTGCACCATTCCTCGTCAATCATCAGCCCGTTTGTTTGTATGGCAAAATCCAGCTGACATCTGTTTATGTTATGCTGAGCAGCTAATTCTACAGCCTTTTTAAAGAACTCTAATCCGGCAAGCATGGGCTCACCACCCTGAAATGCAATGGTGCAGTGTCGCGTGACCTCGCACAGGGTGTTTTTTAATACGTTTTCCAGCGTTTCATAAGACATGAAACCATAGTTTGGTATATCACGCTTGGAGGTTTCGTCGGCATAAAAGCAATAGCTACAGCGCATATTGCACATGCCGCTAGCCGGTTTTATTAATAGATTAAGATATTGCAATTAAATCTCCTATATTAGTTGTAATGTACCTTGAAATAGGATATAATGATGGTGTTCGATATTTTATACAGAAATCAATTATTATGATAACATTTTTCAATATTAATATCAATATTTTTTTGATGATTCTTGCAATTCTTGTGTTAGTATTTACTATTATTTTTTCAAGACTTTACAGAAATTATATCAGCCCATTTATCGTAAAACTCTGCGATAAAACAAAGTTTCGTTATAACAATATAATTGTGCAGTCGTTCTGCCTGCCTACAACCATGCTAATTGTTTCAATAGGAATTTATTGCGGAGTTGCACTGGGGCTTTCAGCCTTTCATGTTTCATCAAACGAAACGCTGGACTTAATTGGAAATAAGGTTATTCGTATAGGAATAATAATGTATTTCACCTGGGGGCTTTTTAACTGTTCCGATATATTTAGCGAACTAATTCATAACTTAGGCGCTAAGATAGATATCAGCTCAAGCAAGATGGCATCTAAGTTTCTTGAATATGTATATAGATTTGTTATACTCTCTATTAGCGTGGTTTTGCTGATAGGTGAGTTTGGTTTTGATGTAAACGGTCTGCTGGCTGGTCTTGGCTTAGGCGGGTTAACGGTAGCCTTAGCGGCTCAGGACAGTGCATCAAACTTTTTTAGCGGAGTTGTATTAATCTTCGGAAAACCGTTTGAAGCCGGCGACTGGGTAAAGGCGGGGAGTATTGAGGGCTCGGTTGAGGAGGTAACCTTTAGGAGTACCAGAATTCGGGCGCTTGATGGCTCGATTAATGTAATACCAAATTCCAAGGTAACAGCAGAGCCGATAGTGAGTTATACCGACCTTAAAAATAGATTTACCGACCACCGAATAGCAGTAGAGCCAAACAGCGACATAGAAACATTAAAGCAACTTCTTGCCGACATTGAGGAGATGCTTGGTAAGGATGAACGCCTGCTCGACGATAGCGTTATCGTCAGACTTATGGACTTCACCACCTACGGAATTGTTTTTAGGGTAGCATACAGCACTCATACAGCCGATTATTTAGAGTTTCTTGAAATAAGGCACAGCATCAATTTTGAGATACTCAACCTAATAAATAAACACCAAATTAAACTAACGTTATTTCATCGATAACCAAAGAATAGAATTTGAAAAACAAATTAAACAATAAATGCGAATATGTGCGATTTAATTAATAGTACTCACCAATTGTTTCGGTAACTACCTTTGCCCATCTGTCCAATCTTATGGGGTCGTACATAACAGTTGAAACATCTTTTAGCAGAAACTCTACATTTATTTTATTGCTTTTGGCAATTTCTAATGTTTGCCTTATATCCTTTTTAACAATATCTTCATTAAAGCTCGATGCCGCCAGAAAAGCGGGGTTGGGCTTTTGCGACATTATTAGTTTTGGGTTAAGCTTTTCGGCAAAGTTTTTCTTATCGCTCCATGGGCTACAGGAAACCTTTTTAACATTTGGAATAGTTGCAACAAGATCAAGTCGGTCGTCTAATTTTTCACAACAGCCGTAATAAAAACTTCCAAACTCCTTTGCGATTCTTGCCATATAGGGTATCTCAAATTCCTTTGAAACGTCGGGGGAAACAGCGGTAAAAAGTTGTGCCATTCCAAAGTTCCAGCTGTTATGTGAGGTGCACTCTGAGCCACCCATAAATGTGGGCAATAGGTCATCGGTATATATAGGAGAACAGTGGCAAAAATTAAGTGAGCTGTTAAATAACCTAAGCTTATTTGCTCGTTCTATTCCCTTAAGTGCCGAAGTTGTCATCCTTTCCATTATGGCATGTAAAAACTCAGGCCTATCAACAAGGTCAAAATATATGTTTTCAACCCCCATAACCTCTGCAAGATGATCCCACATTGCGCATCTGATATCTATTCCGCCCGCCTGAAATACCGGGATTATATCGCCGAGAATTCCCTCAACAATGCTCTTTAACTCTCGTGATGCTTTATCATCAACCGTTAGCTGCATGTCCTTTATTTTATCGATATCTTCATTTTCTAACAGCTGGTTAATATACTCGTGTGAACGTACGTTGTTGCCCGCATCCGTAATCGCTATATTTTCCAGCTTGTCCATGCCATAGCTGCTGTTATGGGCAACAAAAGGGATCGTTAAACATGGTTCAACAACCATATCAAGAGGGAAGTGGTTGAACTTGTAAATTCTTTTTCTTAAAAACAACTCAATGTCATAGAGATATTTGTCTTTGCATACACAGGTTATGCTATCATCATGATTTATTTCATTCCACGGAAGTTGAAATGCCGTAACAATAGGAGGTACATCTTCAAGGCGATTAAATTTTTTTATATGTTCTACTTTTTGCTTTTGAATTGGAAGTGTGGCGATCTCCATATATGTGTTTGCAAGCGCTCGTAGAGTGTCTCTCTCAATATTAGTGAAATACATAAAATATCTCCATTGGGTATTTTAAGCGACTGTAACATTTTTAAAAGTCTATGATTTTATTAACTTTACTATCTGAATTAAAATGGTTGGAGCAACAGCAAGACCTAATATCTGTAAAAGTTGGGTAACGGTTAGCGGTGCAATCATAAATAATCCGCCGAGGAATGGCAGGAACAAAACTGCGGCAAGCAATAACACTCCTCCAATGAATGCAAGTAGTGAGTAATAATTAGACATGAACCCAAGCTTAAAAATTGATTCGCTGCCACGGCAGTTAAAACCGTGGAACAGGCGGGCAAGTGTGAGTGTGGCGAATGCCATGGTAGAGGCGGTAGCGGCATCTACGGCATATCCCATATAAAATGCAGTCATGGATACAACCGCGATAATAAGTCCCTGAACTAAAATCCCGATTAATAAATCCTTGTTTAGAATCGGCTCTTTAGGGTCACGTGGTTTTTGGTTCAACAGGCCACGTCTTGCAGGCTCCATTCCGATAGCAATTGCAGGGAGAGAATCGGTTAATAGATTAATAAAAAGAAGGTGTACCGGCTGAAACGGCACAGGAAGTGCCATCAATGATGCATAAAGCACGCTGAATATTCCGGCAGTGTTTCCTGACAGCAAAAATTTAATTGCATTTTTAATATTCGTGTAAACGTTTCGCCCGTTAACAACCGCTCCAACAATGGTAGCAAAATTGTCGTCGGCTAAAATCATAGAGGCGGCATCCTTGCTAACCTCGGTTCCGGTTATGCCCATTGCAACACCAATATCCGCCGCCTTTAATGCCGGAGCATCGTTAACACCGTCGCCTGTCATGGATACGATACAGCCTCTTCGTTGCCATGCCTTAACAATACGAATTTTATGCTCGGGTGAAACCCTTGCGTAAACCGATATGGTAGGCAAAATTTCGTCAAGCTGAGAATCCTCAAGTTTTTCCAGCTCGCTTCCCTCTAAAGCGGTATCTCCTTCATTAAAAATTCCAATTTCTCGGGCTATTGCGGCGGCTGTTACTTTATGATCTCCGGTAATCATTATGGTACGAATTCCGGCTTGTTTTGCATCTGCAACTGCCTGGATAGACTCAGAGCGAGGTGGGTCTATCATGGCAACAAGTCCAACAAGGGTGAATTCATTTTCATCTTCAAGGGTTAGCGGCCTGCTTTCGGTAAGCTCTCGTTGCGCAAAAGCGAGGACACGAAGGCCGGACGCAGAAAGCTCATGATTAACCTTTATTACTTCCTGTTTAAGCTCGTTCGTCATAGGAACTGTGCCGTTCTCGGTAAGCATATTAACCGATCTATCAAGAAGTACATCTATAGCACCCTTAGTAAGAATTGTTGGAACTCCTTCGATATCATGAAGAGTGCTCATCAGCTTGCGGTCGGAATCGAATGCAAGCTCGCTGATACGTGGATGCTGTGATCTATACTCAGTTTCTTCAATGAAAAGAGCATCGCCTATCTCAACAAGTGCAATCTCGGTAGGGTCACCTATAGAAGTTCCGTTATCCTCATCTGTGGTAGCATCACTTACCAACAGTCCAATTTTTAATAATAGTCGCTGAGGATTTGATTGAAGATTAAGCTCGGTTGGGTTAATTAGCTTTCCTCCGGCGTACAGCTGTTTTACCTTCATCTTATTTTGTGTTAGGGTTCCGGTTTTATCGGAACAGATTACCGAAACGGCGCCCAAGCTTTCTACAGCCTTAAGATCCTTCATGATGGCATTTTGCTTTGCCATTTTTTGAGTGCCGACGGCAAGCACTATAGTCACTATAGAGGATAGGGCTTCCGGAATAGCGGCAACAGCAAGTGCTACGGCAAACATCATGGAGTCGAGCGGCGACATGCCGGTTCTAAAAATTGAAAGAAGAAAAACAATAACGCTTATAACCATGATAACAATAGCAAGTTTGCCGCTAAAATCGTCAAGGCTTTTTTGAAGTGGGGTTTTACGCTGTCCAGTTTGATTCATAAGGGTTGCGATTTTACCGAGTTCGGTATTCATGCCTGTTTCGGTTACCACCATAGTGGCTCGTCCGTAGGTTACAAGTGAGCCGGAAAAAACCATATTTTTACGATCGCCGAGGGCAATATCATCTCCCTCGATTAATTCAGATGTTTTTTCAACCCCTTCAGATTCTCCGGTGAGAGAG
Source organism: uncultured Oscillospiraceae bacterium (assembly GCA_964368815.1). Classification (GTDB taxonomy): domain Bacteria; phylum Bacillota; class Clostridia; order Oscillospirales; family Ruminococcaceae; genus CAYJBH01. The sequence continues at coordinate 13,431 of CAYJDA010000030.1, forward strand.
CTTTCGTTAACCTTTAATGAGAAATTTTCAACAATTCGTCCATCGGCAACCACCATATCACCGGCTTCAAGCAAAACAATATCACCCGGAACAATCTCGGGTGAGGTAATCTCGCATCTTATGCCGTTACGAAGAACCTTCGCTGAGGGAGCGGACATCGCTTTAAGGCTGGCAAGAGATTTTTCGGCATTTAAATACTGAACCGTTCCAAGAACAGCGTTTAGTATTAAAACTGCTAAAATAACTATGGTGCTCTCGGTGTGTCCCGAAAACATAGAGATAACAGCGGCTATTATGAGAATAATAACGAGCAGATCTTTAAATTGTTCAAGAAAAACTGTTAATACCCCTTTTTTTTCTCCCTCTAAAAGCTGGTTTGGGCCATGCTTTTCCTGCCTGGAGGCTACTTCGGTATCGGATAATCCCTGTAATGTTACCTCTTTTGATGATAACACCTTGTCGATTGTTTCGTTATAATATTTATTAGACATCTTCTTCTCCGGTGGTATTTTAATCATTTTCATTATACAATAGCAATGGTAAAAAGACAATGATATTTTATTATTTTATTGCCAAGTTAAAATTGGTATAGTATAATATTATCTCCACCTCCGGTGGAAATATTGGAAATAAAATAAGGAGTGTTATTTATATGGAAAAAGGTTATGTTCAGGTATATACCGGCAACGGTAAGGGGAAAACCACCTGTATGTTGGGTCTTACACTTCGTGCGTGTGGAGCACGCAAGAAGGTTATCATCTGTCAGTTTATGAAAAAAGGTAACTATAGCGAAATTAAGGCACTAACAGAATTTTTACCACAGGTAGAGCTATACCAATACGGTAGCGGTAAGTTTATTTCCAAGGAAACGAAAACACAAAAGGATATCGACCTTACGCTTGAGGGGTACAACAAGGCGTTAGAAGCTGTGTCCGGCGAGGAATACGATATAGTTATCATGGATGAAATTAATGTAGCTATTGCTACCGAACTTATCGACGAGGAATCGGTGTTAAAGCTTATGCAGGCAAGGTCAGGCGGTACCGAACTTATCTTGACAGGCCGCTATGCAACCGAAAAAATTATAGAAAAAGCGGATCTTGTAACCGAGATGCGCGAGGTTAAACACTACTGTGATAAAGGTGTAGACGCCAGGGTGGGTATCGAGCTGTAATAATCTTGAATAATTATAGTTTCGTTTACGGCAGTTTGCAGCTGTATTTGATTAAACATCTCTGCTGCATAGCTGTCGGTAGTTATACTGTCCGGATTTGCTACCCATTCATCGGTAAGCGAATTGTATCTGCCTTCATCGGTAATGAAGCTTTGGTTTGAAAATAATACTAAGCCGGGACTATCGCTTAAAATATCATTTCCGCTAAGCAATCTTGAATCATAATCTAACCCAAAGAGGTTTAAAAGTGTTGGCAAAATATCTACCGAGGAACAAACCTTATCAATGTGTATCGGTTCCTTGATATCTCCCGACCATAAAATCAAAGAGCTTCGGTGTAGCTCAAAATCATCCGGAAACTCACCGTGAAACTCGGTTAAGGCTTCCTGAGAGAGCCCATATGGATAGTGATCGGAGGAGATGCAAATCACGGTATTTTGGAGCTCGTTTGCGCTGGATAGCTCGTTTAATATATACTCTAAGGCTTTGTCTAACTCTATCTGGCAGGCAAGGTATGCTTTTGCCTCTTCGCTCATATTAAGGGTTTCAACATCCTGCATGTTTTTGGTAGACATTGCGTTGCCTTCAAAGGTGTAGTATAAATGACCGCTTACCGTCATGTAGTAGTTATGGAAAGGCTCAGCGGATTCGAGTGCCTGAGGTATGGTTAACTCCATCATTTCAAGATCAGATTCAGGCCAGTATGGGGTTACTTCCAGTCCATTTCCGAGTCCGTAATAATCATAGCCCATGTTGGGGTGGGTGAGATCTCGGTCATAATAGTCAAAGGTGTGGTTGTGGTAGGCAGTTGTTACATAATCTTCGGCTAACAACATATTACCCATGGTAAACGGCATCGTGTTATTATGCGTTTCGTAGAATGCTCGGGTGTAGTTTAATGGGTATAGACCATTTGTGGCAACAAATTCGCCGTCGGTAGTGCTGGACCACCAAAGCGGGTTGTAAAAATTTTCAAAAACAAATCCCTCGTTTGCGAGCATATATAGTGTTGGGGTATAATCTTTATTAACTGCATACTGCCAAAAACCTTCGGCGGTTATAAATATAAGGTTTTTACCTTCAAAAAAACCGGTGTATTCGTTTTGAAAGGTTGGTTCCTTTTCAGAAAAATAAAGGTGTAGATCATTTATTTCAGGGTCGTTTTCTTCCTGAATTAGCTCCATGAAATCTATGGGAAGTATATTGGCGCTATACTCTATTGTTGGGCTCTCAATCTCTTCTTCAGAAGTATTTGCAGAGTTGGGCGTGCGGGACGTTACGGTTGGGGAATTCTCTGTTGGTGTCCCCATAACCTCGGCAGTATCATAGATGAAAAGCTGTTTAATATTTAGTCGCAAAGTGGTAAGATTGCCAAAGGTACGCATGGAGAGCTCAGGCGTCCAGGAGTCGTTGTAAACAGCTCGAGGGCTAAGAATTCCTTCGTTTGAAAGGTTGGTGACGGCAATGGCGGATATCTGTGTAACCGCAAAAAGAATTACATAGAATAATAATGTTTTTAGTTTAATAGCTTTAAAATACTCGTGAAGTCTGTTGCTTTTATTCAACACATAAAGCGATATAAGTACAGCGAACGGTACAAGCATCAATAATATAATCGGCAACGCTGAGAAAAAACTGTCAACAGCTATGCCTGCGTATGAGCTGACTACATCTCCAATCATGTTTATTTTATCGATTAACAGGAAGGACTTAAATATTGAATAATAAACAACCTGTGTTATGTACCAACAACAATGAAGAAACAATAAAATGATAAAAACAAATTGATTTTTCTTCTCGCTAAACAGAGAGGACAACAGCGATAACAGGCAGCAAATGGGCAAGGAGAATAAAAAAACATATATAAACGAAGCATCAAAAAAATTGCCAAAACAGTGATGCTTTAGCAGTGCCTCCATCCAGCAGACAGAAAGAATTATGTATATAAACCGAAATGCGACTTTAAAAAATATTGTTTTCATATAGTATATTTATATGCTCACCTTGGTGATAAAACTCAGTTTTTATCGTTTTTCACATATTGGTATTATAGCAAAAAACAAAAAGCCTTGCAAGCACAAGACTTTTTGTTATGAAATAATTTATTACTCGGTGAGTCGTTCTCTAACCTCGTCGGTAATAGTTTTTAGGTCGTCTTTCAGATTGGTTGCACGTCTTTTTATTCTCGGTGAGTGATACACCCAATCTTTTTTAACCGCGTCGCCCATATCCGATGCGGTGTTTGAAATTTCTTTTCCGAGTTGAGCCATCGAACGATTTACGTTTTCGGTATAACTTTCCCATTCTTCACGAGACACATCGGCTTCATTATTTAAAGAATAATTGTTTTCCTTTGACATACTAACTCCTTGTGTTTGTTGGCTTAGCCAAAACTTTAAAATTTGAACATGCAATACAAAGCTTTGACTAAAACTATTATTGACAATAGGGGTAAAATAATTCACAAAATACTTGCAAAAAGATATATTGTAATATATAATGATGGAAAGATCTTCGGGGCAGGGTGTGATTCCCTACTGGCGGTAATAGTCCGCGAGCGTTGATAAAGACGCAGATTTGGTGTGATTCCAAAACCAACGGTAAAGTCCGGATGAAAGAAGATGTATATAAAAACTCTCCTGTCCCGAGGTTTATATTTTGGGACTTTTTTTATTAGAGGAGGGTGAAAAAGATGAGTAAAACGCAAAAGCTTACAAGACTTGCACTATTTTCTGCATTGGCATACGTAGTTATGCTGGTGGGTCGTGTGCCGGTAGTCGAATTTTTAAGCTATGACCCCAAGGATGTTATACTTACCATAACCGGGTTTGCCTTTGGGCCTATTGCGGCGATTTCTGTAACGTTTGTCGTATCGCTTATAGAGCTGCTTTTAACCAGCACAACCGGAATTGTCGGTTTTTTGATGAATGTTATTTCAAGCTGTGCATTTGCAGGTGTTGCCGCAGCTATTTATAAAAAGACACATTCCTTAAAAGGAGCTATAATCGGACTGGCGGCAGGCTGTATTGCAATGACAGCAACTATGCTGCTTTGGAACTATATTATCACTCCGCTTTACCTTGGAATACCGAGGGAGAATGTTGTGGAAATGCTGTTGCCGATATTTTTACCATTTAATATTTTAAAATCATCTATAAACTCAGGATTTGTTTTGCTTTTATATAAACCGGTACGACGAGTGTTAGGTGGAATTGGAATCATGGAGATTAAGGATACATCTGCAGGAACAAAAGGGCTTACACAGGGTGCAATGATTGGGTTTTTCCTCGTTGGTGTAATAATTTTAGCAACGGTTTTTTGGAATATGTAATCTTGAAATAAAATCTTTTTTAGGAGAACGGCATGAAACTAAACTATAAAAGAACCTTTTTTATCGGTCTCGCTTTTCTTTCTATTTCGGCCTTTTGGCAGATGTATGATAACATTATTCCTTTAATACTTCAAAATACCTTTGGGCTTGAAGAGGCTGCTACAGGTGTTGTTATGGCGGCGGACAATGTTCTTGCCGTCTTTCTGTTGCCGCTTCTCGGAGCCTTTTCAGATAAAGTGGATACTCGTTTAGGTAAGAGGACTCCTTTTATCATTGTGGGAACAGCTATATCCGTTGTGGCGATGTTGGCAATTCCGGTCTCGCAAAGTCTTGCAAGTTTTCCAATGTTTTTTATCGCACTTGGGATAACACTGCTTTCCATGGCGCTTTATCGATCTCCGGCGGTAGCATTAATGCCGGATTTAACACCAAAGCCTTTGCGAAGCAAGGGTAACGCAGTTATTAATCTCATGGGTGCGGTTGGTGGAATGATAGCACTGTTAATGATTTCTACCCTTACCCCCAAAACAGAAAACCCGATATATACCGCTTTATTTTTCGGTGTTGCTATTCTAATGATAGTGGCTGTGGTGCTACTGTTATTTACGGTAAAAGAAAAAAAGCTTGCCGCCGAAATATCTGTTGAATATCCCGAACATGTTGAGCCCGAGCATGACAAATCAAAGCCAATGCCTGCCGAGGTGAAGCGAAGCCTAATTATGATACTTGCCTCCATATTTCTGTGGTTCATGGCATACAATGCTGTTACCACTGCTTTTTCCCGCTATGCAACCACCGTTTGGGGATTGGAGGGCGGCAGCTATGCTGATGCACTGTTGGTTGCAACAGTGGCTGCAATACTTTCCTACCTTCCTATAGGAATTGTTGCAAGTAGGGTAGGACGAAAAAAAACTATAATAGCAGGACTGATTTTAATGCTTATTAGTTTTGCAGGCGCATTTTTGTTTACAGCATATCATCCGGCCATTAACGTTGGCTTTGCACTAATCGGCATTGGTTGGTCTGCGGTTAGCGTTAACTCGTTACCTATGGTTGTAGAGATGAGTAAAGGCAGCGACATAGGTCGCTTTACAGGCCTTTACTATACATTTTCCATGACAGCGCAGATAGCGACGCCCATTTTATCGGGCGTACTTTTGCAGGAGATATCCTATCGAGTTTTATTCCCTTACAGTGTGGTGTTTACTGCCCTTGCTATAATCACAATGCTAATGGTTAAACATGGTGACTCAAAACCCGAACAGAAAAAAAGCGTAATCGAAAATTTTGACGTTGAAGATTAATACTCCTTAGGAAATAAAGAGGTTAAAATTATGTTAATAGCAATTATCGTTGTATTAGTTATCCTTATACTTTACCTTTTTGCAGTGCGACCTTCTACTAAAAATTTTGATAAAGCGCACACCCTTTCGGATTGGTTTTATGCACATAGGGGACTGCACGATAACAATGTTGAAGTTTCGGAAAACAGCCTTGCAGCTTTTTCGCTTGCCATGCAGTCCGGCTTTGGGATGGAGCTGGATGTTCAGTTAACGGCAGACGGAGTGGCGGTTGTGTTTCATGACGAGTCGGTAGAACGCACCTGTGGCATTAATCGAAAAATATCCGAGATGACCCTCGAGGAGGTAAAAGAATTAAATCTCTTTAATACCAATGATAAGATTCCGCAGTTTTCCGAGCTTCTAAACTTGATAGATGGAAAAGTTCCGCTGGTTATTGAGCTAAAACCATACAATAACCCCCAAGAACTTTGTGTTACAGTTGATAAATTATTGTCCGACTATAAAGGATTATACTGCATAGAGTCGTTTAATCCTCAAGTATTAATATGGTATAAAAAAAATCGACCGGACACCGTGAGGGGTCAACTTTCATGTAGCTTTAAAAAAGGAATTAAATATCTTCCGCTGGAACTTTTATGGACTAATGCCCTAACACGTCCCGATTTTATTGCATATGATTTTCAGGAGGGCGGAAGACTTTCGGTTAGGATATGCAGAAAACTTTTTGGATGCCCCACAGTGGCGTGGACAATAAAATCGCAAAAAGAGTTAGATAGTTCCAAAAAATACTTTGATGCCTTTATTTTCGAAAATTTTATACCCGGAAATTAATATAAAGTGATAAATATCTGTTTTAAATTTTGTAGCAATTCACTATTGCAAAATACCATATATGGTGTTATACTTTCAAAGTAGGGCATAATATTGTATGGAGAGCAGAATGTTAAACACAACAATAAGCGATAACGCAAAAAAGGTGCTGGAAAAACGTTATCTAATTAAAGACTCAGAGGGAAATGCTGTTGAAACGGTAGAAGATTTGTTTCGACGGGTGGCAACCTCGGTTGCACTTGCCGATAAAAGATATGACGAAAAAGCGGATCATGAAAGGACGGCAAAGGAATTTTACGAAGTGATGTCCGACCTAAAATTTCTGCCAAATTCGCCGACTCTTATGAATGCGGGAAGGCCGTTAGGTCAACTTTCTGCATGTTTTGTGTTGCCTATTGAGGACAGCATGGAAGGGATATTCGAGGCTATCAAGCAGGCGGCATTGATACATAAATCAGGTGGTGGAACCGGATTTTCATTTTCAAGGCTAAGGCCGGCAGGTTCCAGCGTAAATACTACTGGTGGAGTTGCCTCTGGTCCGATTAGCTTTATGCGTGTTTTTAATATGGCAACCGAGGCTGTAAAGCAGGGTGGAACCCGTAGGGGTGCTAACATGGGTATCCTTCGAATTGACCACCCCGATATTTTAGAATTCATTTCCTGCAAGGAAAATAATACCGATATTACCAACTTTAACATTTCGGTTGGAATTACCGAAGAGTTTATGCAGAAGGTGGAATCCGGCGGTCAGTACGACCTAGTAGATCCTAAAACCGGAGAGCCGGTAGCGTCGTTAAATGCCGGTGAAATTTTTGAGAGAATTGTAACCTCGGCACACCATAACGGGGAGCCGGGCATCATATTTCTTGATAGATTGAATAGAGACAACGTTGTTCCGTCGCAGGGCGATATAGAGTCAACAAACCCATGTGGTGAACAGCCGTTACTGCCTTACGAGAGCTGTAACCTTGGTTCGATTAACCTCGCATTAATGTTAAAAGAAACTCAGAACGGATATGAAATAGACTATAATTTATTAGAAAAAACCGTCGCACAGGCAGTACATTTTCTTGACAACGTTATAGATATCAACAACTATCCGCTCGAGAAGATAGGAACGGTAACACGTCAAACCCGAAAAATAGGGCTTGGCGTTATGGGATTTGCCGATATGTTACTATACCTTAATATTCCATACAACAGTGATGAGGGTGTTGCATTAGGCGAAAAGGTAATGAAATTTATCAACGAGGTTGGCCATAAAGCTTCCTGTGAACTTGCAACATTAAGAGGACCATTTCCTCTTTTTTATGAAAGTATTTTTAAAGATGATGCACCACTGCGCAACGGCACAGTAACAACTATAGCCCCAACAGGAACACTATCAATTATTGCAGGATGTTCCTCCGGCGTTGAGCCGATATTTGGGTACGTTTATATCAGAAATGTAATGGATGGAACCGAACTTATAGAGGTTAACTCTATACTAAAGGATAAGCTTCAGTCTATAGGGCTCTACAGTGATGATCTAATGCGCCGAATAGCCGAGGAGGGAACAATTGCACACATGGAGGAAATACCCGAAGAAATTCGAAGGGTTTTTGTATGTGCACATGATATTTCTCCTATATACCATACTAAGATGCAGGCGGCATTCCAACGTGCTACCGATAATGCCGTTTCAAAAACGGTAAACTTCCCAACCACAGCCACCAAAGAAGAGGTTGCTGAGGTTTACATGTTAGCCTATAAAGAAGGGTGCAAGGGTGTTACTATTTATCGTGACGGAAGCCGTGAGAGCCAGGTTCTAAATATTGGCAGCGTTAACAACGGTGAAAAGAAACCAGAGTTAATCGAAGGTGCTATAGTAGGCGAGTATGGCAAGCTGTTGCCGCGTCCTCGTCCTGAAATTACCAGTGGATTTACCGAGAAGGTGAAAATTGGTTGTGGTAATCTTTATATAACCGTTAATTACGACCAGCATGGAATCTGCGAAGTATTCACCGCAACCGGAAAGGCGGGAGGTTGTCCCAGCCAGAGTGCTGCAACGGCAAGGTTGATGTCGGTGGCATTACGTAGTGGAATGGATATAGGGGAATTGTACGACCAGCTAAAGGGAATAAGATGTCCCTCAACAGTTCGTCAAAGCGGTATGTCCTGTACCAGCTGTCCCGACGCTATTGCAAAGGTTGTTATGAAGGTCGACAGATTCATTAAAGAAGGCCAGGTGGGTCTGTCCACCCCTGCACCGGAAACAAAAAATCCAACAGTAAAGGCTAAAGCGAAAAAACTTGAAACCGAAACGGTGCAAAGTTTTAATTTCTGCCCGGAATGCGGCGCAGAGGTTCAACATGAAGGAGGATGCGTCCTCTGCCGTGGATGCGGTTTCTCAAAATGTGGATGATTTTACTTTTTTCTAAGAATTAGTCATCGTAACAAGGTGAAATAACATTTTAACGGTGATGCAACTTCTAGGTGTGGTACCTTCCTTGTTTTAATAACTAAAAACACTGTTGATCTTGGTTCTGGATATCCTATTTGCTTATAAGAAAAAAGACCATTTTTCCCTTGGCATAGCCGGGAATAGTGGTCTTTTTTATCTGTGATTAATAGTTGAAGTATGTGCTTATAAAAATAGCTATGGTTTTCTGCAAACAATAATAAATCTATGCTCCGTTCCAAGAACAAAGCCATTTTCTTCTATCTCCATCTGACAATTACATAAATTTTTAAAATGCTTTTCAACACTAAAGTTTGGAAACTCCCATTCAATTATTTTAGCGTAATACACCAATGCTCCGACATCATAAAACATTATTTTGGGAAACATTTCGTTAGAAAATAAAATTTGATATTTAAACTGTTTTAATGCAGCCAAGTAATTTGCTAAATGATGATTTACAAACAATGGTGTAAATTCACCTAAAACTTTGTTCGATAAATCATTGCCATTTTTTCCGCCTACTTGTTGTGTAATAAAATAGCCTCCGCTTTTTAACACGCGGGTTACCTCCGATAAATCAAACTCCTCGTGTCTGTTAATAACAATATCAAATTTGTTTGAATCAAAATTTAAAATATTATTGCTGTTAACATATTCAACCGTAATACCTAAAGGTAATAATTTTTTTTTGCATAGTTCGAAGTTTGGGAGATAGCCCTCAGTAGCGTACGTTAAATGATATGGGTGATTTAAAGACAACAGAAATTCGCCTCCACCGGTGCCCATGTCTAAAAGTGAGTAATTGTTTTTAACATATGTTTTTACAATATCGGTATATTGCCAAGATAGTTCTTCGTTTTTCCATCTGCCATTTAAATGAGAAAAATCCCACCCTTTAAAATCATAGCTTTCCTCTTTTTTCCATTCTGCTTTAAATTTGGTATAGTTCATTATTATTTCCTTTTTAGTGCTAACTTAAAATTTGTGAGCGCACGGATGAAAACCTTTAATTAGAAGCAAAAGATAGCAGAAAATATGGTTAAGTCAGATATCATTTAATAGTTGCTGATATTGCGATGGAGACATGCCGGTGAATCTCCACACGGCTGATAGCAACAGATGTTTTTTATTGGTGGGGGAGAGGAGTTATCAAATAGTTAGTAGGCACCCTTTGAATAGGTAACCTCGTAGCTGTGAGTATAAATTTCGAAAACAATTCCGAATGGGTCTTCAACATAGCACATTTTATATGGCTTTTCGTTTGGATAATACTCTTTAATAGGCATACGCTGTTTTCCGCCGTGTTTTACAATTTTTTCTATCATACCCTCGATGTCAGGGTCTTGAACTGAAAAATGAAAAAGGCCTGTGTTTTTGAACTCAAATGGCTGTCTTTGCTTGTCATTGCCAACGAACTCAAACAACTCTATTCCTATAGCATTAGAAGTTACCATATGAGCAATCTTAAAATCTCCATGATCTTTTCCAAACACTTCTTCACACATTATTCCTATTGCTGAAGTGTTCTCTTCCTTAATTACAGATGGCTGCATAACAATATACCATCCCATTACTTTGCTATAAAACTCTACTGCCTGTTCTAAGTTAGGCACAGACAAGCCTATGTGAGAAAATGCTCTTGGATAATTCATTTACGTTACCTCCGTTTATTGTGCTTTTATTATAACCTAAATGCAACAATTAAAACAATAACGTACTTTTTTGTACCTATAAATCTTCAAGGGCAATTTCGTTTTTAGTGGCATATTCTTTTGAAAAATCACAAAAGCCCTCTACCAGTGGAATAAGCTCTTTGTACTCGGTGGATAAAGAATATACGACATTTAATGGCTTTTCAGATACCACAGTTCTTATAAGAATATTGCTTTGTTCAAGTTCTTTTAGCTGCGTTACGAGCATTTTGTGAGTTATATCTGAAATGCCCTTTTGTAATAGCGAAAATCTATTATCCCCGTTTAAAATATGCCATAATATTCTCATTTTCCATTTGCCACCTAATAAATCCATTGACAATAGTAAAGCACAAGTATACTGTTTTTTTATTTTCATATCCTACTTACCTTTTATTGTTAGCTGTGTGGGTTACTTCTCTTGCTATCATTATACAACAATTTCAAATATTTCTTTTAACTCTTTAATTTCATAATCAATTTGAATATATGTATTTTCGTTTATGTTACCTTTTGGATTAAACCAACAACAGTCGATTCCGGCATTATTTGCCCCAACCATATCGCTTGATAATGAATCTCCGATAATAATTGCTTCTTCGTGCTTGAAACCGGCAATCTTATTAAATGCATATTGAAAAAATCTTACGTCCGGTTTTTCGTAACCAACTTCATCTGAAATAAAAATCCCGTCAAATAATTCTACTAAACCTGTTTTATGCAACTTTTTATTTTGTGCTACAGCTGTACCATTTGTAACTGCATACTGTTTTTTTGTTTTTCTAAATTGCGAACAAACTTCGTGTGCATCTTCAATCATAATAGCATAATCACCAAGCGCAACTTGATAGAGGTTATTCATTGCTTCGCAATCAATTTTATTTAAAGATAGCTGCTGAATGAAATCTTCAAACCTACGAATTAACATAGTGGATTTTTCTATTTTCTCTTGTGCCAACAATTCCCAATAATTGTGATTGATTTCGGAATATATCTTAATATCTTCGTCAGTTAAATCAACTCCAAACTGTTTAAAACACACTTTTAGAGCTGTTTTTTCTGAACTCTTAAAATCAATCAATGTATCATCAATATCCCATAACAAGTATTTATAATGTTTTCTCATAACTACTCCATCTTCCATTAAAACAAAAATTGCAACTATAGCAACTAATACTACAATAAATAACGATCGGACAAGTTTTCGCGTTGTTGCGGTTTTCTGTGAAAATTGCAGGTTGTTTACATAAAAAAAATTATCGATAATCTGCTCATGTAACTAAAAAATCATTGAAAGAATTGTGTTTATCGTGATTGTTTATGTTTGCAAGATGATTTAATGGCTAAATGTTATCCCTTGCAACAACGTGAATCCATCTGTCTCCGGCAAGACGTATCCAACACATAACGCATTTTACAAGTTCATCTGTTTTAAACAGTGCGTACACAACAACTATCGGCCAGTGAAAGACAAGTCCCGCTAAATACCCGAGTGGGACGGCGAAAACCCAAAGTGCTATCATTTCCAATATCAGGGTAAATTTTGCATCACCGCCTCCTCGTAGGAGACCTACCATGCCGGCGGCAGCGGTGGAGGTGAAAAATATTACAACGGAGGTTACAATCAACATATCCTTTGCGAGAGCCTTGGTTGTTTCCTCTACGTTGTAGAAATCGACCATCACATCTCGACCGATAAGAACAACAATAGCGCCTATAACGCCAATGATAATTGCAAAATACTCTATGCTTCTACCACGTCTTTTTGCAAGCCTTATGTCGCCCTCACCGATAGTTTTTCCGATAATAACTCCTGCGGCGTTAGCGACTCCGAACATTGCAAGCGTAGCAAGATTTTGAACCACGCCGATTATAGTGTTGGCCGACACTGCAAGGGTATCAATGTTTCCGAAAAGCGCTGTTTGCATGCTCATTCCAAGCGCCCATATGAGCTCTGCCGATACTACAGGTGTACAGTATTTTCGTAAATCTGAAGTTAACAACTTATTTTTTAACAGCATGCATTTTGGTGTGAAGTTTAGCCGTTTTTCTTTTGCAAGAACATAGTATAGCACAACAATAAACTCTGCAAATCGTGCAATAAGTGTTGCGAGTGCAGCACCTTCAAGTCCCATTGCGGGGGCTCCAAAATGTCCAAAAATCAACACATAGTTAAGCCCTACATTTATAACAAGGGTGACCGAGTTTGCAATAAGCGCAAGGCGCACCACCTCGATCGTTCGAAACAATGATGTGAAGATACAGGAGATACCAAATAAAAAATATGTGGGTGCAACATATTTGAGATAGCCCACGCCGGCCTCGATAACGGCAGTATCCTGTGTAAATATCGACATTAGCTGTGATGGAAAAATATAAATACCAATCGTTAATATCGCTGCAACAAGTGCAACCAACCTGACTATTGTAGCCATAACCGTTTTAATGGGCATTAGCTCACCTTTACCCCAGTACTGAGCAGTTAAGACGGCACCTCCTCCCGCCATTCCGAAGATGAATAGGCTAAAGATGAAAAAAGGCTGGTTCGCAATAGCCGACGCCGAAAGCGGTATGTCGCCAAGCTCACCGAGCATGATGGTATCCATCATCTGGGTGAGTGAAGTTAAAAGATTTTGCAGGGCTATCGGCAACGCTATGGTTAGAAGCATTTTCCAAAGCACAGGATCTTTTTTGTAAAAATTTAGCATTATCACCTCATTGTTAGCACAGCAGATATCGCCGTGATGTTTTTCATAAATAAAGGAATATTTAACCTCTCATATTTATGCTGTTATTCAAAGTTTCACTTAATAATACCCCATTAGAAAGTAAAATGCAACATTTAAAAACAAAAGAGACACGCTGATCGCATCTCTTTTGTTGAGTTGAGGAAGTTGATTTTCATTTTGTGTTGCTATTTTGAAAAATTAAACAGTAACTGTGATTGTAACCGTAACCATATTCTTGTTCCAAGTCCCCCTGAGTCCAATCAACAATTATTTCCTTTTATTTTATAACCGGCAAAAGGATATTGAGGATGATTATTTTTGCTCATATAGGGTGGTGAAGTAATTTGAAAATCAATGTCATCTTGATATTTTTGTGGCAATTTAAGTTCGGTATATTTATTCATTTTTAACATAGTTTTCATTAGCAACACCAATCCGTATAATAATAATTCGAGCAGCTACTGCCTTGCCGGAAATAATATATCCCCCTATGGTTAATAATACATTGCACTTATGAAAATTGCAACTAAAAACACTTGACAATATCAACCCTCGATGTTATTATAAAGATAGATAATATCAACCCTCGATAATAGGAGGAT
>CAYJDA010000031.1:0-26921 GCA_964368815.1 uncultured Oscillospiraceae bacterium
GTGAGTTAAGCAATATTTCCAATAGCTCCACCGCAGGTGGAGATTATAGCGAGGTTGCCATTTCGAGAAATACATCGTTTTTGCTCGAAGTGCAAAATGCCGAGGAATCGAGGCAAGAGGTCTTTCCAATAGCTCCGGCTTCGCCGGAGATTATTTATATTACCCGAACCTGCCAACACGAAAAATATTGAGTTTTTGCTTGCAAAATAACGAACGACGTGAGTTAAGCAATATTTCCAATAGCTCCGGCTTCGCCGGAGATTATTTATATTAACGTACTAAATATTCGTCGAGCGCCTTTAGCGAGCGTTCGGCGATTTTTTCATATCTTAAACGCTTATCTTTAATTCTTTCGGCAAGTGGCGGAAGCAATCCCATTGCTGCACCCTGAGGCTGAAAGTCTTTATTTTCGGTGAGTATATGCCGCAACAATCCACCCACCATTGTTTCAGCCGGTGGTATTATTGTATTGTTGCCGAGAATTTTGTTATAAACAAATCTTGCCGCAAGCAATCCGCAGGATATGGATTCGCTGTACCCTTCAAATCCGGTTATTCCGCCGGCAAAAAAAATGTTAGCATTATGCTTTAATGAGAGATCTGAATTTAATAATTTAGGACTGTTAATAAAGCTGTTTCGGTGCATAACACCGTACCTCACATATTCGGCATTAGCAAGTGCGGGAATCATACCAAAAACCCTTCGCTGCTCGGGAAACTTTAAATTCGTCTGGCACCCTACAAGGTTATATCTTTTCCCCTCTATATCCTCACGTCGCAGCTGAAGGTTTGCAAAGGGGCGGCGGTCGGTTTTAGGGTCTGTTAATCCTATAGGTTTAAATGGTCCAAATCTGAGGCTGTCAACACCCCGAGATGCCAATATTTCAATCGGCATACAACCTTCATATACCCTATCAAAATCATGAAGCGGCGCACGCTCGGAGTTAATTAAAGCCTCTACGAAACAGTAATACTGTTCTCTATCCAAAGGGCAGTTAATATAGTCATCGCCACCTCTTCCATATCTACTCGCAGAAAAATAATGTTCAGCATCTAAGCTTTCTGCCGTAACTATCGGTGCGGCAGCATCATGATAATACAAAAAACCATCGGTAAGCTTGTTAAGTGCATCTGAAAACGGTGGTTCAGTCATTGGGCCGGTCGCAACAATACATATCCCTTGCGGTATGTCGGAAACAATGCGGTGCTGAACATTAACATTGTATCTATTTAAAAGAGCATGAACAGAATTTGAAAACGCTTCCCTTTCAACTGCAAGAGCCCCACCGGCAGGAACCGAGTTTTGTTTAGCTACCTCAAACAGTTTCCCTCCGAGCATCGTTGCCTCGGCTTTCAATAAACCCGACGCCGATCCGGCTCTTTCTGCTCCAAGACTGTTAGAACACACAAGCTCGGCAACACCCTCGCTGCTATGAGCCGGAGACATTTTATGAGGTTTCTGCTCAATTAGTGTTACTTCCACCCCTTTTGAGGCAAGATATATAGCCGCTTCACAGCCGGCAAGTCCCGCTCCTATTATGGTTACATCATTTTGCATTTATTATTCCTATATACCTGTAGATCCAAATCCGCCGCTCCCACGTTTTGTTTGCGGCAGTGATAACTTTTCTACAAACCGTCCCTGTATTACCGGTACTATAGCAAGTTGTGCTATCCGCTGATTATGTTCTATAATAAAATTATCCTTTGATGAGTTATGTAATGCTACCTTGAGTTCCCCCCTGTAGTCACTATCTATAACTCCAACCGAGTTTGAAAGTGCAATGCCTTTACTCGCAAGTCCGCTTCGTGCAAATACCAATCCAACATAACCCTCCGGTATTGCAATTGATATTTCGGTTCCAACAAGTATTCTTTCCCCTGCCGGCAGTATAATGTTATTTGGGCAATAAGCGAATATGTCTGCCGCGGCTGAACCCTCGGTAGCGTAGGAAAACAATGTCGCATCTTCCTTTAATTTTTTTACAGCTATTTCGGTCATGCAGTTTATCTCCTTTTTCCTATTATCTTTATTGCTGTTTTTAGCAATGTACCCGTATTAATTGCAACTACTGCGACTACAAGTACTATCGCAGGGAGATACCATAATTCCGGCTCGGAAATGACTATTATGCTAAGGGCCGTTAACAGAACTAGATTAATAATCATCTTTAGGATATTAAGTTTTAACTTTAAATATTGTCGAGTACTTATCGCTCGAATTATAAATACGATTAGGTAGCTTGCTACGGTGGCAAGTGCGGCACCGTATACCCCAAATTTAGGAATCAATATTATATTAAGTGCAATATTACTACCTGCTCCGGCAAGCATTGTTATTAATGTTACAACGCTTCTTTTTTCCACCATATATATACTGCCAAGGAAGGATACGAAACAGGAAAAAATAGTTGCCATAATAAGTATCGGAATATATCTCCATGCTTCAAAATATAACTCATCCACAAAGATCATCATGATAAACCTACAAACCAGTATCAATCCGGCCGCCGCAACGAAACAAAGCGCTTGCAACCCTGAAAACACCTCGGAAAAAAAGTGTTGTCGTTTTAAAGGATTTTTTTCCGACACCGATGAAAGTTGCCAAGCCTCGATAAAAATCGTAGAGGCAATGCTGATAATAGTGGGAATTTTATAGGAGGCTGCATAAAGTCCATTCTGAGCTTCTCCAAGAAAATAGATTATGAAAAATCTATCCGAAACATTGGTAATCCACCAAAACATCTGGTTTGGTATTAGTGGAAGTGCGTAAAAAAGCATTGCTTTAGTTACGGATTTATTAAGTGAGGACAGCCTAAAAAATTTATGCAGGCTTGCAACCGTGAATAAAAACAAACATGAGAGTAGGTCAGACGCCACCACTGCAAGTAAATACCCAGTTACATCCATACTTAAAACTACTAAAAAAAGCACATTAAATAATATATTAAATATAGTTGAGAGTAGTCCGTCCAGCGCGTACAATCTTAAGTAATGCTGAGTTCTTACAAACTGGGAAAAAAGTGAGCGCAATAGCGATGTAAATACATACAACAACAAAAGAGGAGCATACTCAGCTACATAACTAACCCTAGAAAAAAGAGGAATAATGCCGGCAAAAATGCAAAGACCTATAAAAAGCACCACTGCACCGGTGGTAAAAACGCTTCGTCGGCTGTAGTGTCTATCCAGTCCAAACCTTACCACCGAATGCATTATTCCAATCGAAACTATGGGTAATAGTAAATTTGCGGTTTGAACCAACATGTCAGCACGTCCGAAAGATTCCGGCGACAAAACTCTCGTATAAAGTGGTAACAGAAAAAATACCAATAGCTTAGAGCTAAAGGTACTCACCGCAAGCAACACAGTGTTTGTTGCTAATTTACGGTATTGGTTTCCCATAACACCTCATTTTCGGTTACTATGCAATCGGGCTTCATATCGTGTGGTTCATATGGTATCTTTTGCACCAACAATTTATCGTAACAAAGGCAGATTGTTAAACAGTTTGTTGATGATAGTAAATGGTCGTAATATCCGCCACCACGTCCCAATCTGTAACCACTAATGTCGCAGGATACACATGGAAATACAATGGCAGAAAGCTCACTGTTCATAATTGCCGGTAACGAATTATCTGGGGCGGGTATTCCATACCGCCCCGGAACCATCATATTCATGTCTGAAATAACTACAGGAGAAATTTCACCTATGACATCGCATCTCGGAAGTGCCAACCTGTTTTGAGATATTAGTACTTTTAACAGCAACTCGGTTGACGGCTCTCTTGCAGTGCTCGCGTAACAAAGTACTATGCCATCTTCCGGTAGAAGTTCCAGAACTTTTTGTTCGATAATTTTGTCTGCCGATTGTTTATATTCGCTCGTTAGCTCTATCCTTGCCGAATTTATTCTTATCTTTTCCTTCAGACGCTGTGTCCTCATTGGCAATGCCTCCTTGACAATTATAAAAAACAAGCTCCTACCGGTATTATACTTTGGCTATACTACCCGCTACAATTAAAAATATTCAATGTTAACTTTAATATAGATTTATTTTTCTATACGGCTGAGTACGTCTCTATATCCTTCTAAAACATCACCAAGGTCACGACGGAAACGGTCTTTATCAAGCTTCTCACCTGTCTTCATATCCCAGAAACGGCAAGAGTCCGGAGATATTTCATCGCACAGAATTATTTCACCATCAAATCGACCAAACTCCAATTTAAAGTCGACAAGTCTTATTCCGGTTGCCGCAAACATTTCACTCATTATTTCGTTCACCTTAAGTGCGTCTGCGCTCATCTTTGCAAGTTCTTCCTCAGTAGCAAGGTTAATTGCAGTTATTTGACTGTTGTTAATCATGGGGTCATTCAGCTCATCACTTTTATAGCTAAACTCAACAATAATATTAGAAAGTTCGGTACCTTCGGCTACTCCAAATCTACGGGAAAAACTACCTGCAGCAACGTTACGGATAATTACTTCTACCATAACAATTTCAGCATTTTTTACAAGAAATTCTGTTTCGCTAAGGCGACGAATACGATGTGTTTTAACTCCGCTTTTCTCTAATTTATCAAAAATAATCTCGGAAATTTCGGCATTTAAAAGGCCCTTACCCTCTAACTCTGCTTTCTTTTCCCCGTTAAACGCTGTTGCTGTATCCTTATAACGAATAACAACGCTGCTATCATCCTCTCCTGTTAGTATAATTTTAGATTTTCCTTCATAAAGTTTTTCGTACATTTTTTCTCCTTATCAATTATTTTATTTTAGTTTCTGTTTTATTTTTGCAACCTCTGGGTTGTTAGGCATTAGCACCGACAGCTGATTAATAATCATTTCGGCCTCTCGGCTTTTGCCAAGCATAATAAATTCTTCAGCTTTTGCTAACAGCATATTACCAAGCTGAATAAACTCTTTCTGCTCACCTGTAAGGTTATCATTTTTTTTGTCGCTTTCCTTCATTATGTCCTGAAGAACAAATTCTATATTTATATAAAATTCTTCCTGAACTCTGAGTGCTTCACGCAACTTTTTAACGGCACCTATATTGTCGTTTCCTGCGCGGAGTTCTTTTGAGTCATTCATGAGTTTTGCAAATTTGTATTTATTCGGGATATAATTTATATTTTCATCGGTTAACATTTGCGGGTTAAAAATAATCTGTGTCTCGATATAGTTTGCGTTGCAAAATTCTTCGAACAATTTTTTCAGTTCATCAATAGGCAGAAGATTAATTGCTAACGACACATAACACAGTGCTGAGTAAAGCCTTATCTGAGCCTGATGCGTAGGCATTCCGTTAGCCTTTATGTATTTCGGAATAATATCTCCAAGCTCTTCATATCTTCCTCCTGCAACTATACAATAATGATCTATCGAGGCGTAATTATCAATCAAATCCAATACATCCTGATAACCTGATCCATCTTTTATCATAAGGTATATGATATCCGGAATTATTCCCCTGTAGCTTTCTCTTGCATAATTGAGTAAATCTTTGTAACTACACTCTCCTTTTAAGGCTTTAAAAAGCATTGTGAAGGCTGTTTCCTTTTCTGCAAAATCTTTAGAAAAACTTTTAGTTATCAAGCTTCTCTGGTAGCCATTTTTCATAAGTTGTTGCAGATTTCCCACAAAAACTCCAACCATTTCAGCTCTGTTAAACAACTCGCAGTAAACAACAGTGGCAAGCTGATAATCTCGTTCAAATCGGCAATAGTCAATAACAAATTCAGCACCCGGTATCTGGTTTCTGAGAAGTGTTACTTCTTTAAAGTCCACAATTTTGGTTATATTTTTCATATCATCGGATTCACCAAGCTGATACCTGCTATAGGCATGTAAACATTTCATATGAACAACATGACCATCTGTAATATAGTTTTGGGGATTCATAGCAGCATCGCCGGTTGCAAAGGTGTTGGCTTTAATCATATCAACAGCACGAAGATAATGATTGGCGGCAATTTTAGCGGTAGAATAGTCCTTTTGATTGTAAGCTTCAATTGCTGTTTTAAAGCTGCAGTCAATATCGCTGTTAAAAATTTTATCACGCGAAGCTATCATATCAAGTAGTTCTTGCCGCGCAGATAAATAGTGTGAACAACGAAGGTATGTTAGTATTTTAAAGCTAATAAAAATAACTTTATAATGTTCATACTGCGAGAGTTCTATTCCATGATTTATATAGGAGAGCTGTCGCTTAAGTTCTACATCATCGCCGGTGAACTCCCTAATATAATGAATAAGGTAGTGAATGCTATCCGGCTCTTTTTCAAGACAACTTTCCAGCATCGTGGTATTTCGTCTTTGTTTGTTTCTTAGCTGTTCCTTTGTTAGGTCGTCGGAATAGCCATAGTGTATACACAGCGCATCGCTAATCTTATACCCAAAAAACCCTTCCCTTACCGGCAGGCTTTCATGAACCATATAATTAAATTCCATCCCGGGATATATGCGATGAATTCTAAACAGAAATGCATCCATATATGAGTTACCACTTCGCTTGAGCATGTTTCGAATATTATATGCTGCATACGCAATATTTTTTGGATGTTCGGTTAATACAAAGGCCTCTATCCCATCTGTATTTTCAAAGATTTCATCGGCATCAATATACATAAACCAAACGCCGTTAGCACGGCGAAGACTTTCGTTTCGTGCGGCAGAAAAATCGTTGTTCCATTCGTAGTTAAAAACCTTATCGGTATATTGCTTTGCAATTTCTATCGTATTATCAGTCGAGCCGGTATCAATAATTATCAGCTCTCCGTTAGTGTTTTTTAGAAGTTTTTGAATGGATTCGAGACAGCGTCCGAGAAATCGTTCCTCATTTTTAACAATCATACCTATCGAAAGGTAAACCTTGTCAGCCTTAGCTGCTACAGCATTTACTTTTCTGACATTTGCTTTCATTTCGTTTTCCTTTCAGTTGAAAATGGAATTAAACTCTAAGCTCAATATTATCTTCGCCAACAATATTTTCAGCTTTTATTATCTCATCAACATTCTTTAAAAATTCTTCTGTTTGAAGTTGAGCTATTCCAACAAAGTTGCTATTCGCAATAATAGCTTCCATTTCACCAAGCGTTAATCCGAATCCTTCATCTCGAGCCATACGATTAAGTAAATCTCCGTTTTCGCCCTCCTTAATTGCAGTGGCGGCGGCAACCGAGTGCTTTCGGATTAGCTCGTGTATTTCCTGCCTATCCCTACCCTGTTTTACACAGTGCATAAGTATGTTTTCGGTAGCCATAAAGGGTAGTTCCTCATCAAGCCTACGCTTAATCACCTTTGGAAACACCCTTAACCCTCCAATGATATTATTATAGATAAGCAGGATGGAATCCACAGCTAAAAAAGCCTCCGAAATTGAAATTCTCCGGTTTGCAGAATCGTCTAAAGTTCTCTCAAACCATTGAGAAGAGGATGTAAGGGCGGGGTTAAGTGTATCCACCATAACATATCGAGCTAAGGAAGCAATTCGTTCAGAACGCATTGGATTTCTTTTATATGCCATTGCCGACGAGCCTACCTGCCCCGATTCGAACGGTTCCTCAACCTCACGAAGATTTGATAACAGACGGATATCGTTAGAAAATTTATAACTGCTCTGTGCAATGCCGGAAAGCACCGACATTATGTAATAATCAACCTTGCGGGAATAGGTCTGCCCACCAACCTTATAAACGGAATTAAAATTCATTCGTTTTGCGATAAGCTGCTCTAACATTATCGCCTTTTGGGCATCACCTTCAAAGAGTGAAACAAAGCTTGCGGCTGTTCCGGTTGTTCCCTTGCATCCAAAAAACTTAAGATTATCTATAACAAAATTAAGTTGCTCGAGATCCAATAAAAGCTCATTAATCCATAATGTAGCCCTTTTTCCTACTGTCGTGGGCTGAGCCGGCTGAAAATGTGTAAAAGCAAGGCAAGCTAAACTCTTATGTTGATCAGAAAATTCTACTGCTTTTTTAATGCAGGCAATCAGTCTCCTTTTAATAACCAACAATGCTTCGCGTTGAACCAAAATATCGGTGTTGTCCCCAACATAGCTGGAGGTAGCACCAAGATGAATTATAGGTCTTGCTTTGGGACAGCAGTCGCCATAGGTGTGAATATGTGCCATAACATCATGCCTTAGCTCTTTTTCATAGCGAGAGGCTGCTTCAAAATCGATGTTATCAAGATTAGCTTCCATCTCAGCAATCTGTTCATCGGTAATATCAAGACCCAGTTCCTTCTCACTCTGTGCAAGCGCTACCCAAAGTCTTCTCCAATACCCGAACTTTTTATTTGATGAAAAAATTTCCTGCATTTCATCACTTGCATACCGCCCCGAAAGCGGACTTTCATATCGGTTGTGCATTTTTTTATTTATCCCTCACCTTAAAATAGATTTAGTGTAATTATACCATATTATGTATCAAAAAGTAAATAACCGATACTAAAAAGAGTAAAACATTTTTATTCAACTTTAACCACCAATGCATAAGCTTGACATTTCGTGTAATTTGCTATATAGTGTAATGGTGGATTGTTATATAATTTTGAGTCATAATTATAACAAAGAAAGGAATCAGTCTTGTCCGAGCAGTTTATTTCTAAGGTATATAGAGCCTCTTTGGCACTTAAAGAGATTGTTAAAAAAACTGACGTTATCTCTGCCACAAGGATTAAGACCTCCTCTGATCTTTATCTAAAGACGGAAAATCTTCAGCTGACCGGTTCCTTTAAAATAAGAGGGGCCTATTACAAAATGTCTACATTAAGTGCCGAACAATCTCGCAAAGGGATAGTAGCATGTAGCGCCGGAAACCATGCACAGGGCGTGGCATTGGCTGCAGCAAAACGTGGCATTGATGCAACAATATTTCTTCCAAGTATTTCACCAATATCAAAGGTAGAGGCAACTAAAGGATTTGGCGCCAAAGTAGTGTTGGTAGACGGTGTTTATGATGATGCTTACAAAGCGGCACTTAAACACATGGAGGAAAACGAAAAATTTTTTGTTCACCCCTTCGACGATGAGGATGTTATAGCCGGCCAAGGAACAATAGCTCTTGAGATGTTAGATCAAATATCCGACCTTGATGCGGTGATTGTTCCGGTTGGTGGTGGCGGACTTGCCTCTGGCATTGGCTTCGTGGTAAAGACGCTTAATCCTCACTGTAAGGTTTTTGGTGTTCAGGCGGCAGGAGCCGCAGGAATGTTTAACTCCTTTGAACAAAACGAATCAATAAGGCTTGATAAAATTTCCACCTTTGCGGATGGAATTGCGGTAAAATCCCCGGGTGAGCTAACCTATAACATGTGTAAAAAATATCTTGATGATATAGTTACTGTAACCGATGATCAAATTGCAACTGCAATATTAGAGCTTATGGAACAGCAAAAGTTAGTTACCGAAGGTGCAGGCGCGGCATCCGTTGCAGCCGTTATGTTTGACAGGCTTCCATTACAGGGAAAAAAAGTTTGCGCAATTCTTTCGGGTGGCAATATAGATGTTAACATTCTTTCTAAGGTTATCGACCGTGGCTTGCTTACCTCTGGAAGGTTAAGTGATATGACTATTGATTTGTTAGACAAGCCGGGGCAGCTCAGAGATGTTTCCTTCATGCTTGCAGAGCTTGGTGCTAATGTTATAAAGGTTAACCATAACTACGGTGAGGAAAACACCGATATCAACGGTTGTACGCTTCATCTTACCATCCAAACAAGAAATTTCGACCATATTGCGCAGGTGCATCAACGTTTTACACAAGCAGGATATGTTGTTAGGTAACAACTAAATGTATATTTTAGAAAAGGAGAGTCAATGATACTTATTTCACCATCTATATTAGCTTCCGACTTTTCAAAGCTTGGTGTACAGTGCGAGGAAATGCTTGAATATGGTGCAGATATGCTACATATAGATGTAATGGATGGACACTTTGTTCCTAATATTACCTTTGGTGCGCCGGTTCTTTCCTGTTTAAGTTCTGCTGTTAAGAGCTGTTACGATGTGCATTTAATGGTTACAAGGCCGCAAGATTTCGTTGAGTCTTTCGCAAAGGCAGGTGCCGATATGATAACATTTCATATCGAAGCTGAATGTGATGTTTCTCAGCTAATTGAGAAAATTCATGATTTAGGAATGAAGGCTGGGTTAAGTTTGCGTCCCGGTACCAATATAGAAATTCTTTCCCCCTATCTTTGTGTGTTAGATATGGTTTTGATAATGTCGGTAGAGCCGGGATTTGGAGGTCAATCTTTTATGCCGGAAGCGGTTGAGCGTATACAGCGACTAAGACAGATGTCAAACGAGCAAAATCTTGACCTGATGATATCTGTAGACGGGGGCATTACCGAGGAAACTGCACCGCTATGTATTGATGCCGGTGTGGATATTCTTGTTATGGGTAGCTACCTATTCTCGGATATGAACTCTGCCGCCGATAAGATAAGATTAATAAAAAATTTATAGGTAAGATGATAAATAAGACTAATGAATATTTTAGTGCTGATGTCGAACGATTGATATGTCTTTCGGTGCTTCTTGCATCAGCATTTTTCCTTTATGGAACAAGAGTGCTTGTAATAACCATGGTAGCGCTTACGGTAGCTCTCATCTGCGATTTAATAATGCGTGCTGCAAGGGCAAACTGTTTTACTGAACAGGATTTAAGTAGCTATGTTATTGCAATAACAATAATTTTGATGTTCCCTGCCTCTGTTAGCTATATTGTTGTTATCACCTCGATAGTAGTAGCAATACTGGTGGGCAAATATGCTTTTGGCGGACTTCACCACTATCCATTTAACCCGGCTGCGGTAGGATTTACCGTTGCTCTGGTAAGCTGGCCGGATAAGCTAACCCAGTATCCAATTCCATTTAACTTTCTGCCTTTGCAAGTCACTGAAGATATTCGGATGGCGACCTCACATGCTTTTGTTCTTGGTAACGGAGGGCTTCCGTCTACCTCGGGATTAAATCTGTTAATAGGAAATTTTGCAGGCCCTATGGGTGCTACTTTCACCCTGGTTCTTATTGCATCGGCAATACTTCTTTGTATCAGAAAAAGAGTATCTGCTTCTATCTTAATTGTTTTCACCCTTGTAACCTCCCTGTTAACCTTACTTTTCCCTCGGGTTGATGGGGTTAATCCATTCGAGGTATTACATTTTGAGCTGTCGTCCGGTGTATTATTATTTGCTATAGTTTTTATAGTGCCGGATAGAGTGTGTACACCAAAGCGGCTTTATGGTAAAATACTTTATGCTGTTGTACTTTCGGTGGTTGCAATTCTTTTCCGTTACTATGGAGCATTTGAGATTGGAATCTGCTTTGCCGTAATTATTGTGAGTGCGTTATCCGGATTTTTTGATAAAGTTACCAGTGTAAGATTAGTAAAAAGATGGATAAAGAAGAGAAGAGGTGTAGCGGATGGCAAATAATTTTTTTGTTCGCACCTATAACAATCGGGAAGATATAATCAATAATGAACGTATCTTTATTAACAACCCAGTCATTTTTAAAGGGTTGGGGCTTGCACCGGTTATAATTGCAGGCAGAACCTTGGATGATGCCGCCGTAATTGGATTAGCAGTGTTTTTACTGC
Source organism: uncultured Oscillospiraceae bacterium (assembly GCA_964368815.1). Lineage (GTDB taxonomy): Bacteria > Bacillota > Clostridia > Oscillospirales > Ruminococcaceae > CAYJBH01. Next base: position 11,617 of record CAYJDA010000031.1, read on the forward strand.
TAATTTTCACCCGTATCGGTGCTGCAGTGGTAAACATTTTGGTTAACACTAAGTTTAGAGGACCTTTATATGTTATTACAGCAGGAATAAGTTATATTGCAATGTTTTTTATCCTTAACCGTTTTTTGGGCATTGCAGAACTATTGCAGTTCCATCTATATCTTCCGGTACTCATTATGGACCCAATCATAATTAAAAGATACGAACGAAAGACGCGTGAACCCATACCTAAAGCTATAACCAAAGGTATACGAACAGCTCTTGGTTTTGCAGTTGTAATTATGTTGATTGGAACTATCAGAGAATTTTTAGCATACGGTAGCATAAATGATGTAATAATAATGAGTGAACCGCTTTTCCCCATGGCGAGACTAGCGAGTGGTGGTTTTATTATTACCGGAATGGTAGCAGCTATTTGGAAATATATTGTAACCATGTTCTGGATGACAATTGTTAGGGGGGCAAGACATAGCTTATGATCATGTTTATTGATGCCTTAACAGGGTTTTTTGGATTTGCAATAGTAGCCATATTAACAGAAAACATTGTGTTCGCACGGTCCTTAGGTGTTTCGCGACTGCTAAAATTGGTAGACGATGACGGAGTAGATACATTACTTTTCTGTTCTCTTCTTGTTGTCATTCAGCTCATCACATCCCCCATAGCCTATATTATTCAGGATGAACTGCGACTGTTTGGCGACCTTCGCTATTATATCAGACCACTTATCTATGCCATAATCAGCAGTGCTGCGTTTTTTGCCGTATATGCTGTGGTGCATTTTACTTTTAAAGGTAACCGCGCCAAAAATATTAAGGCGACCCTTCCAATGGCAACTTTTAATTGTAGTGTCTTTGGCACAATGTATATAAGTGGTAGTTCATTTGAAAGTGTTTTCGAATCGCTTGGGTATGCGTTTGGTTCCTCACTGGGATACCTCCTTGCCGCCCTACTTGTTACAGAGGGGCAGACCATAATTTTCAAAAAGGAAATCCCAAGCGTTCTGCAGGGACTTCCCATCATGTTAATTTATGTAGGAATTTTAGCATTGGCAATTTATGGTTTTTCCGGACACAGCGTTATTTAACCAGGTTATTTTATAGATTAAAAAATCGTCCTTTTAACCTCGGGCTTAGCAAATAGCTACAAACTACTGTATTGTTTACATCTTAAGAAGTAGCACAAATAATTATTGCATATACTTGTTTTTATCACAATTTTGTGGTAAACTATTCTTAACTTAAGAAAGTTATCGTTTTAAACGGTATAAATATTATAGATATAATAGAGAGGAGAGGTTTATTATGGCCTTAGTATTCACTAAAGATAATTTTGAGAAAGAAGTTTTACAAAGCGACAAACCGGTTATGGTAGATTTCTGGGCTCCTTGGTGCGGTCCTTGCCGTATGTTAGGCCCGGTTATTGATGAAATTGCCTCGGAGCAGACTAATTTTTCTGTGGGTAAGGTAAACATTGATGATGAGCAGGAGCTTGCCCAAAAATACGGTGTTATGACTATTCCAACCGTTATTGTTTTTAAAAACGGCGAACCGGTTGAAACCTCTGTAGGCGTTAAACCAAAACAAGCCTTGCTTGAAATGGTGGGCGTATAACTTGTCAGGCACTATGGCACCGAGTTGGGAAGCACTTTTACACGAAGAATTAACGGCTGAATATTTTGATGAGCTACGTCAATTTCTGAAAAGTCGCTATCGCTCAACTACAGTATTTCCACCGAAAGACATGGTTATGTCTGCACTTAGCTTAACCGATTATGAAGATGTTAGGGTGGTAATATTAGGTCAGGATCCGTATCATGGGGAGGGACAGGCTCATGGCCTGGCATTCTCGGTATTAAAGGTACCGCCTCCTCCATCGTTAAAAAATATATATAAAGAGTTATCTGCCGATGTTGGTTTTATTCCGCCAAACCACGGTAATCTCACTCAGTGGTGCGCTCAGGGAGTGCTGCTATTAAATACTGTTTTAACGGTCGAAAAAGCAAGTCCCGGCTCTCACCGTGCAAAAGGATGGGAACGTTTTACTGATGCAATTATTTCTAAGTTAAATGACCGTGAAACACCGATTGTATTTATGCTTTGGGGTAAAAATGCTATTGAAAAAAAGCGACTGATTACAAGTAACAAACATTTAGTTTTAACTGCGGCTCATCCAAGCCCCTATTCTGCGCATTCAGGTTTTTTTGGATGTCGGCATTTTTCAAAAGCAAATAATTTTTTAGAAAATAAGATAAATTGGCAAATTGTTTAGCAAGATAATAAGGGTGGTTTTAGATTATGAGTATCAACATTAATGCCTTCGGTTCGGGCACAATTAATAACTACAGTTCAACCTTAAACAGCATTGCAAGTATTCATGAAAAGCTTTCATCCGGCTACAAAGTAAACAGTAGTGCCGATGATGCCTCAGGACTAGCTATACTGCAAAAAATGTATTCCATGACAACCGGTATGGATGCTACCTCTAATAATATGCAGGATGCAAAGTCCTACCTTCAGGTAGCGGACGGCGTTGCCGGTTCGGTTTCCGAGATGTATTTAAGGCTTGATGAGCTTGCATTAAGAGCTTCCAGCAGTATAATGGGTGACACCGAGCGTTCTATTCTTCAAAATGAAGCAGACCAAATTACCGAAGAAATTGCACGACTTACCGAAAACACCAGCTTTAATGGGAACCAAATTTTCTCAGGTGATGATTTTACTATAAGTAATGAAGATGGAATGAGCATCAATCTTTCAGAATTTATTGTTCCGGAAATTGACCTTTCTTCCGTCGACAGTGCATTACAATCTCAGGAAAACATAGCTTCAGCACGAGATGTTCTTTCCGACACAAGAGGAAGCATTGGTGCTATGGATAACCGATTGGACCATAACATTGCAAACCTCGCTGTTACAAATGAAAATTTAGTTGCCGCAGGTAGCCGAATAGGAGATACAAACTATGCAATGGAAATCCTTAGCATGACAAGGGATAACCTGTTGCAGAACACCTCTATTGCTGTTATGGCTCAGCAAAACTATAATGCCGGACTAATCCTACAACTTTTTAGATAATTTATACAGTTAATCAAATACACATAACAATTAATCAACCCGTACATACCAATACAATTTAATGTATTGATATATACGGGTTTTTACTTAGAGGTTAATTTGGTATCTTTTCTTATTGGATTTGGATTAATAGTTATAATAACAATTGCAGTTTCAAGCCATTTTAAGCTACCCACTGCCAACACCTATATGACGGTATTGCTGGGTATTGCGCTTGTTTTATATCTTTTTAGCTTTGCTGAAATAATGAATATAGGATATTATTTGATAGCAATAACCGGCCTATGCTCTTTAATTTATTGTATCATTAAGTACAAATTAATCATTAAACAACTCTTTTGTATTCCAATGGTGGTGTTATACATTTTGATGATTTTCTCATTTTTCATCAACAGTGCTGTATATACCGTGGACTTCGAGGTTATAAACTACTGGCTACCGGGTCTTGATTACATCTTAACAACAAATGAACTTCCCTATGCAGTGCCAAATTTGTTACCACAGGAAATACTGCACCCACCCTTGTTATGGCTATTGCAATATTTTATGCTGTTTAATAGCACCACCGATGTTGTTTCGGCGGTAAACAATGCAAACAATCTATTAGCATTTGCCTGTATACTACCTTTTTTCGGTAATGATAAACCTGCAAATCGATATGATGTAATCTTAATAATTGTAAAATTTATTCTTATATTTGGACTACTAGGCACCGACAATGGTTTTACCGATCTTTCGGTTGGTAGATTATTTTCCCTCATGTTTGGTTATGGGGTATTTATAGCCGCCACAAAGCCTTGTGATAAACGTTTTGAAGTGACTGAGTTGTCCTTCATCTTATCGGGAGTAATGTTATTAAATTCTACAGGGTTTGCGTTTTCTTTTATTATTCTGTTGGTAGCAAGAATAATGGCTTTTTTCACATCTGAAGAAAAGAGCTTGGTTCGTAAAACCTTTCATGCAGCAAAGGAGCATTTTGCCGCCACAATAGTGTTAACAGTAACCTCTTTTTCCTTTGTTATACTACTTGCATTATCCGGAAGCACCGACCCGATAATGGCGGTTACATCTATTGTAAACGCACTTGAAGATTTTTTATTTTGGTTCCCCTACTCTTTAACTGTTTTAGCAATTCTGCTCCTACCGGCACTCGGCCATAATGCATCAGGAGAAAAAAAACTAAAGATATAAATAGTTCACTTAAGTTTCTGGGCTTATTGCGGCACCCATTTATCGCGCTAAAAGCAGTTATATGTGTAGTTTATTAAAGATTCTAACCCTTAATTCCGCTACTTGCAACACCGGCAATAAAGTGTTTTTGGAATATTATGAAAACCAGTATCATAGGAATAACCGTCATAACCGCGCCAGCCATCTGGGATGGAAATTCTATGGTAGTGGAGCCTGCAAGCCTTGCAAGGGTAGGGGCAAGCGTCATCTTATCAGGCGATGTTGTTATGATTAGTGGCCACATAAAGTTGTTCCATGCATACTTAGAGGTAAAGATGATAAGTGCGACTATGCCACTCTTGGTTAGAGGTAGCATAATGCGAAGGTAGATGTTAAATCTGTTACATCCATCGATGATTGCCGATTCTTCCAGCTCAGCCGGTAAAGCCATAAAATATTGTCTCATTAAAAAGGTGCCGAAAACGCTAAACAAGCTTGGCAGAACAAGCCCTCCCATGGAATCGAGCAGACCTAAGTTTTGAACGATTAAATACTGCGGAATAATAAAAATCTGTGAGGGTATCATAAGAACAGACAAAAGAATTACAAAAATAATGTTTTTATACGGAAATCTAATCCTTGCAAAGCCATAACCGGCCATGCTACAGAATATGAACTGGCCTGCCACGATTATCAAGGTTGATATTATCGTGTTAATAAACGATGAAATAAACGGAAGAATGGTTATAACCCTTACGTATGCATCAAAGCTAAAGCTTTCCGGCAACATTTCGGGTGGAACCTGCATGGATTCAAGCGGCGTTTTAAAGCTGGTTAAAACCATCCATACAAAGGGAAACACACTAATTACAATGCCGGAACATAAAATAATATGTAGAATTATTGAACTTGTTAAATTTTGCTTCTTCACAACAAAACCTCCTATAACTAACTTACGATTTGTGGATATCTTAATCGAATGAGCTAACTCTTAGCAATACGATAATCTTAGCTGTAATGTACCCACTTTTTCTGGCCGTACATCTGCAACACGGTAACTCCCATAATAATTAAGAAAACAACCATGGCGATAGCCGATGCATAACCTTTATATCCGTAGTTAAAAGCTTCGTTATAGAAAAGAACAATAACCGTTTCAGCCGACTCGAAGGCAGGACTGGTGGTCGGTATCATCATATAGATAACATCGAAAACCTGAAATGCGCTGATAAGAGCGGTAACGATAACGAAAAACAGCGATGGACTTAGCAGAGGTATAGTAATTTTAAAGAATTGTACAATACCGTTTGCACCGTCGAGTGATGCTGCTTCATACATTGAATCGGGAATATTCTGAAGACCTGCAAGTAGAATAACCATACTGTGGCCGACTGCCATCCACACGCCTACGATAACTATCATCAAAGGCGCTGTTTCGGCATCAGACAACCAGCTGCGACCCTCTATGCCAAAGAAGGAAAGGAAATGGTTAAGGATACCAAAACTTCCGTTAAAGATCCATGACCAAACTATAGCAATAGCGGCCGGCATTGTTACCGTTGGTATAAAATAAATGGTTCTGTATATCGAACTTCCGCGAAGGCCGCGGTTAAGCATCGCAGCAAGAACGGTGGCTAAAATAACCTGCGCCGGAACTGCAAGTAGAACGTATCTGATGGTGTTGCCCAAAACCCTATAAAAGTCTTCGTCACCAATTAATTTTTGATAGTTGTCGGGACCAAGCCATTCCATCTGATTAAAAACATCCACCTCAGAAAAGCTAAACACAATACCCTGCAAAAACGGAAAAATATAAAAAACACCAATACCGATTGTGAGAGGCAGAATAAAAAAGAAGCCCCACATTGCGTCGGCCGTTCTGTATGTAAATTTCCTCCCATTCGAAGATTTGGTTTTCGTTTTACTCATATTACTCCACTCCTCTCCATAATTATTAGTTAAAAAGTATAGTCGTTAGGCGATGAATCAAACACGCCTAACGACTACACTGCCGGTATATTAATAAACTATTAGCATACCGGCAGCAAAATTTAAGGTTTAGCCGCCAAGAAGGTCGTTACCATCGGCTTCGATAGAGGCAAGTGCATCAGCCACAGTGATATCACCGGCGTAAGCCTGTTTTAGGTACTCTGTTTGGATATCGTTAATCTGTGTTGCAACATCGCTACGCGGTAACATTGTTGCAATTTCTGTTTTGCTTGTGTAGGCAGCAGTGTTATACTGAGGATATGCTTCTTCATAGATAGAAGATACAGCAGAGTGAGAAGCAATGAAGGTAGCGCCGAATGCCTGAGCACTCATGCCCTCTTCGGTTGCGATAAATGCAAGGAAGTCTCCAACAGCTTCAGGGTTCTCGGTGTTTGCATAGGAGCAGAAGCCAAGTCCGTTAATAACGTTGCCTTCGTTTCCGTTAAAGGTTGGAAGTTCGATACAGTTAACTTTGTCACCAAAGCCTTCTGTAGTGGCGTATGTAGGTGTAACCCAAGCGCCGGCCCAGTTCATTGCAAGTGCACCGGACATAAACAGCTGGTCAGCAGTTGTGTCGGTTAGAGTCTCGAGAGTCGGTGAAATGCCGTCAGCGATAAGATCAACCCAAGCCTGGATCGCCTCTTCAACCTCTGGAGTGTTCATTGCGATAGACATACCGTCGTCGCTTAGAATCTGTCCACCGTTAGCATAAATTGTGTTGTAGTAACAAGTCTGGTATGAAAGCGGAGCTGCCATGCCGTAGATGCCTGCATCGGTATCAGTTAAACGGCCTGCTATGTCAACCATGTCTTCCCATGTCCAGTCTTCCTGTGGGTATGGCTCGCCTGCAGCGTCAAAGAGCTCCATGTTATACCATACAGCGATTGTATCATAGTCCTTCGGAATACCATACTGAACGCCATCGTAGTTATACAGATCTATTAGAGGCTGAGGGAATACCGACATATCAACATTGTTATCTGCGATAACATCGTCGATAGGCATTAACATGCCACCCTTAGCAAAAGGAACAATGTTGTTAACGTTTAGCCAGAAAACGTCAGGTGCTGTTCCGCCTGCTGCTGCAGCCTGTAACTTTGTGAAGTACTCGTTGCCGGTGTAAGGTGTACTCTGAACCTCGATGGTTACGTGTGGGTTTGTTGCGATGTAGGCATCAGCTAGGCTTTCCATAGCAGGAATTTGACCTTCATTCCACATACCTAGAGCTAAAGAAACCTCTTCAGCAGGCTCCTCTGTTTCTTCTTCTTCAGCTGTAGCTGGTTCTTCGCTTGCTGCTTCCGGAGCCGGTTCGGCTGTTTCGGCCTCCTGTGCACATCCCGCAAGAAGTGCAAAGCTCATTACGATTGCTAATAATAGCGATAATAATTTCTTCATAGTTTCCTCCATAAAAATTTCTTATATCAAATTAACAATAAATGTTAATCTAATTCTTTATGCTGTGGAAATACGCGGCATAGATTTGGATTCTCTTCCAAGATCAGCACATATGTAACTGTGTAACATTTCAGCGCGTATATCGGCATATTTTTTATTATACCACATGTTGTCAAGTTCTCCCGGATCTTTTTCTAAATCATATAGTTCACCCTGCGATTTATCAAGATAAACAACCAGCTTATACTTTTCGTCTACATATGCCCTAAGCTGTACGGTTCCATGCTCGTGATGATGCTCACAAATAATACTGTCTCGTGCGGCTACACCATTGTTTTTCCAGCTTTCTTTCTGGCTTACTCCGGTCATATGGTATGGAACTTCAATCCCCAAAGCATCCAAGAAAGTAGGCGTAAAATCTACAAGGGACTGCAAATTATCATTAATTTTACCCTCGGCAACCAATCCTGGGCAACGAGCTATCATCGGAACCTTAATCATGTCTTCATAAAGGAATGGTCCCTTTGCGTGTAACCCGTGTTGTCCAAAAAAGTGGCCATGGTCTGTAGTGAACACTACGAGTGTATCTTCTGCCAATCCAAGCTCTTCAAGCCGATCTAATATCTGACCGATATACTTGTCCATCATGGAGACCATGCCGTAATATGTCTGCATGTTTTTCTTAGGGTCATCTTTAGGGTTCAGATGGCTGTGTACACCATGTAGGTAATGCCCCGAACTCTTGTAGTTGCTAAAATCGGGGTTTTGTTGTTGAGTAAGTTTATGCATTGTCGGACTATTATTATGCTCGCCATCCACCGCCTGCGGCAGAGATAGCTCACAGTCGCTATACATGGTATCCCAAGGAGATGGAACAAGATACGGCGGGTGAGGGTCAAAAAAGCTTGACCATAAAAAGAATGGCTTGTTTTGTTCTTTATAGTCTTGAATAAGGCTACAACTACGTTCTGCAATCCAGCTGTTATAGTGGAATTCTTCCGGTATATCCCAGTGGTGTAGTTGATCCGGAGACATGGTACCTGTAGGAGAAAGGTAATAATCTCGCCAGTTAGAAAGTCCTTTTTCCTCCATCCAGATAGCGTAATGCTGTCCAACTAAAAACTCGTTAGTATGGTTACGAGCAAGCTCTACATGGTCGAATCCGTAGAACGGCCCATGAAAGTTTCTCCAATAATCAAGATCCTGAAGTAACGGCATTGATTCAATTGAGCTATATTCCTCAGTGGACTTCACTGGCTGAAAATGAGCTTTTCCTACCAGCGCGGTTGCAAAATCTTTCTCTTTTAGATAATCGCCAATCGTCGGAACATTTTCAGGAAGTTTAGTTCCAAGCGTCCAACCTCCATGCTGCGATGGATATAATCCGGTAATTATGCTCGCCCTCGTCGGTGTGCAAGTTGGGTTAGGGCAGTAAGCTCTCGAAAACAAGGTTCCCTGCTTCGCAAGCCTGTCAAGATTTGGGGTTTTTATCTCAGGATTTGTTAACCCTATAGTATTAAAATGTTGTTGATCACTCGTTATTAACAATATGTTTTTGCAGTTCATGTTTAGCCTCATTGTTTACTTGTTACGAAGGTCCTGTGTTTCAATAACTTTTCCATTTTCAAGTCGGGACTGCTCCGCTGCAAGTGCTACATAATGGCTTTCCAAAGATACTTCCAAGCTTGTTAACGAGCTACTTGTTTGTTCGCCCTTCATTAGGGTGATGAATTCCTTTATAATACCGGCATCTCCCCCGCCGTGCCCTGAATCCAAATCTTTGGAAACATTATATTTTTCCACTTCTTTTCCAAATTTGTAAAGTGTAATATCTCCTGTATTCATGTCTACGTCAAGCTCGCCCATGCTTCCCATAAACTTTGCCTGCCGTGTATTAAACTGAGTAAATGCGCTCATGGTAAAGCTCATGGAACTGCCGTCGGTCATTTCAACGTTAACAACCTGATAATCAACAACATCGTTACTGCATTTGTAAACACATCTACCATAACGAGTGGTTTTTAACGCTTCGTATATACTTTCAACGGTCGGATTTATGGAAAGTACATCGTTGGGCCATCCGGTATTTCCATGCCGTACCCCACGCTGGGGATCTTCTATATAAAATTTTTCAGCATCATAAGGACATGATTCCTTTGCCTTGCACCCGTCAAGACACATGGCAGTGCTGCCTGCCGGAGCATTCTCCGCTTTAAAATAATGGGTATGACCAAAGGATGATACTCTTTTGCTGGTTTTATCTGCAAGCCAAAGATATAAATCCATATCATGACAACATTTTTGCAGTATCATTGGGCTTGCATTTTCAGTTTCGCTAAACACACCTCTAACAAAGCTGTGCGCCTGATGCCAGTGCCCTACATTTTCTATCGCCTGAATGGCAGCAATGTCTCCGATAACTCCGGTAGACAATATTTCTTTTACTTTTTTGTAGAAGGATGTATATCTTAACACATGACATACTACTACATTAAGTCCGGTCTCCTTAGCAACCTTACTTATCTCCTGACATTCAGCAAGTTCCGGTGATATAGGTTTTTCAAGTAATATGTGATAGCCGAGCTTAAGCGCTACTACAGCCTGGCCTACGTGCTGTCTATCCATGGTGGCTATAACTACCGCGTCGGCAAGCTTCGGTTGCTTTAAAAGCTCCTCACCACTAACAAAACACATTTCACTGTTTAATTTTAACATCTCGGCTACTTCGCTTAACTTATTCTTGTCAGGTTCAGCAATAGCCACAATTTCCACATCGGCGGATTTTAACAGTTCAGGAAGATATGCTGTTTTCCCTCTGCTACCAAGCCCTATAATAGCAATCTTAATTTTTTCCGACATACCGTCTCCTTTATTTATTTTTTGAAATATTAACCAATTTAATAATAAAATTATATAAAATGATAGTAAAATTTAAAAGGGTTTATTGTCCGAAAAAGTTGCATTTTTGTCCAAAAACTGTTACAATATTGTTACAAAACTATAAAACTAAGACACAAATAGAGGTGATTATATGCAGTATACCGGTGTTAAATTGGAAAAATTGCTTAATATTGACGAGTTAATAATGATTCATTACTTTGAATATACTCAGGAAATAGTATTTGATGGAGAACGCCATAATTTTTGGGAATTTGTTTATGTAGATAATGATAGCATACTTATATATTCCGACGGAGATGAAAGGTTGGTGAAATCAGGTGAAGTTATATTTCATAAACCGAATGAACATCATGGGTTAAAGGCTTTAGATGGAACAAATCCAAACTTGATTATTATTTCTTTTGTGTGCAAAAGCGAAATAATGAAACATTTTAATAGGCTACATACACGAGTGGAAAGCGCAGAAAAAGTTCTTTTACATAAAATATTGCATGAAACAAAGCTTACCTTTAAAAATTCTATACACGAACCTGTTGAAAACGCATTAATGATAAAACGAGAAAATGCTATCCCTGGCGGAGAACAGCTAATAAAACTGTATTTAGAACAATTTCTTATCGGCTTATATCGTTATAGTTTAAAGGATACAAACTTCACCAATGTGTCAGGTAATCTTAGTTTTATGTTACCTCAGAGCAAAAACCCGTATATTTCCGAAACACTGGTGCTGTTAAACAATAGTATAGCAGGACGTCTAAAGGTAGCTGAAATATCTCAAGCAATAGGAATAGGTCGCTCTAGACTTCAGCAACTGTTTTTCGAGGAGTTTGGGTGTGGGGTTTCGGAATATTTCAATATGCTTAAAGTGGTAGCTGCAAAAAATCTTTTACGCTCTACGTCTGTAGATATTAATGAGATAGCTGACAAACTTGGATTTTCTTCAACGGCATATTTTTCGAGGTGTTTTAAAAAAACTTTTGGTATCACACCTTCTCGCTATAGAAAATCGGTTTATGATGCTACCGAAGGCGCTAGCGACTTAACCCGCCTTAAAAAGCAGGACGATTCATTATTATAACATAAATTCCAATAGCTCCGGCAACGCCGGAGCTCATATAATTATTCTTTATCTTTGTAGAGTTCGGGGTAACGTTTTTTTACTGCTTCAGTAAGCAGATATTCAATTTGCCCGTTAACCGAACGAAACTCATCTTCTGCCATACGGTTTATTCTTTCATATAGCTGTGGTGGCAGACGCAGCAGTAACTGCTTTTTTTCATTTTTGCCGGCCATTAATAAATGCTTCCGCTGTTGACTATCGGCTGCGTATCTTTATTTGCACAAAGTACAACCAACAAATTAGATATCATTGCTGCTTTGCGCTCTTCGTCCAGCTCCACTACATTATCATTGTCTAGCTGTTCCAGCGCCATCTTCACCATTCCAACAGCACCCTCAACAATCTTCTGCCTTGCATCAATTATTGCTTTTGCCTGCTGACGCTGTAGCATTGCAGCAGCAATTTCCTGTGCGTAGGAAAGATGGGTGATACGAGCCTCAATAATTTCAATTCCGGCAAAGTCGACACGTTGTTGAAGTTCCCTTATCAGCTCATCAGCAACCTCATTACTGCTACCTCTTAACGACCTCTCGTCTTCACCTTCGGTGATGTCGTAGGGGTATTTTCTTGCAACCTGTCGTATCGAGGCATCTGCTTGGGTTGAAATGTATTTCGAAAATTGTTCCACCTCAAATACTGCCTTGGTAGCATTAACAACTCGGTAGATGACAATAACGCCTATTTCAATGGGGTTACCTTCGCTGTCGTTTACTTTTTGCTTTTCATTGTTAAGGGTTACAGCTTTGGTAGATACCTTTTTGTTTGCAAGCGTTACACTGTTACCGGTAATGGTTGCAACTGAGTTTGGATTAAATGCAACACAAAATGGATTAATAAAGAAGAATCCGGGCTTGTTTATTGTTCCGTAGTACCTACCAAACAACAGATATACTGCTGCCTCATTAGGGTTAATAACCTTTAACCCTATATACATTAATATACTGATATTAAATATAATTGCCGAGGCAACAATGGCAACAACCGCTAAAGCGGATCCTGTTGACTCTACCCATATAATGCTTAACACAAATGCAGCTATTGATGCGAGTGTTATAAATATGGATAACAATAATATCCCAATTCCCGACACAGGGTTTAATATCCTTTCTACGCCATAATTACTGGCGTTGACATAATTACTGGCGTTGACATAATTGCTATTTTCTGATTTCATAATATACCTCCATATTTGATAGTAATATGATATCATAATGATATCATATTGTCAAGAGTTTTTAATAATTTGAATTATATTTTTATAAGGGGATATACTATTTATTGAAATAGCATAGGAGAATGTGCATATGAAACAGAAGGTTATAAAAGTTTTTAAGGGAGTTGTAACCACAATAACAATAATTTCATTAATCATTATTGGAATTGTTGCATTTATTACACAAAACCTACCCGATAGTTTTACTACGGTGGCAGATGAAGAATTTGTTTTACAGAGCATGCCTTTTATATCGGCAAAATTGCCATATGAGGAGATGACCGAAGCTTCTGCTTCGGGTGATGGTTCATATAACGCCGAGCTTAGTTTGCTCGGCGTTTTACCAATAAAGACGGTAAGACTAATTCCACAGGAACGCCGAACTGTAACAGTGCTTGGAGATGCATTTGGAATAAAAATGTTTGCGGACGGAGTGATGGTGGTTGGCTTTTCCGACATTCCTGCATCAACCGGATATAAAAACCCGGCAAAACTCGCAGGTTTACAACTTGGAGATGTAATTCGTTCTATCGGAGACGAAAAAATGCAGGACAATGACGACGTCAATAACGCAATTACAAGCTCAAAAGGAGCTCCGATAGAAGTTATATACACCCGAGACGGAGAGGAGAAAAGTTGCTATTTAACAGCGGTAAAGGATAGCTTAACCGGAAGCTACAGAAGCGGGATGTGGGTTCGCGATTCATCGGCAGGAATTGGAACATTAACCTTCGCTGATAACAACAACATGACGTTCGGTGGGTTGGGACATCCGGTGAGCGATACCGACACCGGAGAAACTATAGAACTACTGTCGGGAGAAATTGTCCCGGTAGTTATAAACGGCTCAATAAAAGGTGAAACAGGAACAGCAGGCGAGCTTAAAGCTGAATTTATAAATGACATGCTTCTCGGCGAGGTTTATAGAAACGACGAAACAGGCGTATACGGTGAACTATATTCTTCCATGGAAGGCACAGAGTACGAGGTAGCAACACCAGCTGAAACGGTAACCGGAACCGCAACTATAATAACAACCATAGATGAAGAAGGACCAAAACCTTACCGTATAGAGGTGGAACGAGTATTTCAAAGTAGTGATAGCTTTACTAAAAACATGATGATAAGAATAACCGACGTAGAACTACTATCAAAAACCGGCGGAATAGTGCAGGGGATGTCAGGAAGCCCCATAGTCCAAAACGGGAAACTTATCGGAGCGGTGACGCATGTTTTAGTAAACGACCCGACAAAGGGGTATGGGATCTTCATCGAAAATATGTTAACATCAGCTGAAAATATAACGGAATAAATGTAGGGCAAGAGCAGAGCCCTTGCCCTACATTTTTGTTGACACCCTCACAAATCAGGAATATAATATAATTAATACAGAAAATTCTTGTTATCCTACGGTGGGTTTGCGTTTTGGGTAAAGGGAGAGTATTTATATTAGGTGGTGAATAAATATGGAAATGCCAATATGTGTTAAAGAGTTTTTTATTAATAATGATATTAAGAGTAATAACGTTGGACATTCGCAAGCGAAAATATATTCTTCTGAAAACAGTGTTTTGAAGATTGAAAAGCAATGTGCAGAGTCGGATAATGAACATATTATGTTAGGGTGGCTACAAAATAAAATTCCTGTACCGAAAATTATGCATTCTGAAACTTATTTAGGAAAAAATTATTTAATTATGAGTAAAATTTATGGTGAGATGTCATGCAGTGAACAATATATGCAGAATCCACACTTGTTAGCAAAAATTCTCTCACATGCTTTATCAAAATTATGGAGTATTGATATTTCTGACTGCCCGAGTAATATGATGCTTGATAACAAGCTTAAACTAGCGGAGTATAATGTAAAAAAAGGCTTTTGCAATATTGAAGATGCCGAAATAGGAACGTATGATGAAAATGGATTTAAGAATCCGCTTGAATTGCTAACATGGCTAAAAAACAACAAACCTTCCGAAACACCTGTTTTCTCGCATGGTGACTTTTGTTTGCCTAACATTTTCTTAAATGACGATACGGTGTCAGGATTTATTGATATGGGTCGCAGTGGGATTGCAGATAAATATCAAGATATTGCTTTATGTTATAGAAGTCTAATTCATAATTTCTCAGGCAAATTTGGTTTTAATAGTAATAATCAATTTATTTTTGAGGATTTTTTAAATGAATTAGGTATCACTATAGATATGGATAAAATAAAATATTATATATTATTAGATGAACTTTTTTGAGGAATAAATTTAATATACAGCACAGAAAACAATTATTATACCCAAAATAAATATACATATTAATTTTAAAGGCGCGGCTTCGGCTGTGCCTTTATATTTTTCAAAAAATGTTAGTCCTTACTTGACACAAGCGTGTCAGGAAGCCCCATAGTCCAAAACGGGAAACTTATCGGAGCGGTGACGCATGT
>CAYJDA010000032.1:0-26357 GCA_964368815.1 uncultured Oscillospiraceae bacterium
CAAAGACACTAGATCCTAAGTCTAGCGCGTCTGCCAATTCCGCCACATCCGCGTTTTGCTATGTTGTTTATCCTAAAAAAATAATATTTATATACGGATAAATACTCAGCTATTTGATTATATCACAACTTTAATTTAATTTCAAGCATTAATTTTATAAATACGTATTTATTTAACAAATTAATCAAAATCTTTGAGTAGGCGCTAAAAAATAGTTCAGATTATATATAAGTGTTTTACATCAAATTCGTTTATCAAATCCTACCTTCTCGGTTTCATTGTACCAAACTTTACCTCTACGCACAAAGCCGTTTTTAATAAAAACGTGTTGCATCTTTTTATTATCTTCATCCGTGTCTACCCTTAAATAGTTAACGCCATTTTCCTTGGCAAGCTGCTCGAGTAAGCTAAAAACTTCACTGCTATAATTTTTTCCTCGGCTTTTTTCACTCATTGCCATTCGATGCCCAACTACATATTTTTCGTCGCAAGCCCATTCACCTTCAAGTGTATCATATGCCGGCTCGCCATCAAAATCGATGCATATGTAGCCTAACACTTCACCATCTTCCTTAAAAAAATATCCTTTTCCGGTTTCGGCATCGGCTGTTATGCAGGCTATATCCGGATATCCGTCTTGCCATTGATCGATCCCCTGTTCCTTTAGGTGTTTTTTTGCAGTTTCTATTATCTGCATAACATGTTCTACATCATCCTTTGTTGTTTTTGTTAATACCATTTTTTCTTATCCTCCATAATGCAACACCTCATATTTCTTTTTTCGGTGCTGGGTTATTAATTAATTTTGCAGCTACAATGTTTTTTGCCGCTTATTATTATACATTATTTTATGTCTATTGTGAAGTAAAAAAATAAAAAAACTAAGAACTTTTTATTTTAAGCAATGGTATGATTAAGGATATAAACACAAGTATTATGCCGAATATTTGAAGAGGAGATATCTCTCCTCCAAAAATTATTATGTTAAGCAGTAGTGCAACAATCGGTATGCTGTTTAGAATAATACTCGATTTAATTGCACCGAGAATTTTAACCGAAAAGGTAAAACAACTATATGCAATACAGCCGGATAATATCGCTGTAAACAGCAGATATGACACAACCTCTACGCTTGCAAACTTAACATAATCGAGCGGGTGGAGAAAAAGAAATCCTAAACATAATACTCCGGCGCTGGCGAAGCGATAAAACAGCTGCAGATTATCGCTCATGTTAAATTTATTTGCATTACAAAAATATACATATGCAATCCAGCAAACATTACCTAAAAAGAGAAAAACACATCCTAAAAGATCTATGCTGCCTGAGTTTGGCGCATAGATAACAAAAAGCACTCCAACAATAGAAATAACGATACTTATTATTTCTGAAAGGTTTACATGTTTTTTGTAGAGTATTAAATTACTTATTATAAACATTGCCGGAACCATTGAAAAGAAAACCGATGCCGTAACTCCGCTGGTGCGCTCAATACCAACAACCGAGAAAAATTGAGTAGCAAATATTCCGAGCAATCCCGAAAGGATAACAGGCAATATCTCTTTTTTATGTAAAAACAGCTTTTCTTTTTTAATAACAGCATAACACAGCAATGCTATAGCAGGCAATGCTGTGTTAAAAAATACTACATGGTACTGGTTAAATTGTTTTAATAGCTCTGCTTTTACTAAATATAGTCCTCCCCAAAAAATAGTAGTTGCAATCAACGCACAATATGCCAACAACCTTTTGTTTATCACTGTACCCTCGTAGTTTTATTTCTTGCTGAAATACTGCATGGTTTTTTCGTAATCCGTATTAAGAATCAACTTTTTTGGAAAGTTAATTTCATTTAACATTTCTACAGCCAAATCAATTTCTCCCATCTCAAATTCAGAATGAGCATCAGAGTTAAGCAGGATAGGCACTTCATGCTTAGCACAAAGTTTAGCTATTGTTTTGCAGTTTTCGATCGATTTTTTTCTGCAAACAAAGGTATGTGCGTTTATTTCAACCAGTTTATTATTTATCTTGAAAATAGGAATTACTTTCTCATAATCATAGGGATATTCAAAGCTTCCTGAGTGGCCTATAATGTCGACGTTTGGATTATTAGCAACCTTAATATAGCTGTTTGTGTGGTCGTTTATACTGCCGGGAGCAACAGCACTTGTATGGTAAGATGCAATAACAACATCAAGCCTTGCAAGAAGATCGCTGGGTATATCAAGGGTTCCTTCATGGTCCATGATATTTGCTTCCACGCCTTTTAATATTCTTACGCCATCGATATATTCAGGTAACGACAAGAGGTTGTCGAAAAAGCTTAAAGGAGGTGCATCGTTGATGCCACTGCCATGGTCGGTAATTGCGAGGGCTTTTAAGCCTATTAATTTAGCTTTGTTAACATTGTCACGAACCGTACTGTATGCATGAACCGATGCAATGGTGTGACAATGCAAATCTGCTACTATATCTTCTTTATTGAGTTTATGCATTCATTACTCCTCTCGAGGCTGAGAAGGAAGTTTTCCGCTGTTGATGGAAAAACTTCGAACAAATAAAGCCCTTTGTAATCAATGTCATTTAATGCTTTATAAAATGCATTAAAATCTATGTTGCCTTCACCTACAGCAAGATGATTGTCGGTACCTCCGAAGTTATCGTGGATATGCGTGTGTTGCAATAATTTACCGCAAGTTTTTACTGATTCCGGTATATTAAGTCCACAGTAGTGAGCATGGCCAACATCATAGATGATTGATAGGTTATCGGCATCTACAGCCTCAACAAAGCTTACTAATTGTTCGGCGGTTGTTGTAATCGTTTCGGTGTTAAGATTTTCGGTGTAAATATGAACGCCGTATTCCTTGGCTATATTACAGCAAATTTTAAACATTTTAACCGATAAATCAAATGCACGTGAATACATTTTTTCGCGCGTTGGATGTGCCGATTGGGGGATTTCTATAGGTGAATGAGAGCCAAATCCAACATATCCGCTATGCATTATTATCTCGTTTCCGCCAAGACTTTTTACATAACGACAGCAGTTAGTAAACTCATGAATGATTGCACTTCGAAGCGATATACATTCTTCTGAGGTGTTAAATCCCATAATATGAACAAGAACCTGTGGTGAATATTTTTTTACAATTGTTCTTATTGCGTCGTTATAGTCATTGCTGTCGACGCCCATTAAATTGTCGGAATATGTAACCTCAATCGCTTTGATAAGGCCGGTACCGAGGCATTTTTCCCCAACTTCTAATATAGTTTCGGGAACGTCTCTCATGCTTAAGTTTAATCCAAAATTGTTCATTTTTTCTCCTTTGTTAGGTTATTTGTTTTCTAATTTTCGATTGTATCTTTGTGTGAAAAAAAGTGTTAATGACGATATTATCATCAATACTACAATGTAAACCAAGCTGTTTGCCTCAACATTCGGGTCAGAACTCAGTTCGGGCGAGCGCAACACTATACCAAGAGGAACATTGTTAACATTATATAAAAGCGCACTAACCGTGTATTCTGATAAAAGAGCATTAAAGGTAATCGCTCCTACCGAAATGATAGTTGGAAATATTACCGGAAGAACAACTCTTCTAAATGTGTAGAAAGCAGATGCACCGAGCGAGCGAGCTGCCTGTTCGTGCGAATCGTTTATAAGAAACATGGAGGCTCGAACAAGTCGCATCGACGCAGGAAGTTGAAAAACAACGTATGCAGCCGGAAGCAGCCAAAATCCACCGAGTAATATCTGGTTAAATGTAAGAGGGTGAGGTTGCGAATAGGTTGTAATCATACCAACCGCTAAAAGTGTTGCAGGTAAAATCCACGGTAGTAACAGGGATAACTCTAATATTCTTGTAGCCTTTCCCGGGAATTTTTTTATTGCAAAGGATGAAGCAACGCTGATACATAATACAACAACAACTGCAATAGCACTAAGCTGAATACTGTTAATAAACGGCTTTAAAGTTACGGGATTTGTTAACACCCTTATATAATTATCAAGCGAAAAGTTCACCGGGAAGGTGTAGGTATTAATACTCTCAACATCACCTAACGAAATAATTACCAACAGTAGTACCGGAAGAAGATAAACCGCAGTTAATAAATATGTAAGAAGATGAACTAACCCATTAAGTATAGGATTTCTAATCTTTGTTTTGCGAAGCTTTGTTGGAACTTTGGATACCGATATGTATGCACTGCGCTTCTCCAGCCAATTCATTATCAATAGTAAAGCAATACAGGTTGCAGCAAGAATAAGAGAGAGTAACGAGGAAAGGTCGTAACTTCTTAGTCCGTTTAGATTAAGTATCATGCTGCTAATCATATAAAAGTTTTTGCCGCCAAGCATTGAGGGTGCGGCAAAGGAGTTTAATGAACTTAAGGTTAGAAGAATAGTGGCGGTAAAAATAGCCGGTTTTACAACAGGAAGCGCAACCTTTAAAAAGGCAGAAAAGCTACTTGCTCCAAGGCTTTTTGCGGCTTCAATAGTTGAATAATCTACCCTTTTAAATGCGGATTTTACAAACAAAATATGAAAAGTAGTCATGGTGAAGGTATGAACAAACAGTACTCCAACAAAGCCGGTAAACCAGTTTTCGTTAAAGGCAGGATAAATGCTATCTATAAATTTAGTTATGGTTCCGGTGGAGGAATACACGTATCTGTAACCGGTAACAACGGAAATACTACTATATATTAACGGGGTCATAAAAACAAGTCCGGCAAAACGAGAGCCTTTAATTTCAAAATATTCCGTAACCATTATCTGAAAAAAGCCAATGATGGACACCGTGATAACTGTCCAAAAAGTCATGGTGTAGGTGCTTGAGAGTGCATTCCTAACACGAGCCGATGAGGCGAGTTTCACAAATGCATCAAGGGTAAAGCTTCCCTCGCTTATAAAGGTTGTTGTTAAAACACTTATTATCGGCACAATCATAAATGTAATTATAAACCAACCAATAAAGGTGAAAACAACTGCGTTTCGTAATATTCCGAGTTTTTTTCCTGTGCTTAATTTTTTATTTTTATGCGCATTCACATTAATGCCCCTGCACCGACAATGATATATCACACATCAGGTGCATTCCTTTCTTTATTAATATTAAATGTTATTCACTTTGTAAAGCTAAAACATCATCAAGACATACCGAAACGGAAACTTCCTCCCCTATTGAGAACTCTGTTTCGCTACCGAAACTTAAAGAGGTTAGCTTAAAATCGTCTTTAGTTTTTGCAACCGTAACGGTGTACGATCCGAGGTACTCATAACTTTCGATAACGGCGTTAACATAAAAATGATTATCTTGTTTTGTTACGCTTTTATGAGTGTTTAACTTATGGGGACGAGCAAAAAGTTTTTCTTCCTTCTTCGAGGACAAAAGGGCTTTAAGCTCCTGCTCTGTTTGACCTTCAAAACAGTTAATATCGCCTATAAATCTTGCAACAAAACTATTATTAGGTGTGTTATATATCTGTTTTGGAGTGCCAACCTGCTCTACTTTACCAACATTAAATACCGCAATTCTATCCGAGATAGCCATTGCCTCTTCCTGGTCGTGTGTAACGTAGATTGTTGTTATTCCAAATTTACGTTGCAAAGCACGAATTTCTTCACGGGTAGAAACACGAAGTTTTGCATCAAGGTTGGATAACGGCTCGTCCATAAGCAATATTTTTGGTTTTAGTACAAGTGCTCTCGCGATAGCTATTCGTTGTTGCTGTCCTCCCGATAGCTCGCTTATTTTTTTATTGAGGTGCTCGGTAATATCTGTTTTTTCAGCAATATCTGCAACCCGTTCGGCAATTTCATTTTTAGAAACTCTGTGGGCTTTTAGTCCGAACGCAATGTTTTCGTAAACATTCATAGCAGGAAAAAGTGCGTAGTTTTGAAAAACAAATCCGAGTCCGCGTTCTTCCGGTAATAGTCCGCCTAAATCTTTGTTATATGCAAAAATTGATCCGTTTGTAGGCTGTTCAAACCCTGCTATAGCACGTAACGTTGTTGTTTTACCACATCCGGACGGTCCTAAAAAGGTGAAAAATTCGCCATCTTCTATCTTTAGAGACAGGTTTTCAACAGCTGTGAAGTCGCCATACTTAATTTGAACATTTTGTAATTCAATCATTTGTTACTGCTTCCTTTATAAATGCATTTCCCGAATAATTGGTGATATAAATTATTCGGGAAATTATGTATATATTTATATTGTTTGTTACGGTAAGATTTCAAGCTCGATTTTTTCAAGCCAATCATTTAAGTTTGCTGCGCAAACTTCCCAGTCGATGTCCTGCGCTGTAAACATTTCGGCATCTGCCTTTATTTCATCATTACTTAGAGCAATAGCATCAGGATGTGCCGGAGCTTGTCCAAACTCATTTGCGTATGCGCCCATTGTTTCAGGATCACCCCACCAATCGATAAACTGCTGTGCCTGTTCTTCCTGATCGGTTCCGGCAACAACTGCAACTGCTTCTGCAACTACAGGAGTTCCGTTTTCAGGTATTACATACTCAATCGGTGCTTCGTTTAGTTCGGAGTTCATCTCTGCACCGCCAAACCAGTCTAACTTAATAGGAAGAGTGCCATCTTTAAACAATAACCATCCATCTGTGTCGGCAGGTAGTTGATAGGAGTTTGCAAGAACTGCGCTTAGGTTGTCCCATCCTTCCTGTGTTATATCGCCGGAAGCCTCGTCATAGTAAGGCCATAATAAACCGATTAGATACATACGAGTGGTCTGCCATGCAGTTTCTCCAACAAAAAATAGTTCCTGATACTCTGCATTAGCAAGGTCGTCCCAGCTTTGCGGTGGGTTAGCAACAAAATCCGGATTGTATCCAATAACTATAGGTGTTTGCCAGAAGCTATGAAACATTGCATCTTTATCTTTGTAAACTTCGGGTAACCCTTCGGCCCAGGTTGGTGTGTAGGAGCTGAATAGTCCTTCTGCTTTTAGCTGATACATAAATGGCTGTGTTAAACCAAGAACAACATCGGCCTGGGGATTATTTTTCTCTGCAATAAGACGATCGGTTAGCTCACCACCGCCTGCATTAAGCAGCTCAACATCAAAACCTAAAGCGGCTTCAGCCTGCTCGATAATCCAGGGGCCGCGCTCAGCATCACCTTGTGGGGTGTAGATTATTAGCGGATCAGTTGAACCTTCATCGGTTGTCGGTTCTTCATCGGTTGTTTCTTCAGCGGTTGATGCCGGCTCTGCTGTGTCGGCAGTTTGCTCACTGCTCTCGGGTGTTGATGAACATGCAGAACATAGTAACGCTAATGCCAAGATAAACGCTAAGTAAAGTTTACTTCTTTTCATTCTTTTTCTCCTCATTTCAAATTGTAGAAATTTGTCGTGAGTTCATTATATTTATTATTTAGTAAATTGTCAATACTTTTTTATTGATTTTACTTAAAATTTACTATTATATTACATAAAAATGATATTCATACGTCATAATTAATATATTATCGCAATATTATTTGTACAAAAACACGAAATTAATATTTTTGTTGCAATTTGCAATAAATCTATGTTAAAATATATTTAGTAAATTTAGTAAATATTATAAGGTGGTTGAAAATATGGCAAAGGTGAAGGACATAGCAAAGGAACTCAATTTGTCTCAGGCTACTGTTTCACGTGCGTTAAGAAACGATGAAACGTTATCGATTGCACCGGCTACACGTGCTGCAATCCTTTCGAAAGCCCAACAAATGGGTTATGAATTTAAAAAGGTAATGGGTTCTAAAAAGAATTTAAACTTCTTGGTAATCCACAAAAAGCAAACATTTAGAAATCAAACGGATTCTTCATACTACTTCTCGGTAAGATCGGGAATTGAAAGCAACTGTGCAAAAAAAGGGATTGCTTGTTCCTTTATCGCTATAGAAAATATCGACAATTCGATTAATGCCCCCGATGGAGTTGTTGTTGTTGGAAACTACCTTGAAGAGCAGTATGCAAAAATTCACTCCATCTTACCGAACACCCCCATAGTGGTAGTTGGGATAACAGCCTACTGTAAATGCAACTATGATCATATTACCTTTTCAAACAAAGAGTCGGTAAGATTGGCAATAGATTATTTATTTGAAAACGGCCATAGCGACATAGCTTATCTTGGCGTAGAGGAGCTTTTTGGAACCGAAAAGTTTGGTTCACGCAAGCAGACCTTTATTGATATGATGAAACAAATGGGCATTTATAACCCAAACAGGGTATTAACAAAGGATCACGGAAGAGATAGGGTAGAACAGGGTTACAATCTTGCAAAAAAACTGTTAGAACAGCGCCCCCTGCCCACCGCCATCTTCTGCGCAAACGATCCGGTTGCGCTTGGGGTGTTAAAGGTATTTTGGGAAGTTGGAATAAGGGTTCCTGACGACATTTCGATTGTTTCACACGACGGGTGTTTTCCTGCCGAGTTAACAACACCCCCGCTAACCACTGTAAATGTTCACCCATACGAGTTGGGACTTGAAGCTGTTAACATGTTAGAACAACGCCTACAAATTGCTATAAAATACTCGCGAACAGTTTGTTTGAGCCCTGCTCTCATCGAGCGAGACAGCGTAAAAAATATTGCGGACAGCGCAAAAAAATGAGCTGTCCGATTGGTGTGGTTTTAAATCTGAGATGATATTTAAAGAAAGGATTTTAATAAAATGC
This sequence comes from uncultured Oscillospiraceae bacterium, assembly GCA_964368815.1. Lineage (GTDB taxonomy): Bacteria > Bacillota > Clostridia > Oscillospirales > Ruminococcaceae > CAYJBH01. The sequence continues at coordinate 8,697 of CAYJDA010000032.1, forward strand.
AAAGGTGTAGCTGGCTAAATCTTGAAAAGTCGGAATTATATATTGACTACCATGATAATGAGTGGGGTATTGCATCTTATGATGATGCACACCTCTTTGAAATGTTTATACTGGAAAGCTTTCACTGCGGACTTTCCTGGCTTTTGATATTAAAAAAACGAGAAAATTTCCGAAAGGCGTTTGATAACTTTGATGCCGAAAAAATTTCGAAATACGGTGAAGATAAAGTATCTGAGCTTATGGCGAACGAAGGCATTGTTCGAAACAGGGCTAAAATTCTTGCAACAATACAAAATGCAAAAGCATATTTAAAGGTAGTTGAGGAGATGGGAAGCTTTTCGAAGTATCTTTGGAGTTTTACAGATAACATGGTTGTGTATAATCCCTTTGATGGAATAACAACAAGAAATGAACTTTCAGATGAAATCTCTAAGGACCTTAAAAAAAGAGGGTTTAAGTTTATGGGTACTGTTACCTGCTACTCATACATAGAAGCAGTCGGAATAATGAATAATCATAGTCCAAACTGCTTTAAGTTTATTAATAAAAAGAGTGCTGCCGACCCGCAGGAATGATAACCGGTGTTAGAACTGCATATTGTTGTTTAGACTAAAAGTTATGCACCTTAGCGGCCCGGTTGATTTCCCGGGCGCCGAGCTCCCCCCTGCCCCATGCTTAAATTATCTATCGGATTTCCGTTTTCATCGGTTACGTTTCCACCGGAAATGCTATATACTCCGTTTACATCCAACGCTCCGTCACCGCCTGAATATATGGAATTTGCTTCTATTACTATATCTCCGCCCTCAATTGTTAAATCGCCGTTTGAATCTATGCCGTCGCCCTGACATTTTATATATATAGCCCCACCGATGATTAATGCATATCCATCGTCTGCACTTGCGTTAACCGCATCATCGAGTACGTTCAAATTAATATCCCCGTCATAAATTGTTATAGTCGACCCCTCTATGCCTTCATATGCATTTTCTACATTTAAATTGATACTGTTTATTATTAAATTGTAGTCCGCATGTAACGCATCGTCACCGGAGCTGATAGAAAAGTTACCTCCGTTTACCGTTAAATTATTATTTGCATGGATTGCATCCTCATATGAAGAGATGGTAAATTCGCCTGCATTAATAACAATATCGTTAGACTTAATGCCCTTCATGCTATCCTCCAGCAGATCGGTTGGTTGAACTGTATTTCCGGGGCCCTCGCCTCTGGTAATCTCGTTTAAAACCTCCACATATCCACCGCCTGAATAAAGGTTAAACACGCCTTCATCTATCTGTAAAAGTTGCTCTGCACTAATCGCATCATTTTGCGCCGTTATATTATAGCTGCCGTCTGTAATGATGATGTTTCCTCTATCTATATCCTCATCGTTAGATGACTTTAATCCGTCTTTGCCACATTCAACCGTTATGGTTGATGAGCTAATCGCAAGGAGATCTTTGCCTACAATTGCGTCTTCAACAGCATTAACAACAATGTTACCACCGTTTATTACAAGGTCGTCGCGACTGTTAATGCCGTCTTGATAAAGGGTGTTAACCACAAGTGTACCATCGCCTATTATTGCAGTATCTGCCGCAGAGTAAATAGCGGCAGATGGAAATTCGCTATCCTGTGTAGTTATCGCGCCTTGCGTTATGGTACTCTCTCCCATAAGCACTAAAACAACATCTTTTGCTTCAATAATGTTTATCGGCGTACCGGTGTCGGTGTCGATATTTACATTGTTTAAAACAAGATAAACAACGCCTTCATCTACATCTTTATTAACATTAACAACTATTTCGTTGTAGCTGCCGTTAAATTCATACATGCCGCTTTGTGTTATATAAACTTCCTGCTCCTCCATAAAAACCGCATCACTAAAATCCTCGGTAAAATCATTTGCAGGGTAATCGATATGAGTTATAGCTTCATCAGTATCCTGAACAACATCAACATCACTCCCCTGCACTGTTACCTGTTGATTTTGATTAGGGCCGTTTATTGCTTCGTTATTTATAGCGTCGTTACATGCAGATAGCAAAAGCACCGATGCTAATAAAAAAATTGTTAAATATAATTTCATAAAAACTCCTGTATTATTTAATAAATATTCGGTTTAAAACGTAACTTATAATGCTACATACTATTAAACCTACACCTATGCTGAATAGGATTTGTTCGTATATTGAAGATGTTCCGGCAATCTCAAAAACTCCCCGTAAAATTGAACTTAATATAAGCGCAACAACACCTGTATGATAAAAATGAGACGCTAAAAAACTTTGAGGTTTTTGTTTTGCAAATATCATCGCAAGTAATCCTACGTCTACCCCCATTATCAGCGGATATGCGAACAAATAAGTCATGTGGGGCGATCTAACCCCGTGTGAATACTGCGAATATATTAAGGCAATTAAAATGCAAATTACCGTAACTACTGCATATGGGATAACACGTTTACTTAGATAATATTTTCTAATCATCTGCCTATTGTGCAATGTAGACAATGTCGCTCACGCTCCTTTCTTTGAAGCTTTTTCCGTTTGTTGTTGGGTTATTAACAACCTCCCCCATGAACACCATCGTTGCAGAGCCGCCGCCATCCAGATTATAACCCTCTACGCAACCGTAAGAGCTGAGAACAGTTGCTATCTCCACGAGCGAGAGACCCTCACTCTGTGTTGTTCGTCCGTCGGCTACCAGAAAAATGTAGTGGTTGGGCGCAATCATACCTATTGCTGTTCTGGGATTACTCGGGTCCTCCCTATCAACCTGACTGTTTTCGTCAACAAGAATTTCCCCGTCGCTGATTAATCCCGGCCCAAATGAATATATTTGCTCTGCACCTTGGTTTGCTAACTCCGTTGCAGTAATATTTGATTCGTTAATAACATCCATACTTCCATCGTTATAAATAACCAGATCGTCATTGCCATCACTCATTGCAACATCCCTATAAAGCTGGCCGTTACGCATAACATAACCGGTATCACGAAATCCATAAAAGTCGCCATTTATTGCGAGTATGGCATCGTTAGCCTGTGCAATTTCAGAAGTTGTTTGTTTTAAATTATTACCAAAAGATCCATACGCAAGACCTGATTGCAACAAATCACTATCCTCTATTTTCACCTCTGCAATATAGATGTCGGTATCATACTCGCGTATTGTTGATATGGTTATATCAACGGTATCGCTTTCGTAACTGTTTTGTGTTACAACGGGGTCGACGGGCACATTTTCTTGCTCTGCGCTTTCGCTTGATGGCATACTTTGCGAGCTATTATCCTCAGGCGTTATCTGTTCCTGCGAGGCTGTAGAATTGATTTCAAGTGCTACAACGTTTTGCGGTATAATAAAGCGGTTAAGCAGTGAAAAACCCACGTAGAACACAAAAAATGCTGTAGCGGATATTTTCCACACCCGTGACGCTGTTTGTTTTGATATGTTATTTTTAAAAACCCAATTTTTTTGCATTTTATAGCTGAATAAAAACAGCCCTCCGTCTATGATGATTTTTGATATTATCGAACTTTGCAGCAGCGATGAAAGGGTAGCTGTGCCTACTGCACTTGCTGCCATTATCGCAAAAAACAGTGCCGTATATTTTAGCGATTGTTGCAAGGTTTTATCCGATGATGCAAACACCATCTTTCTGTTTAAAATAAAATTTACAGCCCCCGATATTATCCTTGCTAAAACTGTGGCGATAGAGATACTTGCAAATGTGCCTAAAGGTAAAACTACCGTAAAGAGATAAAAAAGAGATATATCAACAACCGAGCCGACAACCGAGCTTGCAACAAACTTAATTAATCTACTATATATTCGCAGTGCATCACGAACGCATCGAAAGTGTGATGATGAGTTATTATTGATATACACCGTTGCTATCGGAACACTTATAATAGGAAATTTTGCGGACGCTTCCTGCAAAAAATTATATTCATATTCATAGCGTGAGCCCTCCACCTCCAGTGCAAACCGAAGTATATTTTGCGGTATTCCCCGCAAACCCGTTTGTGTGTCGTTGCATTTTATTCCGGTGCTTAACCTAAAAATTATGGCAGAAATTTTATTGCCAACAAGGCTTTTTATGGGCACGTTTTTTGTTTTAAAGTCGCGCGATCCGAGAATAAGTGTATTCGGGTTGGCGCACATAGCCTCAGCAACCTTAACAATATCATAAACCCGATGCTGACCATCTGAATCTGCGGTAATGCAGCTTACCGTTTCGCCGTAGAGCTTAAGCGCAAGTTTAAAACCTGTTTTAAGTGCTGTTCCTTTGCCGGCGTTAACCTCATGTTCTACGAGACAGCAGCCTTTTTTCACTACATTTTCGAACACCTTTTTGTATTCGCTTCCGCTGCCATCGTTAACTACTATTATTTTTTTAAATCCGCTTTTATGAATCTCTTCAATAAAATCAATTAGCTCCAACGACGGTTTATATACAGGGATAATTATAACCTGATTTCTTTCCATACAAGCCCCCTTAACAGGCTTAAAGTACATTTGCAAAAATTTCCTGTTTTGTAATAATGATTTCTAAATTTCCGTTTCTTGTTCGTAGCTCATCAATAAATTCTTTCTCGCTTGCTGTATTTTTAAGTTCTATTTCATAGCTTAGCTTAAACATGCTTCCCATGTTTGTTGTTTTAGAGGTTACTAAGTTTACCTTGTCGGTATATTTTTCAAAAAGATCATCAAACACATCAAAATAGTTAAGATTTTCCGGGATGGTTATATGCAGAGTTCTGCTATTGCTTTTTTGTTCACCAAAATTTATTGCATTAAGCGAGAATGCAAATAGGCAGGCTATAACCGAAAATAATACAGCAAATCCCACATACCCCATTCCAATGGTAAGTCCGGTACACATGGCGGTAAAAATTGCGCCAATTTCCTTTGCAGTGCCGGGAACAGAGCGAAAGCGTACAAGGCTAAATGCACCCGCCACGGCAACGCCTGCTCCTATATTTCCGTTAACCATAATAATTACCATCGAAACTGCAAGCGGCAAAAGGGCAAGAGTTGCCACAAAACCCTTTGTGCATCTTGTTTTATAGGCATAAATCTTCGCCATAAAAACCCCTAAAACTATTGCCGACACCATGCAGATAAAAAACTGGGGCAATGTTATAGACAATGCGGCTGTGGTGCTAAATATTCCTGCAAAAATATTATTGAGCATTTGCTATTCCTCTCAGACGTTTTAAATATTTGGGTAGAATAAAATTGTTATACGCTGTGCCATACTTTGAAAAGGAGGTTTTATATAAACCGTTTTCCCCAAGAAAGTTAACAAACCAAAACGGCAATCCTTTAACGGTTTTAACCTCAAGAACAACAACATCATCCGGTAGTATTTCAACATCTTGTTCGCTTTCATACGGTGATACATCAACGTCTCGCATCTTAATATTAAAATCGAAGGTTATTCTAAAATTTTCATCCTCCGGCGAATAATATGCCTCTCGCTCATATGAGAGGTAGATACTGGGAGAAAGGCTGTTATAAACACCTTTAAAATAGTCTACCTCCTTTTTTATCTGGGAGGTATCCTCAAGTTCGGAATTATTACACAGATACGACATTGCATTAGACTGGATGGACTGTAGCCTTCTTTTGTAAACTACGCCATCATATTTCTTTTTAAGCTCGATAAACCCTACCGTGTCTTCACTCGGTTGGCCATATACTCGAAGCCGTAATTTCTCTTTATACTTTGGTTTTTCGATGCTGTGCCTTATAATGTTAAAATTATCGGTATCGAAATAAACATTTGATATTTTATGTCTTCCATAACTATCAAGCACCATATGCTTTTCCATGCATTTACAAAGCAGGAAATACTGTTGCTTTGATAGTCTGTATTTTAATTCATGTCGTTTAAAAATTGTTTGAACAGACATTGTAACCTCGTAATAAAAATGTATTTTATGTTTTTATTATACATCGGCTACCTTAAACTTAATTTAAAATGCACCTTAGTTTTTAAAAAATAACTGTAATTTCTATCTCGTTGCTGTTTTTACTCTCGGCTACTATCCTTGCTGAGTTATTTTCGCAAATCGATTTAGCAATAGACAGCCCGATACCAAAGCCTGATGTTTCATCGCTTCTGGCCTCATCCTCTCGATAAAATCTATCAAACCAGTTGTTGTGTTTTCCTATAGTCATGTTTTCACATTCATTTTTTATCGATAATATTTTTTTACTGCCTTTTTGTAATAACTCGATTGCAATAACGCCGTTTTGCGGCGAGTATTTTATTGCATTTTCTATAAGGATGCAAAACAGTTTTCGTATATCCCCTTCAAGTGCAAACAGCGAGATATTGCTTGAAATATTTTTTTGTAAGTTTATATTTTTTTGTTGAAATGCCGATGAAAAATCGTCGATTGTTTCTGCCAACGCTTCGTTTAATGAAAAATCGGTTTTAACACCGCGTCCTTTAACCTCGGCAAGTTTGGAAAGAGAAATTAAATTTTCCACAAGTAGGTTAAGCCTGTCGGTTTGGGTTTTTATTCCGTCAATCCACTCATCCTCACCGTTATACATCTCAACAACATCACAGTTTGATCTAATTATAGAAAGCGGCGTTTTAAATTCATGGTTTACATCGGTGATAAATCTTTTTTGCTTTTCGTACATTATTGCAATTGGGCTTACCGCCCACCTCGAAAAAAAGCAGGATAAAACAAATATAAAAACAATTGCACCCAGCATAATTAAAACCGAAAATAATAGGTATTGTTTAAACCCTATCATCTCTGCCTCAATATCTAAAAAAACATAGGTATGTCCGTATAAAGTTTCTGTTTTTATAAACCTATAATCATCTATAGTTCCGCTTAACAGATTATTACTGTCTACAGTTTCAGCATATGTTTTTGCATCCTCGGAGGAAACGCTACTGATATTTTTGGTATCCACATAGTTTATTTTGCCTTCTTCATCGCAGCGCACAACAAAAAACCTTGTGGTAAAGGCTATTTCTTTTGGAAATCTTTCGGCAGGACGAGAGGATTCTACCAGCTTTAGGTCGCCTTCAGATAACAGATTTAGCAACGCGTTGGAGTTGTTAATTATGGAGATATAGTTGGTAACGTTAATTAATACCGCTATAACAAGCATAACAAAAAATGTTATTATTGTTGTAAGCAAAACGAATTTTTTTTGAAGTTTTTTAATCACTGTTCTTCTCCAGCGAATACCCTGTGTTTCGTATAGCCGATATTTTTATATTTGCATCTAACAGCGTTAGTTTTTTTCTAAGATATGCTATATAAACCCATACGATATTTATCTCAACGTCGCTATCGCATCCCCAAATTCTTTCTAAAAATCGTTCGGTAGATATAATAACCCCTTCATTTATCATAAGCATTTCCATCATTTGAAACTCTTTACCCGCAAGTTTAAAAATATCCTTGCCGGTTGAAAGCTCAAACGTTTTACGATCTAAGCTTACATTGCCATACCTGAGTTTAGATGATGTGCTGTCGGTAGATATTCTGGTTATGCTACGTATCCGCGCCAACAGCTCCTTTGCATCAAAAGGCTTTGTTAGGTAATCATTCGCTCCATAATCAAGACCCGCTACCTTGTCGTCGACTGTAGATTTTGCGGTAAGCATAATAATCGGAACCGTAAAACCTTTTGCTCGCACATGTTTTAGCACTGAAATCCCATCCATTTTAGGCATCATTATGTCTAAAATTACGGCATCATAATCTATAGATTCAATATAATCAACTGCCTCCTCGCCATCGTAAACTGCATCTACCGCGTAGTTGTGAAACTCAAGTATTTTGGCTAACGCTTTCGAGATTTTTTTATCATCTTCGCATAATAAAATCCGCATTTTCTCTCCTGTGTATTTGCAGGGCAACACAATAGTTTATACATCTACTACCTATTATATAGTATAGACCTTAATTTTACATTAAAATTTGCAAATTCCTTTTGCAACAAATACTGCTCGAGATTATTTATACGCTTAAATACAATGATATTGAAATATAAAAAACGAGGATCGCCATTACTATTTGTTGAAAATTGAGCGAGAATTTTCGCAACGAATAAAGGTATTTGTTCTTTTTAAGAATAAATTTATACAGTAAAAACGCTACAATAACACTAATTAAATAAACTATGGTTTTTTCTATATAAATGCCGCTGTTTATAGAAACATCGGTATTAAAGATAGTGTTAATGGCGGTAACTCCAAAAATTCCGCCAACGATACAGCTAACACCAAGACATAAAAGCACAAGTTTTTTTCGTCGGCTTTGTTTTATCTGCGGTGAGGGTTCGCCTAATAGCATATGGGAATATTTAACAAAGGATAAAATGGTGCCGAAATTAACAATAATAATTAATGTTTCGGTTATTGTTCCTTTAGCTCCGTATTGCATAAAGTATTTAGATATCGACGAATTAAAAAACGGTGCACCGCTTATTCCAAGTACTCCAAGCACTGTTGCGATTCCCGTTAGAGGCATGGTTCGCAATACGCCATGAATTTTTCGAATATCCCGCGTTTTATATTGCTTTATTATCATGCCTGCCGATAAAAACAGCAACGACTTAAAAAGCGCATGGCAGATTATATGATAAAGGGCGCCATAGGTTGAAATTTCGTTTTGGGCTGTTAATCCCAATGAAATTAATCCGATTTGCGATATGGTGTGAAACGCTAAAATCAGCTTTATATCGGTTTGGGAAAGAGCCATAACAAAACCTAATACCGCTGTACATCCGCCTATAATAATAAAAAATTCAGCATAATCTATAGCAGGTGAGAAGAGGTTTATAAAAACAAAAAACAGATAAATTCCATTTTTTACGTATAAGCCGGAAAGAATAGCCGATACGGCCGAGGGTGCACTGGGCGTTCCGTGCGCATGCGGTAGCCAGCTAAATAGCGGAAAGAACGCACTTTTTAGGCAGATAGCTGTCATAATAAATGCAAATGGCGTTGCAACTGCGTCGGGGTTAGCCATGGGCATAAGCTTCGCAATTTCGGATATAGAAAGTACTCCGAATATCTTGTAGAGGTAGCCTATGCCGAACAGGTAAAAAAGCATGCATACAACCTGCGACAACAGGTATACCATTCCGTCATACATGGAGCGAATGTCTTTTTTATACATTATAAGTATTGCAACAACAACGGTTGCAACCTCTAAAAAAACATAGATGTTAAAAAGATCATCGGTAAGAAAAACGCCACACAAAAGGCCTTGCAGTATTAAAAATAGCATAACAAATTTATTATCAAAAAATTCTTCATGCATTGTGTAGATAAAGGAGATTGAAAATAAAAATATTGATAGTCCTATTAACGAAATGGTGTATCTGTCGGCAATAAGTGTTATTCCGAGTATCGAGTTTTGTGCGCCCAGAACTTCTTTGATATTTCCGTTATTCATAATGTTGAGGAACACAAAGATGAAAAAAGCAAAAAGTATGCTTTCGCAAATAACAACAAAAAGGCGCAGAGGAATTTTGGGAATTAGGTAAGCAATAACCCCCAAAATTACCGGAACGATTATAAAATATATTATGATCATTGAAAGTTATCCATTCTTTTCTTGTGGATAGCCGTCCAATCCGAGTTTCCGTATAGATGGTAAAGGGTAATAAACATACACAATGATATTGCCGTTACTGCTACACCAATCACTATAGCCGTTATCATGAGTGCTTGCGGCAACGGATCGGCTACCTCTGCAGCTGTAACATTAATAGGTGGCGCTTGCTCGGTTGTTGCAAACATGGTTAAAAAAAATGTAATTGCGGCAACCTCCATAATGCCTATACACACAATACTTTTAAGTATACGTCTACTGCTGAATATACCGGCAAGGCCGATAAAAAACAGTGCTACAGATACATTTTCACCGTTTAAAAACTCCATATTTCCTCCGCTTAAATTATCTGTTTTGAGTGCCGTGCTTGGCTTTACTAACTATCTTCATAATGAACAAATCTAAAAAATATTATTGTTAACCCGCAAAAAACTTTTGCGGCTATAAGGCTGTTCATTATAACCATATATATTATGTTAAACTCGGTGTAGCTAAGATAAAGTGCCGATACCGCAAATACAGTTGCAAAAAGCAGGATTAGCAAAAACAAAACCTTCTCTATCTTCTCATACATGCGAAAATTAATAGATTTTTCCGGCCTTAACAGATACACACAGATTAAAACTGCCGACAATGCCGCACCTCCCTGAAATCCGCCGCCGGGTGTGAGGTGTCCGTTAACCGTAAGGTAGAAACCCATTATCATTATAACCGGAATCACTAATGCAATAGTTCTTCCAAAATGCATCCCGTCCTTAGGCTTTTCTGCCTTAAAATATATTCTGTTATTTTCGTGACGTGAAAAATGTATCACCCCCATTACGCTTATTAACAGCATTAGCGCCTCGAATATTGTATCAAATATTCTGTAGTTGAGGTAAACCGCGGTAACGGAATTTTGTGCGGCTGTGTCGTCGAGATGATTTTCAATAACAAGTGAATACAGCTCGGGGGTTTGGGTTGCGGTGCTACCGGCCGAGGTGTAAACGGTAACTGCAATAGCAAAGGCGCAAAGCAGATAACCGGCGATACGCATAACATTCATCAGCTATCCTCCTTGCTTTGCGTTACAAAGCGAATTCGCTCATCGCTAAACTTTGCAGTGAGCATATCTTTTATCGCAAGTACATGCAACTCTGCATCGGAACCGTATATAGTGATAACATCATCCTTGTTGTGTAGGATAAGATCATACATCTGGTTGCTTGCAATGCTTTGCGGTTTTTCCCATGTAAAAACAGCCTGCGCCTCAAGGTCTTGCGTTGAACAATAGCGCATTATGTGAGACACAACGTCCTCCATGTCGGCCCTTAGTCGATAATCGCTCTTGCGCTCTTTAGAGCCAGATGTAAAATAAATATAAAAAGTTCTGTGTTTTTTTAGCGCCACAATAAATAGAATGGTAGACAATGCGCTACCGATTACCGCTTCGGCAATTGCAACGTCGGGCGAATGATACAACAGATAGCAAAAGGAGGCGAGCAATGAAAATGCACCCAACGCTATAATTATTCGTTTGTAATTTCTACAGCTTACTATGTAAAGCGCGATTATAATCATTAAAATAAAAACAAGTTTATCAGCTGTCATCTTCATCTCCTTTTAACTTGTATCCGGAAAAATATGCCGATGAAGCAATCGATGAGGTTACAATTGGGTTTATAATAAGAATTACAATTAATATTAATATAAGTTTAAGTGTAAACGAGTTAAACCCGCTTAAAAAAGCTACACCTATTAAAATTGTTATAAGCCCAACAGTATCTATATCCGCAGCCGATAGCAGCCGTGCATAAAAATTGTCGAAGCGATATATTCCGATAAGCCCAACAGCTATAAAAAACAAACCTATTATAATTAATATATATCCAACTATCTGCATAATGCTTCCTTATTGTTTTTTTGTTTTTTGAAGGAATTTTGCAATAGAGGTAGTTCCAACGAACCCAAGCACCGCAAACACAAGGGCAATGTCGAGATAAATTGATTGAGCGTTAGCATAGGAGTAAAGGATAACTATAACAATAATTTTACTGCATAGCAACGAAAAGCCAAGCAACCTATCCCAAACCGACGGACCTATAATAATACGACCGCTACTTAAAAAAGCAGCAACTATAAGTAAAATAACAACGATGTTAATTAGCATCTCATCTTCCTTTATCATCTTTGTAATTATCGTTTTTTTTTGCAACTGCCAACAGCCGGTTCTCCAATGAGGCGGCAGGGTTGTCTTTATACATAGATAAAACGGTTAGCTCTCCATCCTTGTTTTCTACCGTAATTGTGCCCGGTGTTAGCGTTATTGATGTAGCTAAAATATCATGAAGATAAACATTTTTTATCTCTTTATTTATTTTAGCAGTTATAAAACCGGGGGAAACATCGCCGCTGATAATGTGCATCGTAGCTTTTATTCCGGATAGATAAATTTCTTTTAATAAAAAAACAAGGTATATAACAAAACGTATAGGCGGCAGAAAAAAGGCGTTTATATAGTTATAGCCAAGAAGATGATTTGTTACGAATAAACACATAGCCGTAACAATAACGCCACTGATGATGCAAATAACTGCGATGCTTTCATTAATAATAAGCCACACGAGTAGCAATATTATTGGAACGGCAGACCTGTAGATTATTCGAAGCAAAATGCACCTCATTAAGTAACCCTCGGTTAAATTATACACAAAAATTATATTTTACGCAATACTTTTGTATGATTTATTTCAATCCGTGATTGTGCAAACTATTAATTTAGTGCTTGAGATTATTGGCATTTTTCTTTTTGCTTTAAAAAAATTGCTATACGCTCCGAAATTTCTTTAAAAAACATAAGATGGACAGTCTATCTAACTGTCCATCATGGTATAAAAATGTTGAATTTTAATTGAAGGTTATTCTTTCGCAAGAATTTCCTCTTCTCTTATAAAAGTTTTTGCAATTTCGCTAACATTAATTGAATTGTTCGAGGCGTATAAATCGGCATTTAGTTGTCCGTTTAAATGATATACATTATCATCAACTAAACTTTTTTTACGATAAATTTGATGCGAGAAAAATACGCCTGCGGCAAAAACTATAACTGCACTAAGCGGACCTGTTAACAACGAAAGCCCCGTAATTATTGATATAACAAGCGCAGATAATGAAATATAAATAATTTTTCTTGCAATATTGCTCATAGGCAAAACACCTGCAATTTTTCCTGTTTGCCCATTTATTGTAAAGCAATATTTTTTCTTTTTATACCGGATATTTAAAAACCATACCGGTACTAACACGTTATTTTTTTCAAAATTATTATATGCCGTGTTCGAATTTTTTAGATTAATTTTTGCATAACCTTTCATCATTTTTTTACAGATAGCAGACACCGACTCTACCATACGATTTTCTGCACTCTTAAAGCACTTATCGGCTGAAATGTCGCTATAATCGGCAAAAAAACCCATAATATATTTATTGTCGAACGGCATTAGTTTATCACATTCAAACGGCTCTATGGATTCAATATATCGTTTGTTTATATAGCTGCTCGCATTTACGGGAATTTTACTAAAACTGCCGAGGCCTCGCATAGCAACATCAAAAAAACTTGCCATTCTCTTTGCTGATATAACCTTAATTTCATCTGTTGCGCACTCATATTGCAGTGTGCTATCAGCATCCGCGCTAAAAAACCATGTAGGTACATATACGCCCTGCATTCTACTGATTGTGCTATGCTTGGCAATTTCTTTCGGCGTTAACTTCTCTTTCCCACAAAACTCACGAAATAGGTCCATCGCCTTTTCTTTATTAATAAGAAACGGCAATATATATTCAGGCTGGGTATATGTGTTAGATTTATCACCTAAAACAATATTCGAGCCACAAAAGGCACACTCCGTTGCAATTGTCATTTTATCCGCTACTAATTTTGCCCCGCACGAAAGACAATCATAGCTATTATAGCTCTCATTCGAAATCGGGGGTTTGTCGTCTACATTAAGGTTTGAATATTCAGCCCCGCAATGCTCGCAAACAAGTTTTTGCGTTGTTGGATTAAATGAAACATTTCCTGCACATGCATTGCATTTGTAATTAGCCATCCCTTCCATATGCCGCCCCCTTTAGCAATTATAATAATAATGACCTTACATGTTATTTTAGCATAATGTTCAGCTTTTTTCAATCTGCTCGAAAAGATAAACGAAAACTAAAACGCTGAATATAACAGCAGCGTTTTAGTTTTTGCTTTTCTATCATTTAATTTGTACTTTATAATTAACATCATCAAAGGTGATTACGCCGCAACCTCCTGTCATGAAAATTGTATCGCCTACAATCATTCTACCCATATCACTAACAAGAATGGTAGCAAAATTCGCAATTTCTTCAGGCGTAGCAAGTCTTCCGGCCGGAACATTTAAATCATTTAAATCTCCGTCTCCTCGCCCTTTTATCATTTCTGTTAAAGTTGGTCCGGGAGCAATAGCATTAACAACAATGCCGTGATCGATAAGCGACTTTGCAAAACCTAAGGTCATGCCTTTTAATCCCCATTTTGACATTGTATATGCACTAACAGCCGGTCTGTTTGAAGAGGATGATGATATATTTAAAATATTGCCTTTTATTTTTCTGTCTATCATGTATTTAGACATGATTTTAGATATAAAATATGCTCCCTTTAAATTTGTATCAATCACAGCAGTAAAGTCGTCATTATTGACTTCAAAAAAACTACTTTTACTTAATGCACCTGCGTTATTAACCAAAATATCAACACTTTTATCCAAAGGCAAATTTTCATCAATTTTATTAATAATATTATTAATATCTTCAACATTGGAATTGTCAAGCACTATTCCATACGCTTTAGTATTATTTTGAGTATGGTTTAACATATCACAAGCCGAAACAATTTTACTTTTATTTCGGCCGGTGATAATAACATCTGCGCCGCTTTCCATAAAACCTTTAGCAATTGCAAGCCCAATACCTGAGCTTCCACCGGTTATTAATGCCACTCTATTTTTTAATAGATCGCATTTGAGGGTAGGAATGTATACCGGTTTTTTTACTTGAAAGTAGCTCAAAACTTTTTTTACATACCTTTTAAATTTTTTAATCAATTATGTTCACCTTTTTAATATTTTCTTAATAGTTGCCGTTCCCTTTTCTCCAAGAAGATTTTTCGCAATGTTTTTAGCCATACCCTCAGCAGATATTGCTATATTATGGATTAGATGCAAGGCATCGCTTTCGTTTTGAGAATCGGTAAAAACTTCTAAAATTATTGGTTTTTCGGTAATTTCCGGATTTGTAAAACGTTTTACAACATTTAAATATTCATCTTTATTTTTTGCAGACAGGTATTCAAAGCCTAAGTTTTCGGCATAATTTTTTACCAATTTATCCGATTTATTGCCATAGTGCCTTGCCGCCGCCATAAATTCGTCTGCATCTTCATCAAATCTTGCAGCAGGGTGGTTATAGTTTCTAAACTCGGTGCCTTTTCCGTTATTGACTATCATCAATCTTAGGTTGTTGGCAACGTGCCTGTTTCCAATAGAGTTCATGTCGTAAAAGAATGCTAAGTCTCCAACCACTCCGAAATACAACTTATCTGTATTTGCAAGTGATGCACCTATAAGTGAAGAAACGCCGCCGTCTATACCAAATCCACCGGTATTGGCAAACCCTAACACGCTGTTTGGAATTTCAAAAAAGTTCCAACTTCTAAGAGAATTAAGTATTCCAAAATGAATTACAGATCTTTCGGGGAGTAACGAGGCTGTGTTTTTTGCAATCCAAACATTAGAAAAAGGTAGCTCCGGCATGTCTTTAAGTATTATATCGTTCTGCTCGTTCCATACCGAAAGATAATCCACCTTGTTTTCAAACGTATAGTCCTGTTTTACAACTTCTTTAAAAAAGGTTTCTTCGTTCATCTCAAAAACTTTCGTTAGCTTTTTATAGGTATCTCTTGCTTCTCCATCGGGATTAACTCGCCAAACCTCTTTGGCGGTAAGGGATAAATATGCTCCCGAAACATCACCTATATCAATTAATAAATCGTAATTTTTGTATTCAAAGATTAACTGACTTTGTGCACAGGTAAGATGCGGCAAAACTTTGAATTCACCTTTGTAATTACTTGTATGGTCGCAAAGAATAACAGCATTAAATTTTTCGCAAAATTGGTCAACAGCGGACAGTAATTCATCTGTCCATCTTAAATGTGCTCCAACAAAGATGCCTATCCTAGCTGTATTTATCTTTGGCAAGGTATCACAGAATGTATATCTGTTTACAACCCTTACATCAGGCAAACTTTTAATAGAAAAATCTCTACTATATGTAGTTGTAAGATTAATATGCACGGGTCCGCCGCCACGGCGAGTTAAGGCAAGCAGCGCTCTGTTTATATTTATATTGCAGGACCATTCGTCTTCTGCGCTGTGTATTGTTGGGATTTGCACACTTAAATTTACCATATCGTTAAGCTGTGCCGTACGGTCAATCACCTGTGCAATGTTATGCGAAATTCTTCCGATGTGCTGTGCCGATGTTATTGCTAAGACCGGTAGTTTTCGGTAAAAAGCCTCGGTTAGGCCCGGAATATAATTTCGTGATGCTGTGGCACCGGTACAGCTTAACGCTACCGCTTCTCCCGTCTCCGCTGCAAGCCCACATGCCATATATGCGGCGGATCTTTCGTCTGCCGCAGAATACACTTCAAAATAATCGTCAAACTGAATACTGCCTATCAAGGTTAAATTAGTAGTTCCCGGACTTGCAATTATCTTTTTTACATTGTGCTGTTTCAGTAATGATATCAACATTAGAACATTTTTTTCCGATGTGTAACCTCTTGTCATTTTCACCTTTCCTCTCTTATCTTGATTATATTGTTTATGTAATTAATAATAGTTTTTTTATTTAATACGGTAGCTACCACAATTAATAAGATGATTAGCATTCTTATTAATATGTTTAAATATGACACTAAAAGTATAAATCCGATTAGTAAAAAACAACTTGATATTATTATTATTTTTTTATGGTCATAAATTTTAACATCTCCAATATTTTCCTTGCATACCTTTTTCATAAATAAATAATGCGCAACAGCATAAATGATGTAACAAACTAAGGTTGTGTATCCTGCTGCGATATAGCCAAATAAATTAATGAATATTAGATTTAAAATAATATTTGCAACAGCTCCGCTCATGGTGGAAATCGTTATAAAAATTCTTTTTTCGTAATAAAATTCGAATGTAGCAAAAAAAGTATACATGAACGAAAAATATACGCCCATACTCACCGGTGGTATTACCCAGATAGCGTCATAGTATTCACTCGGTGCAAATATTTTTATTGTTTCTGGAGCAAATGCAATAAGAATGATGCTAATTAATGCCACTAAAATGAGTAATGGATAGATTATATCGGAAATTGCATTATAGTTTTGCTCTTTAATTTTTTTATATATAAATGGCTCTATTGACTGAAATATTGCTCCGGTAAAAACAGTCATTAACAATGCTAACGAGTAGGCTAAGTTATATATTCCGGCATTGTCTGAGCCAGAAATATTGTCAATCATTATCTTATCTGCACTGTTTAAAATTGTACCCGAAAGATAATGCGGTAGCAAAGGTATGTTGAATAGAATTGCATGTTTCCAATATTTTTTTATAAAGAAAGTTTTGCTTTTAATTATTTTTATTAAATAAAATACTGAATAAAAAACAACATTAATTATTGCTATGGAGAGAATTCGAGCCGTAACCTTATCTTGCGAGTTTATTACCATTAACACACCTAATACCGGTGATGCGATTGTAGTTAATAATGTGATTGCAACAAGGGACTTATATTTATAATTTATTCGTTGCTCCGATTTCCAAAAGGTAAATATTCCCGCGGACCAAATAATTAATATCATTGCAAGCATTTGGGTTGTTGTGAAACCTAAAAGATTGTTCCAAAAGTTTATATTAAGAAAATAAATTAAGCTCCACAGTAATGTTAGAGCTGTATATAGAGATTGAACTGA
>CAYJDA010000033.1:0-26036 GCA_964368815.1 uncultured Oscillospiraceae bacterium
CCCCTCTCGGGGCTGTCGAACTTTTTCGACAGCCTGGCCCCTCTCAAGGATGAAGCATTTCATCCTTGAGAGGGGTTTATCACTATAAAACATAAAATCAAGCTAAATGATATTTTTAAAAGATCCACCGCATGTGGAATAACCGCTAAATTGCCGGTGCGAGAAATATTGAGTTTTTGCTTGTTTTAACATTTTAAGTGAGGTATAATGTTTTCATAACGACTCGAAATTACCATACCAATAGCTTCGCGAAAGGCGCAAATACCGGATGATAACTACATAACTACTGTAACATTTAACCGAGGGGAATACATGATTTATTTAACTAATTTTTTGTTTACTGTAAGCGTAATATTCCCTTTGGTGGCCTTGATGTTAGGCGGCTTTATTGCAAGGCAAAAAAGCCTTGTTAGCGAGCATACCGCGAACCAGTGCAACAATCTGGTTTTTAAGATTTTTTTGCCGATTTTGCTGTTTAACAATGTTCGCGGCACTACAATAGAATCAATAAGCAGTCCCTGGATTTTTATTTTTATTCTGGTTACAATTCCGGTAATGTTTTTGCTGGTTACCTTTATTATTGTTGCCATCGAAAAGGATAACAGCAAGCGTGGCGTTATGGTTCAGGGCATATGCAGGTCGAACTACGCTATCTTTGGGCTACCTCTGGTAGCGCTGTTGCACCCCGGAGAAGACCTTGCAATAGCTTCAACCTTGGTTGCCGCAATTATTCCGAGCTATAACGTTTGTTCCATTATTGTTTTAACGATTTTTGGGGGCGGAAAAATAAATATTAGGCGAATTTTAAAAAGCCTTGCGAGCAACAATCTTATAATTGCAACCCTGCTCGGAGTAGTGTTGATGATTACAGGGGTAGAGCTGCCGGAAATGATAAATAATATGCTTAACTATTTTGCCGCAGTAGCCACCCCTCTTGCGTTGTTTATGTTGGGCGCAAAGTTTGATTTTTCCTGTTTTTCTAAGGTAGGAAAACAGCTGATAATAACCTGTGTCGGAAGGTTGGTTGTTTTACCCACCATTGTTATAACAATTGCTATAATGTTAGGGTTTAGAGGCGTAGAGCTAACCTGCCTTATGATAATGTTTTATGCTCCAACAGCCGCCAGCTCATACGTTATGGCGGTGGAGATGGGGGGAGATGGCGACCTTGCGGCTTCTACCGTGGTTACAACTACGGTTCTCTCGGTGGTTTCTATGTTTTTAGTTATCTTTAGCTTTGTTTCTCTCGGATTTATATAAGGGATGCTGTTTAACACCCCCCCATATAATTAAGGTGTGGATTGACTTTTAACAACCGATATGATACCATTAATTCATATAATATTGGTTTTAAATAATGAAATTCAGGATAAAAAAAATAGATGTTATTGCCTCGTTAATTCTGCTGTTTGGGTTTTTATTGCTACTGTTTTTGTTTAGATATAAACCTCCCGGCGAGGTTGCCTATGTAGAGTTTAAGGGCGAAGAAATAATGCAGCTCTCTTTAGAGGGTGAACAGCAAGAAATACCCCTGCCGCATAACGAAAATATAATCCTATCCTATGGCTCTGATGGGATTTGTTTTGTTGCTTCGAGCTGCCCCGATAAGGTTTGTATTCATGCCGGCTGCCTTTCCAAGGCCGGTGAGGTTGCCGCCTGTTTGCCTAACGAAACCGTCGTGTCGGTAATCGGAGAAGGGGCGGATATAGTAGTATAATGAAAAACACGAAAACTAAGTTACTGGTAAGAATTGCTCTATTATTTGCCACTGCCGTGGTGCTCTCGCTATTAGAAATGCTTTTTCCTCTCCCGATTTACGGCGTTAGGTTAGGTCTCTCCAACATTGTTATCATGTATGCATTACTCGCTATTAACGGCAAAACAGCGTTTACTGTCGGTGTTTTAAAATCGATGTTCGTTTTGCTAACAAGAGGGCTTGTTGCCTCGCTGTTAAGCCTTTGCGGTTTTTTTGCCGCCTTTTTAATAATGATGCTTATGGTTAAGTTTTTGAAAGAAAAGGTGGGCTACCTACTAATAAGTGTTATGGGCGCACTGGCACACAATGCCGGCCAACTTATTGCTGTTGCCTTTTTATATAGCCCGGTTATCGCCTATGCAAATATTCCGATTTTAGGTGTGTCGGCGGTATTAACAGGATGCCTTACGGCAATTTTATTAAAAGCTATGCTACCTATTTTAAAGAAAATGTAACGGAGAGTTTTATGCAAAGTTTAACGGTTAGGGCGGCGGCAAAAATAAATTTAAGTTTACAGATAACAGGCACTTCGCAAAAACTTCATACCTTAGATATGCTAACCTGTTCGGTGGATATGTTCGAGAGAGTTAAGCTTACTAAACAAAGCGGGGTTACACTTAGCTGTAATAAAGCAGTGCCTACCGATAATAGGAATACCGCTTATAGAATGGCAGAGCTTTTTTTTGAGCATACCGAAATAGACAGCGGTGTTGCCATAGAGATTAATAAAACAGTTCCTATAGGTGCCGGAATGGGTGGCGGCAGTGCCGACGCGGCGGCGGTTTTGGTTGGGCTGAACAGCCTTTACGGAACTAATCTTTCAACCGAGGCACTGTTAAAGCTTGGGCTAAGGGTGGGTAGCGATGTTCCGGTTTGCATCATGGGCGGCCTTTGCCGAGTTACCGGCGTTGGTGGCGATGTTGAGCAGATAAAATATCAAATCCCCTACAGCTTTGTTGGAATAATGGGCGGCAAATCGGTTAGCACTGCCGAAGCCTATCGTCGGTTCGACGAGATGGGCCCGGGCAGTCCCGCGGATACCGAGGCGGCTATTGCAAGGCTTAAACAGCCGGATTTTATTAGTTTTTTAAAAAATGATCTTGAGTATTCATCAACATTAAAGCTTAAAGAAATAAAGTCTCGCTTTATAGATTTAGGAGCTTCGATGGCGATGATGACGGGTAGCGGAGCGGTGGTTTACGGCATGTTTAACGATGCTAAAACGGCGCAAAGGGCGGCAGAAGAAATGGGGAACGAGGCCTTTTTTATAAATCCCTTTGCAAAGGGTGTCGAGATTTTAGGATAGTTTCTTAGTATAATAAACGGTGTTTGGGGCAAACCTCCTATCAACATAGCTTAATAGGAAAGGATGCACCCCATGAAAAAAGTTGACTGTATCGTTATTCTCTCGCTGGCATTTACACTAATATTTGCCGATTTTTTTGATTTCTATGCAACGGCACAGAATATAGAAGAACAGACCTTAAGGCTTCATATTGTTGCAAATTCCGATAGCGATGTAGATCAAGCGGCAAAGCTTCTTGTTAGGGATGCGCTTTTAGAAAAAACCGGCGACCTATTTACCGAACAGCACGGAAAACAGCAGGCACTTTTGGCGGCAAATACCCATATACCTATTATCGAGAGTATTGCCGAGCAAACCCTCGAATCGCTTTCTATAGAGCATGAAGTTGTGGCGTACACAACCGAGATGTATTTTGATACCACTTCATATGAGGGGTTTACCATGCCGGCAGGGAATTATAATGCCGTTAGGATAGAGATAGGAGCCGCCGAGGGACAAAACTGGTGGTGCGTTTTATTTCCTCCGCTCTGTTTACCGTCGGTTCAAGGTGAAACGGTGGTGGAATCCATGTATAGCGAGGATGAACTTGAACTAATTGAAACGGAATACGACATCAGATTTAAATCGCTGGAGATAATAGAAAGCTTTTTTGATGAATGATAGCCTTTACACAGAGGGAAAGGGTGTGTAACCTATATGTTATCCTTAATATTCGGAAGGTCGGGTAGCGGCAAGACTACCGAGATGCAAAAGTTAATACAGGACAGGGCGAAGCGGGGGGAACACTCGGTTTTGCTTGTTGCCGAGCAGTACACCTCCACGACGGAGCTCTCGGCTTTGCGTCGGTTTGGAGATGGGCTTTGCCACTATATTACCGTTGCCGATTTTGGTAGGCTTGCCGAGATGACCTTTAGGGAGTATGGCGGTGCAAAACCCTTTGTTGGGGATGCCTACCGTGTTGCCCTTTGTAAAAGGGCAGTAATGTCGCTAACCGGTCAGCTTACATATTATAATGCCGAAAGTTATAAAATCGGTTTTTATACCCTTTGTGCCGACATAATTAAGGAACTTAAAACCTGCTGTACTCCCGAGCGATTAGCCGAAATTGCCACCGATGATAAACTTCGGGATATAGCGCTGATATATAGCGCCTATAACAGCCTGTTATCGGAGCGAATGGAACCGCAGGACGTATTACTAAATGCCGCAAAGGAAATTGCAAAACATCCTGAATTTTTGCAGGGTTACGCTTTTTTTATAGATGGATTTGACGGATTTACCCTGCCGGAATACGAAATTATTCGAAGCCTTTTAGCCTCGGGTAGGGATATAACCGTATCCCTTGCCGCACCGTCGGCTATAGATAACGACGATTTTTTTGATACCGTTCGCCAAACCGGAAAACAGCTTGCAAGAATTGCCGCCGCCGAAGGCGTTATGTTAGCCCCAAATAAAGTACTATATAATAACCATCGTAACGATGGCGATTTAGAAACGCTTAATCTGATGCTGTGCGGCGAGGAGCAACCAACCGAAAAATTAACCGATATAACGCTAACGCCATACCAAGATCGAGAAAAAGAAACCTTTTCGGTTGCGGCAGCGGTTGCGGCAGAGGTTAGGGCAGGCAGGGCGTACCGTGATATAGCGATAGTTATGCGAAATCCGGATGATTATTACAGCGAGCTGTTAAAGAGTTTTAGCCTGTTTAACATTCCGGTTTATCTCGACCTTGAGGGAGAGCTGAGATACAGTGCGCCGGCAACTCTGGTTACGGCGCTTATATCGCTTCGTGCCGGAATTAACAGCGAGGATATACTATCCATAGTATCCACCGGTTTATGTTCCTTTTCGCCGGAACAGCTTGCCTCGTTGCAGGATTGGGTTTTAAGGTTTGCGCCCTCTGCCGCCGATTGGCGGGAAGGCGTAGCTATATCGCCGGAGGATATTGAGGCAAAAAAAAGCTGGTGTGGCGGCGAGGCGGTTAGGGCAGAGCTTATGGATAGCTTAAAACCGTTGTTTGAGGATACCTCTCTTGCTGTTGCCATATATCATACGATTACGGCATTAAGGGTACAAGAAAACCTATCCTCGGAGGATACACTGCGCCGATATAACCTGATAGTCGAGATTTTAGATCAGCTACACAGCCTGAGTTTAGAAACAAAATCCGGCGGCGCAGCATTAAAGTCGGACGAGGTTTTACAGCTATACACTCTTCTTTTGCAGAACACAAAGCTTCATAGTTTGCCCAAGGTGGTGGACTGTGTTACCGTTTACAGTCCGGAAAGAATTGTTGGTGAGGGCATTAAGTCGCTCTATGTTTTAGGGGTTAACAGCGAGGTTTTTCCTGCCGAGGTAGGACACTCCGGCCTTCTTGACCATTCCGACCGCGAGCTACTTGCTAAAAACGACCTGCTAATGCCGGGACTTTTTAAAAACCGAGTAATGTTAGAGGAGCTTTATCTGTACAGGGCGCTAACCACCCCATCAGAAAAACTAAATATCAGCTACCTAACCGAAAACAGCGCCAAACTTTCGTCACAGCTAATATTGCTGGAGGGCTTTGCCGAACCGTTAAGGCTGGATAGCATCAACGAGGTGGCAACCCCATCTGCCGCCGCAGTGGTTATGGCAAAGCGGTTTTACGACGATAGCGCCTATGCCGAGGAGCTAAAACAGGCGATAAAATCATCGGGCGGTGAGCGGCTGATACAGGCGGTTGATTTGGCGCAACAGCCGCCCTGCTTTGATTTAACGGAGCAGAAAACAACCAAAGAGCTGATAAAAAATCTCTCGCTCTCGTCGGCAAGAATTTCGAGCTACAAAAAGTGCGCCTTTAGCTTTTTTATGCAGTATCTGTTAAAGGTGGAGCCGGTTCAGCGGTTGGAACTTTCCGCCAACATTGCGGGAATATTGATACATCATATTATGGAACGGTTGCTTTCGGAACATTCCGAACTTTCAACACTTAGCGACGAGGATCTTTTTGCACTATGCAAAAAATATACCGCTGAGTGTGTCGACAATCTTTTTGGTGAAAGGATATCGGTTAAGGAACGGTTTATAATCGGCAGGCTGGAACAGTCGGCGGCTCAGCTATTACTGTTTTTACGTGCCGAACACAGGGACAGCCTGTTTAGGCCGGAAAAGCTGGAACAGGATTTGTTCCACCGGATAACTACTCCGGACGGAATTAATATATCCCTGAGGGGTAAGGTTGACAGGATAGACAGCTGCACCATCGACGGTGAGCGTTACATAAGGGTTGTTGACTATAAAACCGGTAGCAAAACCTTCTCGTTAAGGGATGTTGAAACGGGGGTTGATATTCAGCTGTTTTTGTATCTTTTATATGTTGCAAAGGAGGATGAAATTCCGGCGGGAACTTTTTATCTACATAATATTCCAAAGGAGAAGGACGGCAAGCTAAGCTACCAATACGACGGGGCGGTTCTTAACGAGGAAAAGACGCTTAACGCCCTGTGCTTAAAGCATACAAACATAAAAACAAAGGGGGATAATTCTGTTTCTTCGGGGCAGGAAAACCGCCTTTTCGACCGAGTTAAGGCTCAGCGAATAAAGGAGCATATAGACAGGATGATTGGCGATGTTGCAAAGGATATGTTGCAGGGTAGCTTTGATGCCCGACCCTTAAAACAAACTAACAGCCCCTGTGATTACTGCGGATATAGAATAATTTGCCGAAAAACAAAGGACGATTTAAGAGAGGTTGAAGCCCTATCAACAAAAAAACCATTCGAAACTTAAAAACAATTGCTTTTAACATTACCATGATAAAATAATAAACAAACGGTATAGCAGATAAACAGCAATAAAGCCTTCGAAGGAGATAATCTCTTGGGGGCTTTCTTTTTTTGATAAAGGAATTTAAACACATCGCTTTGGCTATTGTTGCACCTGAGTATAAAATTCACAAAACATTTTCAAATAATAATAGCTAAAGGTATTGTACTTTTTTTATTATTTGCTATAATTATCTATGAAGTATTATTTTTCAGCAAACTGTTGATGGAGGAAAAGTGGTTAAGTATAACAGCTACCATGAGATGTGTGAAAAGTTTAAATACATCTCGCTAAAGGGGTTTTCAAAACGACACAATCTTTTAGCCGAGGTTGTTGCGGTTGTTAATTTCTTTGGACCTACCGGAACGTCTAACGATTATGTTGCCAGCAACATGTTAAAATATGCTAAGGAATCGGGCAAGCTTAGTTCGCGTAGCCCTGTTATAGAATATTCCGGCGGCGCTTTTGGAATGGCGCTTACCATAGCGGCTCTTGGAATGGGGCATCCGGCGCATCTTATTGTTCCGTCTTCACTGCCCGTCGAACGACAGAAGTTGCTTACCACCTTGGGTGCAAAGCTTCACTTTGCAAAGGAGGGTAGCAGTTCAACCGCTATGCTACATGGTGCATCTGCCCTTGCGGCCGAGCTTAAAGGCTACTTTGTTGATTTTCTTAATAACGACGATAACCCGGAGGTTCACCGCAGAATAACGGGTCCGCAGATATTAAAGGCAACCGGCGGAGAATTTTCGCATCTGGTTTGCGGAGTGGGAAGTGGCGGAACGATTAGTGGAACGGCCGAATATGTTAAGGCGTGGACGAACGGAATATCGGTAGTTGGGGTTCAGCCGATGGAAAGCCAACTTTTAACCGGAGGCATATCCGGACGTCATGGGCTGGACGGAATCGGTATGCCGATTGTTCCGGGTAACTATAATCCATATATTGTTGATGAGGTTATTTCGGTTTCTACCTCCGCGGCTAAAACCACTGCGGTGGAGGCGTTATATACCGACGGAATACCGCTTTCGATAGGCTCGGGAGCAGTTTTAACCGCCGCTAAAGAGCTTGCGTTAAAACCCGAAAACGAGGGGAAAACAATACTGTTTATTGCAGGAAGCAAACGTAACCTTTAATTGAAATTTTGTAAATAAAATCATATTTTCTGTCGTTTACATTGGCTAAAATGTAAATAATGCAAAAAACTCTCGACAAATCGGTTAAAGATATGATACAATAAATTGATATTAAGTTTAAATTAGAAAGGGATGGATTTTACAATGCAGAAATTTAGCTACAGGATAGGTGTAGTTTTATTAATAACAGCAATACTTTTTACAGGATGTAAGGATACAGATCCGGTGGCAAGCGTGGGAGACAGAGATTTTATGCCGGGCGAATACCTTGCGGCACAGCTGGATGCGTACTATGAAGTGTACGCCGATTTTTCGTATAACTCGGAATTTCTTACCGAGAGCTATGAGGATGGTGTAACCGCTACCGATAAAATTACCGAGCTTACCGACGAGATATTAAAGCAGGTTGCGTATGCCGAGGTTAATTTTGATGATGCGGGCAGAAGCTTAACCGAGGAGGAGCAGCTTCTTTTTGATCAAAACTTTGAGTATATTTATCTAAGCCAGGAGGAGTATTATGCCGAAAACGGAATCGGTGAAGATTCCTTTTATAACTATTCCATTGCACTATATAAATTTGATCTGATTTATCAGGGGCTTTACTATGAAGGTGGCGAGATGGCACCGGAGATAGAGGAGCTTGCCGAGTATTACGCAAACACCTACACCCCCATAACATATATGGAAATTTCTAAACAATCCTCCGATTTTAGTCCGATGGACGAAACCGGAATTGCCGCACAAAAAGAACTTGCAAACGAAATTGTTGAACATTTAGAGGAAAACGAGGATTTTGATGCGGCGGTTGAGGAATTTATGCCGCAGGTATTGGAAAACACCGGTGCGGTTTACACCGAGGGTCAGCCGTCGAGCTACTACTCAACAACGGAGGTAAGCGAAAACAGTACAGCGTTTTCTGCTGAGGAGCAACAGCAAATAGCGGGAAATGCACCGGGCAGTGTTAATGTTATTGAGCAGGAAAACGGATTTATAGTTTACCGAGTTGAGGAAGACTATGAGGATATTTCCGAGATAGAGGCAAGAAGAGATTCGCTAACAAACGAAATCTACTACGAGGAATTTGAAGCGATGGCGATAGAGGAAGCAAACGGATACGGATTTAGTGTCGACTCTGCGGCTCGAAGCTATTATAACGTTGATAGGATTGTTTAAAACATGGCAAGGGTGATAATGTTGGCCTCCGGAAAAGGGGGTACCGGGAAGAGTACCATGTCGGTACTTATAGGAACCGCACTTTGTTACCATAAAAAAAGCGTTCTTCTAATAGAGTTGGACGCAGGACTAAGAAGCATTGATATTATCTCGGGAGTTAGTGCTGATACCGTTTACGATTTAAATGATATACTAACCGGCGTTTGCCCCATAGAAAATGCGATAGTTAAAAGCAAGGAGCGTAAGGGGCTGGAGATAATAAGCGCACCGTATTGTGACGGAGTTATATCGGCCGAGGGACTTAGCAGGCTTATAGATAAAGTTTCACAGCAATACGACTATATTATTATAGACACCGCGGCAGGGCTTGGTATTCCTTTTATTTCGGCGGCAACGGTTAGCAACACGGCAATTGTTGTGGTAACGCCCGATCCAATCTCGGTTAGGGACGGACGAATTGTTGTTCAGGAGCTGGAAAAATTAGGCGTTAACTCGGTTAGGCTGTTGATTAACAAGGTTTTGTTGCCAAGGCAGGGCAAAAATCCCATAAACGACCTTGATTATTGTATCGATGAGATAGGCGCACAGCTTATCGGGGTGGTTTCTAATTCACCGGAGATATACTTTTGTTCCTGCGAAGGGGTTCCACTTTTGGTAGATACCGTAGAGTTTGAAATATTTTACAGAATTGCAGGCAGAATAAACGGAGAATATTCTCCACTTATTTTTGAAACGAGGTAGATTTACCTTTACTTTACATAAAGCAAATTTCGAGAAAGGAAGAGCATAATAATGAACATTGCCATTTTAGCATCCGATTCAAAAAAAGAGCTGATGATTGACTTTTGTATTGCATACCGTGGTATTCTTGCAAAACACTCACTGCTCGCTACAGGAACAACCGGAAAGGTAGTTGCCGAGGAAACAGGGCTTGAGATTAAGAGGGTGCTGTCCGGGAAAAACGGAGGTGATCAACAATTAGCGGCACGTATATCCTGCAACGAGATAGACCTATTGCTGTGTTTCAGAGATCCGCTACTACACTCACTACCAACCGTTGCCGAGTGGAATATGTTTAGGTTGTGCGACATGCACAACATTCCGGTTGCAACAAATATTGCCACCGCCGAGGTGTTGGTATTGGGATTAGAGAGAGGCGATTTCGACTGGAGAAACATAGTTAATCCATCGCTATAAAGGGTAGGTGTTTGGCAAAGTTTTTGTTTTTTAACACCCCTATAAATTAAGGAGATAATAACAGATGCAGCGTTACTCTGCCCCGAAAGGGACAAAGGACATCTTGTCGTCTGCGGTTGCTGCGTGGCAGTATGCCGAGGCTACGGCAAGGAGGGTTTTTGAGGCTTACGGATTTGGTGAGATAAGAACCCCTATTTTTGAACAAAGCGAGGTATTTTCGCGTGGCATAGGTGAGGACACCGATGTTGTTGGCAAGGAAATGTATACCTTTAACGATAAAAAGGGCAGAAGCATGACGCTTCGCCCGGAGGGCACTGCCGGCGTTTGCCGAGCTTTGATAGAGTCCGGCGCTTTAAATGGTCCACTTCCAATTAAAAGCTACTATATAGGTAGTTTTTTTAGGTATGAGCAGCCGCAGGACGGCCGACAAAGAGAGTTCCACCAGATAGGCGTTGAGCAGTATGGCGCAACAACTCCTATGGCGGATGCCGAAATAATTATTTTGCTTGTTAGGTTTTTTGAGGAATTTGGAATTAAAGACACGGTTTTGCATCTCTCCTCGCTGGGTTGCCCTGACTGTAGGGCTAAATTTAAAGCCGAGCTTGTTAGCTTTATCGAAAAGAGCAGTGAACAGCTTTGCGGCGATTGCAATCGCAGGTTTACCGCTAACCCTTTAAGGGTTTTAGACTGTAAAAACGAGAGCTGTGCCGAGCTGGTTGAAAATGCACCCTCCATGCTCGATTTTTTATGTGAGAGCTGTAGCGAGCATTTTGAAGAACTTCAAAAACTTCTTAACACTACAGATGTTAAATATAAGCTCGACAGAAGGCTGGTTCGGGGACTTGATTACTATTCAAGAACGGTTTTTGAACTTAAACACGAAAAGGCGGGAGCCGCAAAAACCCTAACCGGAGGTGGCAGATACGACGGGCTTTCTAAACAGCTTGGCGGGCCGGATGTTTCGGGAATAGGTTTTGCAATCGGAATGGAACGGCTTATGCTAACCCTTGCCGCCGAGGGACTTTTAGAAAATATTACGGCAAATAACCCTCAGCTTTATCTTGCCGCCGCCGACGAACAGGGTGCGCAAAAGGCGTTTACCCTTGCCGACGAGCTTAGAACGGCAGGATTTAGGGTGGTTTATAACATCTCGGGACGAGCAGTTAAGGCGCAATTAAAGGAGGCAGGCAGGCTGGGTTGCGACTACTGCACCGTTATAGGACAAACCGAGGTTGATAACAACGAAATTACATTAAGAAAGATGAGCGGTGAGCGTGAAAACGAAACAACGCTTAGGATGGATAAAATAGCTGACTTTTTGTTGGGGAACAGATAGGGGTAAAAATTTGGAAGGACTGAACAATCTGCGTAGAACGCATTACAGCGATGAAATAACAGCCGAGCTGATAGGCAGTGAGCTAACCGTTGCGGGATATATTGCAAAGGTTAGGGATCTCGGTGCGGTTTTATTTGCCGATATACGTGATACCGTTGGAATAATTCAGATAAGTTTTGATGGGGGTACCGAGCCTTCGTTACTGGAAAAGGCTAAAAGACTGCGTGGCGAATACTGTATAATTGCGCAGGGAGTTTTAAGGGAGCGTGAGAGCAAAAACCCAACACTGCCCACCGGCGATGTTGAACTTTATGTTACCACATTGCAGATTTTAAGCGAGGCTCAAACACCTCCTTTTGAAATAAACGATAACCTTTCGATTAAGGACGAGCTTCGTTTTAAATACAGATATCTTGATCTGCGCCGTGAAAAGGCGCACAGGGCGATGATTCTTCGCCACCGTGCTACCAAGATAACCAGAGACTATTTCGATCTGCATCGTTTTGTTGAGATAGAAACACCGTCTATGGTTAAGAGTACGCCGGAGGGCGCGAGAGACTATCTTATTCCCAGCCGTGTTCAGCAGGGCAGATTTTTTGCCCT
This sequence comes from uncultured Oscillospiraceae bacterium, assembly GCA_964368815.1. Classification (GTDB taxonomy): domain Bacteria; phylum Bacillota; class Clostridia; order Oscillospirales; family Ruminococcaceae; genus CAYJBH01. The sequence goes on from CAYJDA010000033.1 coordinate 12,315, forward strand.
ACCTCAAAGCCCACAGCTTTATAAACAGCTGTTAATGCTCTCGGGTTTCGACAGATATATGCAGATTGTTCGCTGTTTTAGAGATGAAGATTTAAGGGCGGAACGCCAGCCGGAGTTTACCCAGGTTGACCTTGAAATGGCATTTTGCGACGAGCAGGACATTATGTCGATATGCGAGGGATACATAAAAGAGCTGTTTGCCAAGATAAGAAATGTTGAGTTTAGCGGCAACTTTTTACGATTACCCTATAAAGAAGCGATGGATAGATTTGGTAGCGATAAGCCGGACATGCGATTTAAAATGGAACTTTGCGATGTTACCGAGCTGTTACAAAACACCGAGTTTGCCGTTTTTGGAAATGCGATTAAGGCGGGCGGTTCGGTTAGGTTGATAAATGCAAAGGGCCTTGCCGATAGGTTAAGCCGAAAAGAGATAGACAAGCTTACCGATGTTGTTAAAACCTATGGTGCAAAAGGCTTAGCATTTACGAGATTTTCGGAGCAAACAAGCTCGTCGTTCGAAAAGTTTTTAAGCGAAAAGGAAATTGCCGATATACACTCAAGGGCAAATGCCGAGGCGGGCGACGTTTTACTTATGGTTGCCGATGGCAGTAACGATGTTGTTTATGCGGCTCTCGGTGCACTGCGTTGCCACATAGCTAAAAAGTTTGAGCTATATAAAGAAGACGATTTCTCCTTTTTATGGGTAACCGATTTTCCACTTTTTGAATACGACGAGGAGGAAAACCGTTTAGTAGCAAAACACCATCCCTTCACGGCGCCGCATCTCGACGATATCGAAAATTTAGAACAGCTGGGAAAAGATGCACGCTCCAGAGCGTACGACCTTGTTGTTAACGGTTACGAGCTGGGCGGAGGGTCGATAAGAATAAACGATCCCTCGCTGCAACAAAGAATGTTTAAACTATTGGGCTTTAGCGAACAGCGAATGCAGGAAAGTTTCGGATTTTTGATAGATGCGTATAAATACGGCGCACCGCCACACGGAGGACTTGCCTTTGGGCTCGACAGAATCTGCATGTTACTCTCGGGCGAGGAGAGCATAAGGGAGGTTATCGCCTTCCCCAAAATGCAAAACTCCGGCGAGTTAATGACGGGTTGCCCCGACATTGTTGACCCAAAACAGCTAAAAGATTTAGCAATTGCGCTCGTTGGTGAATAACTTAATAGAAGCGACAAAAATATTATCACTTTAAAAAAATGTTGACTATATTTGGATTATGAGGTAAAATTTATTAAAAATGGGAGTTGTGAAGATGAAAAATTTTAAATGGCTAATAATGGCTAACGCTATAATTGCGTTAACGGTAATTTTTTCGGCTAATGTTTCGGCTAACACAGTGGATGTTAGTGATGCTTATGAGCTCGCGGCGGCTTTAGCCGATGATACTGTAACCATAATAAATCTAATAGACAACATTGAGGTTGCCGGAGATGTACCGGCTCCCATATTCGGTGCTACAAAAACTATAAGTAGCGCCGGCAACTTCGACTTAACCCTGGGAGGGGCGTTGACGATACCAGTCGCAACAAAAGTTACGATAAATTTGAACGACTTTATAGTTAACCACAGCACAGGTAACTCGGTATTAACTGTAGAAGGAGAGCTTATTAATGGGGGAACTATAACCGCTAACACCTCTTTTAATATCACAGGAGCCGGTGGAACCTTCAATAATAACGGCATTATAAACATGAATAGCGCTTTTACTATTGGTTCTACAATTACAAATGCAGCAACCGGAACAATCAACATAAACGGCGACAGTGGGCTAGCCCGATCGATTACAACACCAATAAACAATGCAGGAAATGTATATGTTACAACCACAGGAACTATAAGCACCACCGGCGGTGGCCCCTACGTAACTAATACCGGTTTAGGGGCTAAGATAACGGTAGACACCGCAAGCAACTCCACAACAGTTACTTCGTTCTCTGAATTTTTAGCTGCAACAAAATTTGTTCCGGCAATAACAAATATTACAATAAATAATAACATTACCGTAGAGGGTTCTAACATTACCGTGCCCGCCGGTACAACTGTAACGATCCCCAGTCCCTATATCCTTACGAATAGGGCAGCGGACGGTGGAAGTGAAGATTTTGATAATTATGGCACTATTATCGGTACAATAGAAAATCATGGTCATTTGGATAACCATCATTATATAATAGGAGAGGTTCTGGGTCCTAGATCCCTCTTAAATGCAACAACGGCAGATCCGGGTATTGTAATAACTAACGGCGAGGTGATTGCTGACTCAAACGAACAACTCAAGTTAGCACTTGCGACCCCCATGGTTAAAAAAATTACAATAAAATACTATGGAGGTGTAAGTTCTCTATCCCCCGATATAGTATTTAGAGATGACGTTACCGTCATAATTCCTAATGAACCAGGTATCTTTAGCTCACCTTCAGCTCTCCCTGTGGATTTCGAAGTAGAATCTGGCTACGTTTTAGAAAACCGCGGCACTATTGATGTGCAATCTCCTAACGGGTTGCGAATCAATCTTGCCAGTGCAGTTTATAATGCAGGAACAATAACTACCACCGATCTTGGAAGTATTGTAAACGGCATTGTTTATTCCGGAAACACGGTAAATCCGGTCTTTAATATTGCCGACGGGCCTATAGAATTTAGCGAATACAAAGGTGAGACGTATTTTGCAATTGGCGTTAATAATAGATTGTTTACACGTTACACCGGCACTGCAACCCTAACAGGAACCAGCACCGACGATACCAATATCGTAACGGTTGACTCCGGCACACATAATATTAATATGAATGGTTTAACTATAACCGCACCAACGACAACACCTTTCCTAGTAAGAGAAGGGGCGGTAAACCTAAATTTAATAGGGCTTAACACCCTAACAAGCGATGAGTTTGCAATGGAAGTTTATGGAACGGATACTAAGATAAACATAACCTCGACCACCGGTGGAAGATTGATAGCAACAGGAACCAATCCGGACAGTTCAAGCGGTATTAATGGCGGGAGCATATTAATTAACGGAAATGCCGATGTAACGGCAAGCGGTAACGGAAACGGAGCAGGAATACGGAGTGAAAACATTAACATAGGCGGAACTGCAAGGGTAACGGCGGTTAATATTCATAGCGGTCCCGGAGTAACTGCCATGGCATTTTCCTCCAAGCCGATATTAAGCCTTGCCGATTGGCATTTTGCAACGGTAAGAGCGGGAACTGCGGCGCCCGGAGTGGTTGTTGAAAGCTCAACATATTATCACCAAAACAGCTATGCACAGGTGCAGATAACATATCAGCCACCGGCAGTAGCAGTGCCGGTAGCGGCAGCTGCTGTGGCAGTTCCAACCAGCCCCAACACCGGAGCATATACTAACTAAGCAGCCTTATAAAGAGTGGAGTTGTTTTTATTTAAACACTCCACTCTTTTTGATTGCAAGCGGATTTGTTAAAACTATTGACGATATTTAAATTATGGAGTATAATCTATAAGAAAAGAGAATTTTCAGGAGATTATGATGAAAAAAGTATTAGCAGTTTTAATGGTAACATTATTAACGATTGGCCTTGTTGGCTGTTCCTCCTCGGGCGGAACCTTGATTATGGGAACAAATGCGGCATTTCCCCCTTACGAGTTTATTGAAGACGGCGAAATTGTTGGTATCGATGCCGAGATAGCGGCGGCTATTGCCGAGAAGATTGGCATGGAGCTGGAAATTCAGGATATGGAATTTGATGCAATTATTCCGGCATTACAGTCGGGTAAAATCAACGTTGGCCTTGCCGGAATGACGGTTACTGCCGAGCGTGAAGAATCGGTTAACTTTACCGAGAGCTATGCTACCGGTGTTCAGGTGGTTATTGTGGCGCAGGGTAGCGAGATTACCTCGGTTGACGATCTGTTTGCCGAAGGCGCAAGCCATACTATAGGTGTTCAGCGTAACACCACAGGCGATCTATACACAACATGGGATCTTGAGGATGAGGGCCTTGCTACCATCGACAGATACAGCCGTGGTGCTGATGCTGTTCAGGCTCTTATAACCGGTAAGGTTGAATGCGTTGTTATCGATAACGAGCCGGCTAAGGCTTTTGTTGAGGCAAATGAGGGCTTGATGATTTTGGAAACGGAGTACATCGAGGAGCAGTATGCAATTGCCATGAGCAAGGATGACGCAGAATTATACGAAAAAGTTAACACTGCATTACAGGAGCTTAAGGCAGACGGTACCGTTGATGAAATTATTGCTAAATACATTCCGGCTGAATAATTTATCTTTATAGAATGTGTGTAGGGCGGCTGTATTATAGTCGTCCTACATTTTAAACATAGCAGGAGTTTTAAATGAATCAGGGACCAACACCGGAACAGCTGTGGCAGGAGGTTGCCCCCTCCTGGATGACGAATCTGCCGGAATGGCTACACGAATTTTTCTTTACCTTTTATAAAAGCTTTATCTATGATAACCGATACGAACTGATGGTAGAGGGACTTGGCAACACGCTGTTGCTTACCTTTACTGCGCTTATTTTGGGCGTTGCACTGGGCGTGGTGGTTGCCATTGTTAGGGTTAGCTACGATAAAAACCGAATTAACATGCATGGTTTATCTGCAAGGTTTTTGGATATCGGTAATATTATTTGTAAGATATATCTAACCGTTATCAGAGGAACTCCGGTAATGGTTCAGCTGCTTATTATCTACTATGTTATATTTGCAAGCTCGACCAATAAACTTATGATAGGTTTTATTGCCTTTGGTATTAACTCCGGCGCATATGTTGCCGAGATAGTTCGAAGCGGAATTATGTCGGTAGATAACGGACAAACCGAGGCGGGCAGAAGTCTTGGGCTTAACTATATTCAAACCATGAGGCATATTGTTATTCCTCAGGCATTTAAAACGGTTTTACCTTCACTTGCAAACGAGTTTATTGTTTTGCTAAAGGAAACCTCGGTTGCCGGATATATTGCAATGCAGGATTTAACCTATGCAGCAAACCTTATTGCCGGAAACAGCTATGAATACGCCTTTCCCCTTATCTCGGCAGGCGTTATTTATCTAATTTTGGTTATGTTCTTTAGCTGGCAGGTTAGTAGGCTTGAAAGGAGGCTGAGAAACAGTGACCACTGATACACTTATTAAGGTTAACGGCCTTGAAAAACATTTTAAGGGCGGCGAGATTAAGGCTTTAAACGGAGTTGATATTGATATCCACAAGGGTGAGGTTGTTGTTATTATCGGCCCTTCGGGTAGTGGAAAATCAACCTTGCTTCGCTGTCTTAATCTATTAGAGATACCCACGGCGGGACATATATTTTTTAAGGGTGTGGATATTACCGACCCCAACGTAAATATAAATACCCACCGACAAAAGATGGGTATGGTATTTCAACAGTTTAACCTGTTTCATCACATGACGGTTATGGATAATATGACGCTTGCACCGATAAAGCTTATGGGAAAAACCAAGGAACAGGCAGAGGCAAAGGCGATGGAGCTTCTTGCTCGTGTTGGTTTGCAGGACAGGGCGGCAGCATACCCCTCGCATCTTTCGGGCGGACAGAAACAGCGAATTGCCATAACCAGAGCTCTTTGCATGGAGCCGGACGTTATGCTGTTCGACGAGCCGACCTCGGCACTCGATCCGGAAATGGTGGGCGAGGTTTTAGAGCTGATGAAAAGCCTTGCAACGGCAGATGGCGGCATGACCATGGCGGTGGTTACCCATGAGATGGGCTTTGCTCGGGAGGTGGGCTCACGCGTTGTGTTTATGGACGAGGGCGTTATAGTTGAAGAAAACACCCCGAACGAGTTTTTCGACAGCCCGCAAAATCCGAGAAGCAAAAACTTTCTTTCCAAGGTGTTATAAAGCTATAAATAAGAGGGAATTATGAGCGAGAGAACAGAAAAGGCGAGGCAGCTTAGGCTCTCTAAAGAACCGCATTATAACTGCTGTCAGTCGGTAATAATCCCGTTTTGCGATGTTTGCAATATAGATGAGGAAACCGCCTATAAGCTGGGAGCTAATTTTGGCGGCGGAATGAGGATAGGTTCGGTTTGCGGTGCGATTACCGGAGGGCTGATGGTTCTCGGGTTGCTAAATCGCAATGAAAAAGAGGTTATGAACTTTTTGGTTGATTTTCAAACCGAAAACGAAACGGTAAACTGTTCACAGCTTCTTTTAAAGGTAAATGAAAATTGCCCGCAAGCACAGCTTTGCAACGGCTTTGTTGTTAGCTGTGTTAAGTTTATTGAAGAGGTTATTACATCTTAAGCAGCGATGTTTTATCAACAAATTTAAATATTGGCAGTGCAAGTAGGGTGCAGGATATTAGCTGGCCTATTGCAATCTGTAGCGCAATCAGCGAGGCTACAGCTAAATCGAACCTACCAAGCTCGAAATAGCATAAAACAGGGCCGAGAATTAAGGCGTTAACAAAAACGGCAGATAGCGCTGTTGCTATCGGAAAGCCGTAAACTCTTATCTTTCTAAGGTTATAGCCAAGCAGAACGGATATTAGGGTTCCAAGAGTGCCAAAAATGATATCTACGAGACCGAACGGGCTAAACAGGTTGGTTATAAAACAGCCAACAACCAGTCCTATAGATGCTATAGGCGAGATTGCACACAGCGGCACCAACGCCTCGGCAAATCTTACCTGAATTGGTCCGTAGCTCAGTGGTGAGAAAACCAGCGATATTACTACGTATAAAGCGGCAATCATAGCGCCTTTTGCTATGTTTGCCGTTAATTTATTGTTTTTATTCAAATCTTTGCTCCTTTGTAAAATCTCCTGTAAAACCCTTTTGCCTTAGCTGTTCGAAAACGGCAACGGCAACGGCGTTAGACAGGTTTAAACTTCTTGCTTTGGATATCATGGGTAGCCTTGCGGTTTTATACCGAGACAAAAGCTCCTCCGGCAATCCCTTGTCCTCACGGCCAAACACCAGATATGTATTCCCTGTAAGGTCGCAATCGGTGTAGAGGTTGGACGATTTTGTTGAAAACATCAGTAGCTGTGGATTGTTGTTCTGCTCTAAAAAATGCGTAAAATTATCGTAGTATCTAATATCTAAAAGTGACCAATAATCAAGTCCGGCACGCTTTAGCTTTTTATCATCTATATCAAAACCCAAGGGTCGAATAAGATGAAGCCTTGCTCCGGTTGCGGCACAGCTTCTTGCAATATTTCCGGTGTTTTGCGGTATTTGAGGCTCCAGTAAAACTATATCAACCAAACGAATTAAATCCTTTCTGTAATCTCCATAGCTCCTTTTCGAAGCTAAGTCCGTTTCGGGCAGGGGTCGGATTTTGCTCCATATCGCATATGTGCGATGCTATAACCTCCGCAACAAAATCTGCCGCCATGGCAACCGATTCACCGAGCGGACTTCCCGTCATGGTTTTTCCAACCAGAACACTGCCGAACATGTCGCCGCTTCCATGAAAGTTACCCGCAATTTTTTTATTTTGGTGGCTACCCTTATTTCCTGTTTCGTCTATGTAACACACACTCACCGTTTCAACGCTTCGGCTAATTCCGGTAACTACCGCAGTTTTAGCGCCGAGACTTATTAAACCGTTTAACAACGAATCAACAAACTCTTCATCATGCGGAGCTTCTCTATAAGGTATATCTAACAACAAACACGCCTCGGTAACGTTGGGCATAGCAATATCGGCAACGCCTACCATTTTGCGCATTCCCTCAATTAGAGAAGGGTCAATACTGCTGTATAACCTGCCGTTATCACCCATTACAGGGTCAACAAAAATTTTGGCGCCACCCTGCGAAAGCTCTTTAAACATAGGTATCAGTATTTCCGGTTGCTTAGAACAGCCAAGATAGCCTGTGTAAATCCCCTTGAAATTAAGTCCCTCCTGCCTCCAACGTTGATAGATGGGATAAATATTGCTTGAAAGATCGGTGTATACCGGTTTTTCAAAGCCGCCGGTGTGGGTGGAGAGCAATGCTGTAGGCAGAACGGCGCAGTTAATGCCACAGCTACTTATTACCGGCAGAACCACCGTAAGGGAACACCGCCCAAAACAGGATAGGTCGTGAACGGCTATAACGGAATCAATCATCTACTCTTTAGCCTTTCTACCAGAAGGTTTGCCGCTTTATAAATATCGCCGCAACCCATGGATATAACAAGGTCGCCCGGCTGTACCGTTTTTTCCAGCCACTGCACCGCCTCGTCGAATCCGTCTACCCACTCACAGCCAACCTCACGCGCCAACATCTCGGAGGTAATATCCCCGGGGTTTAGTTCGCGTCCTCCCATAATCTCGGTTAAAAGAGTTATATCCGCAAGCTTTAAGGCGCTAACAAAGTCGTTAAAAAGAAGCTTGGTTCTGCTGTAGGTAAAGGGTTGATGCAGTGCTATTATGCGCTTATATCCCAGCTGTTTAATGCCGCCCAGCGTTGCTTCAATCTCGGCGGGATGGTGCGCATAGTCGTCGGCTATGGTAACACCGTTAACGTTTCCGAGAATTTCAAACCTTCTGCCGGCACCTTTAAAGGCGGCTATTCCCTCGGCGATACTCTCGAAAGGCATCTGTTCGCAACAGCCTATTGCCGCCGCCGCAAGGGCGTTATAGATGTTGTGTTTCCCCGGTATTGATAACTTAATTCTACCCAGAGGTTTTAGCAGGTAGGTTAGCATGAAGCTGTAAAATCCATCCTGTTCAACCTTTATATCCACCGCCTGAAACTGGCATCCCTCGCTCGTTCCAAACAGCATGCCGCGTTTGTTTTTTAGCCCCGCAACAATTTGAAGACAGTTTTCGTCGTCGCCATTTGCCAAAACAATTGTGCTTGCCTTTTCGGCAAACTTTGTAAAGGAAGCTATAAGATTATCCATCGTTTTAAAATAATCGAGGTGATCCTCGTCGATGTTAAGCAAAACGGCGGTTGTGGGGTTTAGCTGTAAAAAAGTATCGGAAAACTCGCACGCTTCAACAATAATGGAACCTATCGTTCCGTGTTTGCCGTAGCCGTTTATATAGGGAAGTTTGCCTCCGATAACGGCGGCATAGTCGATACCGCCCATCAAGAGCATCTGGGTCGACATTGCCGTTGCGGTGGTTTTGCCATGAGTTCCCGCAATGCATACCCTGTTAAGATACCTATCCGAAACAGCGCCCAGCATTACGCTTCGCTCGTAGCAGGGGATACCCATCGATTTCGCCGCTATTAACTCAGGGTTGCCGGCAAGCAGTGCGGCGGTGTAAACAACTATCTGTGCGTCGGCAACACAGCCGGCATCATGGGGAATTTGAACAGGGATTCCCATACCCCGCAGAATATCTACGGTGCTTCCCTCGTTTATATCACTTCCGGTAACGGTATAGCCAAAGCCATGAAGTATTTCGGCAATCGGAAGCATACCACTGCCGCCAATTCCTATAAAATGAACCCTGTTTATACCGTCGAGAATATCTACTTTAGCCATGTTAAGCCTTTCAAATAAAGAAATACATTTAATATATTATATAATAAATAAGCCAAAAAATAAACAGTTTTTTGAGGAAAAATAATTTATTACTTAAACTTTTATCACGCAAACTGAAAAATCCATATCCCCTAACATCCTGAAAGGGGATATGGATTGGGCCGGTAGGCTTGTAGATTTGTGTTTATGAATTATTTGTTTAAGAGTGTGAAATGAATTTGTGTTTTATGGAGAGGTTGGAGTTCTGTTAAGTGCGAAAGCCTACCTGTTTTGCCATTTAAAACAAACGAGACGTATATTTAATTTACCTTGTTCCTCATTTGTTAATTACATAATAACTCAAAATTATGTGTAACATGTGTAATTTTTGTTAATAATAATAGAAAAATGAACAAAAAATATAATTGTTAGTAGGCAGGGGAGCACAAATCTATGACAGAACAAAAAGGCTTATCGCCGCCGCTATAATAATAAGTAAAAGGTCGTGAAGATGAAATTTTTTATGTAGAAACTCTACGAAAACATATATAAAGATTATTAATAAAACGCTAAACAGAGATGAGAGGTTTGCGTGGGAGGTTATTTTTGCCGACTCTGCAAGCATGGAGGTTATGGTGGAGAGTAAAAGTCCACAGATAACGGGGAGTATCCAAATCTTTAAAACAACAAAGATATCAAGATGCGAAAAGGTATGGTATATAGAGGCAACATAGCAGCAAACAACGCAGCTTGCCGAGGTAGCAAGTGCAAGCGCAAGTCCGCTGAATATCCATGCGGCAAGCATGGATTCCGAACCTGCCGAAACAAAGCCGACGCCCACTAAAATTTTAACCAGAATAGATCCCGGAAGCGCATTTGCAATGGGCAGGATTTGGCCGTAAAAATCGGAGCTTGAAACAACACCCTCGGCAACAAAAATTCCATCCGCAACGGTTAGGTATGCTTCGCCTCCCCCAAAGGAGGTTACCACCGAGAGAAAACCGTTGGTAATAAAATAGCTCGGGTCGACACCGGTTAACAGTAAACAGGCGAGGTAAAACACAACAGTTAGAATAATAAAGGGAATGCTTTGCTTTGTTGGGGTTATAAGGTCAACTCTTTTTGGGCCGGGAGCCTCGATTGAGGTTTCATTTTTTGCATCAATAACCATGGTAATTACCGCAATTATCAGCATTACAGCCTGAAAAACAACCTTAAAATCAGCGATGGGTATTATGGGAGACTTGCCGAAACTTAATACATATATAAGGGCTATGCCGGCAGCTATCGGAGTTCTGAATTTGTGATGCCGGCCGCAGGTGAAAAATAAAACAAAAAATATTAGTACAAGTATGTCTATGGTGGAGATATCGAACAATCGCTGCGAGGCTGTAAAGGCGTTACTAAAACCCAACATTTCGATAAGGTGTCGAATCTCGCCGCCAAAGGTTAATAGCATGGTGGCTATCATTAACAGATATCCGCCAAGGGTAAAATTATTTTTTTTGCTATCCCTCATAACCTTGGATATATAGTGTATTAATAGGGTAATAATAAAAACAGAAATGCCAACCGATGCAAACTCGATACTTGCAACAACACCTTCCCCGAGCATGGCGATGGTGGAAAGCAGTATAAGCATTATTAAAACGCCGGGAAGTGAGGTTAGTATCGAGCCTAAAAGCATACCGGTTGGCCCTGCTACCTTGTTTCCTATAAGTCCGCCCAGCTTTACCGGAAGTGCTCCGGGGGTTATGTTTGCTATTACGGTGTAATGGGTGTACTCCTCTTCGCTCATAAAATCGTGGTTATCCACCGCTTCTTTTTCCATTAAAGGAATAAGTGCACTACCGCCGCCAAAACCGATACATCCGATTTTAAACATCGATCCGCATACTTTTAGTAACTCTTTAATAATCGTATCTCCTTTTATAAAACATCGAATTTATTATACATCAAAATGTATGTTCTTTCAAGGTTGAGATAGGCAATATAGTAACCGTTTAATTCATTCTTAACAATTATGTTTAAAAGATATTGAATTAAGTTGAAAACTCTGGTATAATAATTCCAAAAGTTCCACCTGCGGTGGAGATGATGTTAAGGGGGAAAATCGAAATGAAAAATATTCAAGAATTATCCCTGAGAGGAAAACTTGCTTTTGCTGCTGCTGACCTGTTTGGCGGAGGCTCTTTTAATATCATTAATTTTCTCTATCCCGGATTTTTGGCGCTTGCCGTAGGGCTATCGCCGTTTTGGATTAGCTTTATAATGTTTGCGGCAAGAATTTGGGACGCAGTGAGCGACCCTTTAATGGGGAGAATTACCGACGGCGCTACAAACAAGAGGTTTGGAAAACGCAGAGTTTTTCTTGTTGTGGCGGCTCCGCTTGTTGTTGTTGGAATGTTTTTAATGTTTTTTCCTTTTTCCATGGAAAACGAGATAATTAGGGTAGGTTGCGTTTTATTTTCGTATATGTTTTTTAGCACGGTTCAAACCATGGTTATGATTCCCTACTATTCACTGTCCTCCGAGGTTGCGTCTAATTATAAAGACAGGGCGTCCGCTAACTCAATACGGTTGGCGTTTAGTATTTTTTCTTCAATTCTGTGCGTTGCAATTCCCGGCATGATTGTTGATATGGTTGGCGGAAACCAAGGATACATTGTTATGAGCTTGGTATTTGGAACGCTGTTTGGAATTTCGGTTTTAATAACAGGGCTTTTTACCCGTGAACAGATAATAACCCCTCCCGTGAAAAGGAAGTTTAGGCCGGATGAATTTTTAAGGCTTGTAAAAATTAAACCCTTTAAACAATATGTAATAATGATTTTAACGGTTCAGATGACCCAGGCTATTATGAGCTCGCTGTTTTTCTTTTATGTAGATTTCTATATAAATAGAGACATTACCGCGGCGGGGGATTCCTCCATGTTGGGATTAATAGCCGCCGGAAGCATGTTTGCAACCCAAATAGTTGCGCTTCCTTTTTATCTCTGGCTTATTAACAAAAAGAGTAAGGCATTTACCTATCGGGTTGGCGGCTTTGTTTGGATTGCTACCGGCGCGGTGTTGTTTACGCTAACACCGGGTGTTTCGGATATATATGTTATAATTTTGGCGGTGGTTATAGGCTTTGGAATAAGCGGACCCGGCCTTGTTCCACATACAATGTTTGGCGACGTTGTTGATGCAGTGGAGGTTGTTACCGGCGATCGTAATGAAGGGGTTATGGGTGGATTTGTTAATTTTATAAACAAGGTTGCCCAGGCTATAGGGCTATCCATTGTTATGGCGGCACTCGGATTTTTTAATTTTCAAGAACAGGTTGTAGGTGCGGCCCCGATTGTTTCACAGCCCGAATCTGCTCAGATGGCTATAAGATTTATACTGTGTTTTGCGCCACTTTTTGTGTTAATATTCGGAATTGCAACTTCTTTTAAGTATAAAATTGATATGAAAAAACAAAAGCAGATTAGGGATTGCATCGAATCTAAAGATGCATCGAAAACGCAGGAGCTAAAGAGGGAGTTTGTTTAAACAGGGGGAGATATGACGGCATTATTAATGGCATATATTATTTCCTGGGGATTTTTAATTGCATCGGAATATAGCCAAAAACTAAATAATCATCGTCTCATCTTTAAGGGATTAACCAGCTTTATTTTTTTGCTGAGCGGAATAATTAACATGTTTCTTCGGCAAAACGACACACATTTACTTTTTTCTATTCTTATGTGTGTTGCGCTGTTTTTCTGTTTTCTTGGCGACGTTTTTTTAAGCGTCGAAAAAAACGGTGCCGATTCGGTTTGGTTTATTTCCGGTGCGGCGCTGTTTATGGTAGCGCACGGGGTGTTTTTTCTCGCGTTTAATACAGTGTTGCCGTTTTCACCGTTAGATGCCGTTTTAATTGTTGTTGTTACCGGTGCGGTTTTCTCAATCTCCTTTCTTAAAGGTATAAATGTTGGCGGTAAAAAACCGCTGCTATTAACATACGCTTTCTTTTTGGGATTATTAATGTCTAAGGCGGTTTCCTTTGTTGTTATTATCGGCACCAACGATTTTACCGCAACGGTATTGCAAGCGGCAGTTTTATTTACTGCTTCGGATATTATATTAATTATCCAGCTGTTTAGAGAAGAAAAAATAAAAGTTCTTCCGTTTTTTAATCTACTATTATACTATACCGCCACCATGCTTTTAGCTCTTTCTATCGGGATGCTGTAGTATTAATTCCAAAAATTAACTTTTTTATCCGTCTG